>JBDKGO010000067.1:0-2516 GCA_039798125.1 Bacteroidota bacterium | reverse complement strand
TAATTTTTATACAAACTTTAATTCAACATCGCCTAAATTTTTAAACTCAGCTTTAAATACATCGCCTTTGTGCGTAGCTTGAGCTTTAGTCAAACCGCCTGTCATGATGATTTGATCAGCTTTCAAATAATCACCTTGAGCAATAAGACGATTAGAAAGCCAAATTAAGGCATGCAATGGATTTCCCATACAATCAGCAGCCAATCCACTGGCAAGATGTTGATTCGAGCAATGCAATTCAACACTGACTTCAGCTAAAGAACTAAGGTTTGATAAATTCATAGGCTGACCAGTGATAAATCTAGCACTTGAACTACTATCAGCTATGTTATCAATCAAAGTAAATTGATAGTTGTGATATCGCGTATCTACTACTTCTAATGCCGGGATTACTGCGCTCACATAGCTTTGAATATCATTGATCTCGCTTAAATGCGATCGAATGTCTTTACCTATTAAAAAAGCTATTTCCGGTTCAATGAGCGGATGAATAAATTCGTCTCTGTTTAACTGAGCAGATACTGTGCTTGCATCAATCCATTGGTTGCGAAGTAGGGTGCCATAATTTGGTTCTGAAATCTTCATTTGCTCGCGCATTGCTGCGCTGGTATAGCCCAATTTATAGCCAATGATAGGCTGTCCCGAACGCTTAATATTTATTTCCTGAATCTGATAGGCGTCTTGCGTAGTCAGATCAATAAATTGACCAGAAATTAAATCAATAGTCTGGCCAGTTTGTTGGGCTTGAAATAAAAGCGCAGCGCTTTGTTGGATAGAGGATTTCATTAATGAATTTGTTGTTATGCGTACTAAAAAATATTGAAAAATTTCCTCAATTTAAAGAGGAAAGCTAAGCGTATTTTGCATGAGTAATTATTTCCATTCTAATGTTATTTGGTGTTTGTAGTAGTTTTCTAATTTGAAATAATTTTTTCATTCCTATGCTTGCATTAGTCCCAAATTGGGACTATGATTTATCTATGCGTGTAATTTCCCAAGCCAAGCTAAAAACGTTCTATGCCAAGCATTCCAATACCGAGCAGGCGCTGAGAGCTTGGTATGACGAGGCGAAGAAAGCGTGTTGGGAAACGCCGCAACAAATTAAAGATCAATTTAGAACCGCGAGTTTCGTTGGTCACAACCGTGTTGTGTTCAATATTCTAGGAAATAGGTATCGATTAATCGTGGCGGTCGCTTACCGATTTGGAGCGGTCTATATTAAATTTGTAGGTACGCATGCTGATTACGATGCAATCGATGCTGAGACAGTAGATCAATAAATGGAAAGTCAAAAATGAAGATCAAGCCAATTCGTACCGAGGTTGATTATCAGATGGCGCTCAAAGCTATTGCACCTTACTTCGATCAAGAGCCTAAACCCGACTCAATCGAAGCCGACAACTTTGAGATGTTACTGATGGTCATTGAAGCCTATGAAACAAAGATACACGCAATAGATGCACCCGATCCAGTCGAGGCGATCAAATTTCGTATGGAGCAAGCAGGCCTAACTCCTAAAGACTTACGGCCAATGATAGGTGAGACCAATCGAGTATATGAAATTCTAAATTACTCACGACCCTTGACGCTGCCTATGATCCGCCGACTGAATGCTTCACTTGGAATCCCTGCAGATGCATTAATTGGCGAGTCCAAGCTTTGTCGAAATAAGCCTCACAAAAGAGCAACTGCAGCTAAGTCGAAGTTGATTAAGAGTACAAAGATTTCAAACGTAGGTAAACAGAAAGTGACGAAATCAACTAAGCGAATTGCAAGTAAGACATCTGCTCGTAAAGTAGTTGTGGCTCGCTAAATGCACAAACACTCATGCATAGACAACAAGCTGCGAACATAATTTATCTTTTCAAATACTAGTTTAATGCTAGCCAGTTGATTAATAGGGCAAACAGATTAATTTTGATCTGCTGCATTTCAGCTAAATAATAAGTTTTACAGGTATTCTTAGTTCTACAATAAATGATCTTGCTGAATAGTTAATCTCAAGTGTTAATAAATGACTTCCTTTGTCGCTTGAATTAAAAAAATAGAAAGATTGGTTTTCATATTATCTCTTAAAACTATAACGAAAATGTAACCAAAAAAGCAGAGAAATCTATAGAATTATTATTGGGCATGGTGCTCAAATAATTTTAAGAAAGGTTTGCGATGAAAAAAACTCTTCAATTGTTGATTACCACTTTATTCTTTGCCTTAGCTTCTACAACAGTATTAGCTGATAACAAAGGTGTTGATAGCAAACAAATTTTCAGCAACGACAAAGCCTCTGGCGTTATCTTTACTATGCAGCCAGGTGCAACTCTTCCGAGTGTAGCTAGACCTGGTGCTAGAGCTGTCTATTTCATCAAAGGCGGTAAATTAGAGCGAATTTACCCTGACGGTAAAATTGTAAAAAAAGAATATAAAGATGGTGATACTGCATACCTTGATCAACCTGAAGATCAAGAAGCTTATGCAATCAAAAATGTAGGAAAAAGTGTTTTCAAAGCTTACATTGT
>JBDKGO010000066.1:0-2826 GCA_039798125.1 Bacteroidota bacterium | reverse complement strand
AATGCTTCAAAATTTTTTCTAGAATACGAATCCCCAATACTTCAGTCCTACTTCAGATCCTCTCACTTCCCTCAAGCTCCGCCGGTTATTTAATCTATCTATTAATGCATTGCTTGTGCATAAATTTGCACAACTTTTATCTATTTTAGGAGATTGATTAAATGATTTTAAGGAAGATTTTCCCTGCAATTTTATATTTATTTGTTATAGGATCAGCATTGTCTGAAGAGACGTCTGATTTGATGACCGACACTATTACAGTAAAAGATTCTTTTATCGATAGTCGAATCATTAAATTTCCCGCTACTGTTGAAACTTATGACAAAAAGCAAATTGAAGAGAGTATTAATGCTGCAACACCAGCTCAAACATTAAAATACTTACCAAGTATTCAAGTGCGCGAAAGATCGATTGGTGACCCGAATGGGATTATTGCATCGAGAACGATTGGCGCAATATCGAGTGCTCAAAGTATGCTTTATATGGACGGCATACTTTTATCTAATTTATTAGGCAATTCATTTTCCTTTCCACCTCGCTGGGGAATGGTTAGCCCTGAAGAAATTCAAAATATAAGCATGATGTATGGGCCATTTTCGTCTATCTATGCAGGCAATTCATTGGGAGGGGTAATTAATATTCAAACTCGCATGCCAGAAAAATTCGAAAGTCACGCTGGCGTCCAGGGATTCCATCAGAGCTTTAAACTTTACGGCACCGATCAAACTTCAATTGGAAATCATCAAACAGCTTCATTTGGAAACAAGATAAATGATTTAAGTTTTTGGTTTGGTGTTAATCGTTTAGAAAACAGAGGTCAGCCTTTAGATTTTTCCGTCTCAAATCGTTCTACTACTAATGCTGGAGCAGGGACTTTAATTACTGGGGCGTATCAAGACATTAGTGAAAAGAATGCAAATAGGGTGGTATTTGGTGCCACGAATATAACCGACTCAACTCAAACAAACATTAAATTCAAGGCTACTTATGATCTAGCTAATCAAACTAAACTAAATTATACGATTGGTATTTGGGACCTTAATAGCAAAACAGATGTGCAAAGCTATATAAAAGATTCAAACGGCAACCCAATTTATTATGGCAATGTAAATTTTAACGGCAAGAAATATACAATTGCAGCAATGAACCCTGCAAAAGGAGAAGCGTTGCATATTATGCAAGCGCTTGATTTTAAATCTGATACAAAGGGCTTTTATGATTGGCAGCTTACGCTTTCAAATTACAACTATAGTAAAGATTTAAGTAATAGTTCAGATTTAGCTACCGCTGGCCAAGTTAATCCTTACACGCAAACTACTTTAGGTAAACTTACAGATCAGAATGGAACGGGCTGGACAATACTTGATGCAAGAGGAACATTGAGACCAAAAGATCATACGATTGATATTGGTTATCATATCGATGGTTATCAATTAAGAACTACAACAAATTTCACTAGTGATTGGACGGTAAATCAAAAAGGAGCCTTAAACACAGCCTCAAATGGGAATACACAAACGCAAGCTCTTTATATTCAAGATAAATGGCAGCTTTCCCCGCTATGGTCTCTAACTTTAGGGGGTCGCGAAGAGTATTGGAAGGCTTACGAAGGGTCAAATTACAATAGTGCAAGTACTCCAATTTTAACTAATTATTCAGACAAATCGGATGCAAAATTTTCGCCTAAAGCATCTTTGAATTACGAACCAGTTCCAGCATGGGGATTTAGAGCCGCTTTTGGTAAAGCATACAGATTTCCTACAGTAAATGAGCTTTATCAACAATTAACTTCAACAACCGGTAATAATGCCATTCAAAATAACCCTAATTTAAAGCCCGAGGAAATATTCTCTGCAGAACTTACGGCTGAAAGAAGATTTTTGAATGGCTTAGTGAGAGTGAGCTTTTTTAATGAACATAAATATGATGCACTACTTTCTCAAACAACTACAGTTAATGTAGCTACAAATTGCCCGTCAGCAGGAGCAACTCAACAGTGCACTTATATTCAAAATGTGGATCATATAAGAACATATGGGGCTGAGTTATCAACTCAATGGCAAAATCTTTTTATATCCGGACTTGATTTGAATGCCAATGCAACCTTAACTGATGGAAAAGTTTTGCAAGATACATTAACGCCTGCAAATACAGGTAAAAATGCCCCACGACTTCCCAAGCAGCTTTACAAAGCTGTCGCAACTTATCACGTTGATAATAATTTGACTTTGAGTTTAGCGGGTCGCTAAATAGTGATACGAATCCAGAGACTTACAAAGCGGCTAGCCAATTCTTATTCGTTGATGCTAAAGCAAACTATAAATTCAAAGATAGATGGACAGCATCATTAGGAGTAGATAATATTTTTAATGATCAAGCGTATGTTTCTCATCCTTATCCACAAAGAACGGGTTATGCACAAATTAAATTTGATTATTAAATTTTTAGAAAAAATAATATTTCTTTTATTAATTTTTTCTTGCCAGATAACTATTGCTCATGAGGGCCACAGCCATGGACCTTCGGTTGCCGCGTCTGTTTCATTTGATAAATCAGGTAATTTATGGCGAATTCAAGAGCTCAAGAGCGCCAAGGATTTGTTGTTGTTGATTCTTCGAATGATCAAGGCGCACATTTCTCTGGATCAGTAAACGTAAATACTGAAATGCAGCAAATAGGAACATCAGGAGATGCTAAACCCAAGATTGCTATTGGCCCCGAGGGAAATATTTATATCACCTGGACTCAAAGTCTTTCTAAGCCTTATACAGGGTTTATTTGGTTTTCTCGATCAACAGATCATGGTAAAACATTTGAATCTCCTCA
>JBDKGO010000065.1:0-2524 GCA_039798125.1 Bacteroidota bacterium | reverse complement strand
CTTATCAAAGCACATCCAGAGCTTGTTGGGCTTAATGTAACGATTCCTTATAAAGAAGCGGTCATTCCCTTTTTAGATGCTATCGATGCCACGGCACAAGCAATTGGCGCTGTTAATGGCATTAGCATTAGCCATGGAAAACTATTTGGTTTTAATACCGATTGGATAGGTTTTTCTAAAAGTATTCGCCCCTTATTAAAGGAAAACAAATCTTATAAAGCACTCGTATTGGGAACAGGAGGCGCATCTAAAGCAGTTCAATTTGCGTTAAGCCAATTACAAATTCCCTACCAATTAGTCAGCAGAAATACGACTGCCCATGCCCTTAGTTATGAAGCGCTTAGTCCTTCCATCATCAAGGAGCACACACTCCTTATTAATACCACGCCTGTGGGTATGTATCCCAACACAACTGCTTGTCCGCTACCGAATACCGATGCTCTAAACGAAAGGCATATTGTTATCGACCTAATTTATAATCCAAGCGAAACAAGCTTATTGCAAAAAGCCGCCGCCCAAGGTGCGATAATAAAAAATGGGTATGAAATGCTCTGCCTTCAAGCAGATGCTTGTTGGGAAAAATGGCAACAGGCTTAGCCTACTGAATAATACACACAAGTAGTAAGAAAATTGCGAACGAATGGAATTGCTTTTATAAAAGCAAATTGTACGCGCGCATTTAATCCAAATTTATATTTATAAATAGGATTGATGAGATAATGGCGATTATTAATAATGTTTAATCCAGCTGCTTTTACAATACGTTCAAATCGCTCAATAGAAATTCGTGTCGATTTAATCTCTAGCAACTCATCTATTTTCCCACTTGTTTCTCCGCCTAATTTTAAAATACCAGCATAAAGAAAATTAGGAAGCAAATGATAATAAGGCAATTTGCTGGTCCATTTGTTTAAGGCTAATTGTTGATGGCCACCAAAAGGCATTTGCCAAGGCGGAAAACCAAAAAATATTTGTCCTGATGGTGCTAATAATTTTTTTAGGTGCGGGATAAAAGCTTCTTGATTGGGAATATGTTCAATTGCATCTTTTAAAATAATAACATCAAAATAGTTTTGAAACTGGCTCACAAAAGAAGCTTCATAAACATCTTGATTAATAAACTGCACTTTGCCTTGACTAATTTCATTAGCAAAATAATCATTGGCAATATCAATGCGTATTTGATCTAAATCAACACCAACACATAGACAACCTCTTGCAATAAATGGTTTTAAAACACCGCCTTCGCCACAACCAATTTCCAAAACCTTTAATCCGGATTGAATTGTTTTCGTTTCATTGATAAACGCTAAAACGTAGGCTTCTGAATTTTCTACTTGTTGTGTAAAACGTAATTTACTATCGAGATGATGTTCTAATGCCACTAGAAAAATATTTTAATGTACAAGATACTTATTTCTTATGAGTTGAATCTAAAAATAAACCTAATTGGTGATTGATACTAGCATCATGAATTTGTTCAAATACTTGTTTGATCAATTGAGGATCTAAACCTTTCAATGCAGCCGTATGTGTTTTAGAGGCAATGATTTCTCTCCAGCGCTCAGGTTGATATGCACTTAAATTCATTTCTTTTTTTAGTACCCCTAATTGATTGCTCAATTCCATTCTACGCGCAATCAAAGCAATGATTTCATCATCTACACTATCCATCAATTGACGATAAAAATCTAGTTGCGCTAATTGATTAGAAGCTTCTAAATGGGGTGTTCGTATTTTCAGTTCTTGAATTAAAACGGCTAATGCTGCTGGTGTAATTTGTTGTGCTGCATCACTTAATGCCGAACTCGGATTAGGATGTGTTTCTATCATCAAGCCATCAAAACCCATATCCATAGCCCGTTGCGCCATAGCAGCCACATGTGCACTTTGTCCTGTTATATGGCTTGGATCATTTATAAGTATAAGTTCAGGTCTTCTGCGTTTTAATTCAATAGGGATAATCCAATTAGGTTCGTTTCTATACGAAGCGGATTTAGCATAAGTAGAAAAACCTCTATGCACTGCGGCAATATCGGTGATGCCCACTTTTTCCATTCGCTCAATAGCGCCTATCCATAAATCTACATCAGGGGTAACTGGATTTTTGATCATTACGGGCAAATGAACTCCTTGAAGCGCGTCGGCAAGTCGCTGCACTTGAAATGGATTCACTACCGTTCTGGCACCCAACCATACTACATCTACATCATAGCGCAATGCCAACTCAACATGTGCGGGCTCGGCTACTTCAATTGCTATAGGGATTTGAAATTCTTTTTTTATTTCCGACAACCATTGCAAAGCCTGCTCTCCCAATCCTTCAAAACTGCCTGGTCGTGTTCTTGGTTTCCAAACACCTGCACGCATAAATTGAATCGGCATTGATTTAAATGCCGTAGCAATTTCATGCAATTGTGCTTTAGACTCTACACTGCAGGGACCAGCAATATAGATTGGAGCAGATGATTTAGAAAAAAAAGACATGCTGCAAGTTACAAAAACAAAATGGTACTCCTCCTAC
>JBDKGO010000064.1:0-3965 GCA_039798125.1 Bacteroidota bacterium | reverse complement strand
AACCCAAATGACAGAGGAATTAGTGAACCTTGTGATTTACCGTTTAGAAATCTCGTTACTTTTTTTATCGCCACAAGTCCACATACTCCGTAGCTGAACTAGTGATCTCCCTAAATTTTTGACCCTTGATCGAAACTCTTAAATATGCGGAAACAGAGCCACCAGGAGAAAGACAGGGATTGTTTGAACATTCAAATTTAATCTCGAAATTTCTATTATTAAAATCCTGTGAGGAGAGATTATCCCGATAAATCTCTAGGACTTGGTTTCCCCTTGCCTCAGCAATTTCATTATTGGGACTAGTTATAAATGCTCGCAAACTTTGTCTAGCAAGATTTTTTGCCTCATTGGTGGCCATTGAGTGTTGGTATACATTTAAAGTTATTAGGAGCAAGGCAGCAAAAAAAGGTAATGTGAAAATCAGGAACTCAGTTATTGCTGATCCATTTGATTTACCAGAAAATATTAATTTAATCTTGTTAACTAATTGACGACTCATCTAATTCAATCGAGTTTGTCTGAGCTTTAATTGTCAGTAAATTTGCTAGGAAAATTGGCTGACTTTTAACGGTGGATAAAACCTTTACCTTTCCTCCGCCAATCAATGGCTCCTCTTTATATTGAATTTTGTCAGCAGTATTTAACGGAACAGAAGAATCTCTTCCATGCAGCAAATAGGCATCTTTGCTTTGAGTAAATTGCATAAATAAATTGCATAAAAACCAATTGAATACTAATTAGAAATATTGCTACCTGCGGCAAAATGGTTATAAAGGATTCGATATTCCCACGGCTCTTTTTCCATACTACCTTGGTTAACTTGTTGCTTAATTTAATCAACTACTTAATTCCAGACATGGCATCTAATGAATTCCGTAATATGGTTGTTAATTTAGGAGCAGCGATAGACCAAATGCCTGTTACTAAGGCAGTTGTCATCAGAACAACTAACACCCATCCTGGTACATCTCCGCGACTTCTACCTTTTGTAATCAACAATTTCAGTGAAATAGCTTTTTCTAATAACCAATCAATTTTCTTAGACATTTTATTTACTCCTATATATTTGCGTAGCACCGATTTAAATAAACTTTACTATTTTCTTAAATTGAATTAACTCCAAAATTATGATTTGTGGATAACTCATTTAAATTGACCCAAAGTTCAAGCCATACAATAGAAAAACCACTGGAATTAGTAATGCAATCTCACTTTTCCCCGATTTCCGCAGTAACTGTGTATGTATTTCCTTATTTATTGAATTAACTTGATTTTGTATTACTTGAAGTATTGGGGATCCTCGATCTATGGCAACTTGGATCGAGTTTCCTAATCTTTTGACCTGCTTAGAACTGGAAGTAACGGCCAGATAATCCAATGTTTTCACTAAACTCCCGCCGGATTCTAAATTATTGAATTCTCTTCGCATCATTTCAGGGATAATTCCTTCACTTCTTTCGGCTATGTGTTTAAGTGAAGTAACCGGGCTTTCTCCAGCCGAGATCATTATTGCTGCCATCTGTAAAATGCTTACTAACTCCTCATTTAATAAATTTTGATCAAGTTTTGTTCGAGTAAGCACCGCTATCAAATTTTTTACTTTAATTTGCTGTTCAGTGTAATCAATCACTGATATACCTTTTGATAGCTCAATTAAAACAACTCTTATTGAAAATATTAAGGCTGGTGCGATTAGTACAAACTCATAAATTGTTAATCTCGTCATTTAACTTCCTCAGAATTTAAATTTCTAATAAATATTCGTTTTGCCCTTGGAAGAGTTGCTATTTTTTGCATCCAGAAATATGCAATCACTGTTAGTACAAAACCGATAATCATGAGGAGTTGGCCAAATGGCTGGCTATACGCAATCTTTGCATTTTCTTGAGTGCGCAAAATTAAATATAAAAGCCATGGGGCTGCTGCAGCTAAAGAGGCTGAATTTTTCACCCAACCAAATCTTGCTGATATTTCTGATCTAAGCGCTAGGTCACTAGCCACAAATTCGGCTAGTTCATGAAGAATTTTTATAGCATTTCTACCGCCAAATTTATTTGCATAAATCAATGTTTCAAATAATTGATCAGCCAATGGATCTTTAAACTCATTTTTTAGCCAATGAATCTCACTTTCAAAATAACCACCATTTCTAAGGCGGTTTTCAAATTCCATAAAAGATTCTTTAATGCAGTTCGGTCCAATTTTGGATAAATTAGCTAGAGTCTCAGAAATGGACATTCCTACCTGAAGCCCGGAAATTATTAGTTCTATAACCTCTGGAAGTGATTCAATCCTGTCAATTATGACTTTGTTGGCTCTATTTGATTTGTACACAAAGACGAAGAGGAACAAGGTTAAGGATATTAAAAGCAGGAATGTTGTTGGATTCAAGATTTATTACCTTTGATAACTTCTTTTATTTTCGAGTATAGAAATAGGATTTCCAACACCGGTCATATATTTTTTACCATTCCATTTAAAAAGAGTTTCTATCTCCATTTGATTTTCTTCTATTCGACCACTTAAAGCAGCAACCTCTGTGATTCTTCGTTTTCCATCTACTCCTAAATTGCATTGAATTATCAGATCAATACTTTGTGCAATCGTTGGATTTATGAAGCTATGAGTAATATTCTCGCCTGCAAGTAAGGGCAAAAGTTGAAGTTTTTGAATTGCACTTCTTGCTGAATTAGCGTGAATTGTTGCCATTCCTGGCAATCCTGAGTTCAAGGAAATAAGCAGATCTAATGCCTCAGCTTCTCTAACCTCTCCGACGATTATTCGTGCAGGACGCATTCGAAGAGCTTCTTTTATAAGTCTGCGAAGTGAAATCTCGCCGGTACCTTCTAAATTTGAATTTCGTGTTTGCAATGCCACACAATCAGGAAGATTAGGCTTAAGTTCAAAGACTTCTTCTATAGTTATAACGCGCTGAGTTGCTGGAATATCACTTGCTAGCGCATTTAACAAAGTTGTTTTACCGGCTTGTGTTCCACCGCTTATCAATATATTGGCGCCAAATTCAACAGCGAAATTTAGGTAGTTAGCAATCTCAGTCGACAGGGCATCCAGATTCACTAAATCTTCTAACGTGCTCCCGCGCATTAAATGTTTGCGAATGTTTACTGACCAATGCGTTGCTGTTACTTCAGGAATAGCTGCATGTAGTCGACTGCCATCGGGTAAACGAGCATCAACAAAAGGATTTGAGACATCTAATCTACGACCACCCCAAATCAACAGTCGCTCTAATAATTGATGTACATCTGATTCGGTGAGTACTAAGTTAGTGAGTGAACTATTTCCATTTTTAGCAATAAAAATTCGATTTGGAGAGTTTATCCAGATTTCCTCAATCTCAGGATCATCCATAAAACTCTGTAATTCGCCGAATACAACATTTTTTGTCATTGAATCAGCGTAATTTTTATTGAAAGTAAATTAGCGCTACTTCTAAATTCTGTGCATTAAATTAAAAGTTTGTCACGGATTGTAATATTGAATTAACTCGGGGTATTTGAAACTCTTTGAAGCAAGTTATAAAACTTACTTGAATTTCAGCCTACAAAATGTTCTTTATCTATCTTCTCATACCAGCTAAATTGATCCTGATCTTTCATTCTTTGGATTACTTTGATTTTAACAATATGTGGAAATAAGTTATTAATTCGCTCCGAAAGTAAACTTAAATTTTCTTGACTTGCCGAATTAATCAGAATCCAAAATCCAGCGACTGAGACTCTAGAAATACAGTCGGAGCTCCGTAAGATAGATTTTAATTTGAAATTCATCTCAATTAAGAGTGATTCCACATCTAACTTAACCTGCTCAATTGGTTGGTTCAAATACTTGCTTTTGATCAATGTAGGTAATTCAATTCTCAATGAGATTATTGCCAGTAAATCTCCATTTCGCTTCGCAAGATCAATATCTCTTTTTACTGTCTGATTGAAACGGCTTGGTGC
>JBDKGO010000063.1:0-2953 GCA_039798125.1 Bacteroidota bacterium | reverse complement strand
AAAGCCTAAGTCTAAAATTAATGCAGTCACTACAACCACGCCAAAAACTAGGTATACTATTTGATCTGTTGTCATGCTGTAAAGATAAGCTATGATTTAGATACAGCAAATCGAGATTGGCGATACGCATAAGCTGCCCAATAACCTAGTCCAAGCAAAAAGAGTGGACCAAGTAATAATACCAACTGTATCCAAAGTCTATTTTTGGCTACTTTTCCCGGATCCAGTCTTCTTAATACTAGATTCTTTTTTCTTGCTTCTAATAAACTAACTGGTTCGTTTAAATAGGCAATCATGTTTTGAAAAAAAACAGGATTCGCAAATTGTACGCCCTCATAAGGTATCATCCCCATTGGGAGCGGCCCTTTTTGAGCATCCACAAAATTGGTAATTAAATCGGCATCGGAAAGTACAATTTGTTTTGATGCTTTATTGCCAGTATTCTCAAAAGCCTTGCCGGTGGCTAATTGAACTGAGTCCATTAAAGACTGAGTAAGCCTACCTGCAAAGGCAGACTTAAATTGACCTTCTAATAAAACTGCAATCGGAATATGTTGTTTTGTAAAACTTGCTAATTCACCTTCCTGCTGACCACTATTTAATTGAATCATCGTTGGGCTACTAATGATCCTGCTTGTAGAATCCGTAGTTAATAAAATGGTCTTGGTAATACCTGCAGCCCTTACGGTGTCAATACTTGCTGGGAAGGCTGTCAACACCCTATCCATATTTTGTACCATAGGATGCTCCGATCCAGCTTGTGCAAAAGGATAATATGGCCAAGGCACTCTTTGTATTGTTGGCGCACCTGCTGCATCTACACCAACCACCATTGGCAATTTAGCGCAATTCAAATCTTGCACTAAATTAACATTCACCCTTACCCCATATTTAAACAACAAGGCGTCTAAACCTAGTCCACGATCAAAGGCAAGGTAGGCGCCGTTTGTATTGCGTAAACTGTCATACTCCGCATACAATGGATCCAATGCCCAAATCACATTGCCACCAGCAAGTACAAATTGGTCAATTTTTAATTGGTCTAATTCCGTAAAGCGCTGAGTTGGTTTTACAATTAATAATGTATTGATTTTACTTGCATCTGGGAATCCTTTCTTTAAATCAAATACACCAAGATTATATTGATTTTTAATGGACTGTCCTAAATCGTTTACTGTATAATCCAATGGCTGACCATTGCCCACTAGATAAGCAATGTTCGGGCGTTCAGTCCTATTCATTAAATAAATGGCCTGCACAACTTTATATTCCAAGAGTGCCTCTGCAGCATTAAAGCTGGCTTCAATATCTATTTCTGGTAATTCCTTTACAATATTATATGGCTTAAAAAATTGCTTGCTGCTTCTTAAGTCAATCGCGATTGGCTTTTGTCCCTCTACTTCAATCAATAACCCTGGCACCAATAATTGATCTAATTTTTTATCAGTAATCGTTTCCGTATTTTGAAAACGATCAATAGGCAACCCTTGCTTTTGAAGACTATCATAAAATAGCATCAAAGCACTGTCTTTAAATAGTTCGCCCGGAACAGTCTGTTCCCAACTTACCCATGCAGGATTCAGTTGTTCTAATTGATCAAGCAACTGAATAGTGGCGAGTTCTAGTTTTTTATAATGTGCTGGCAATTCGCCTCCAAGATAAAGATGGATTTTTACCGGCTTTTGTACCGCTTGAACCAATATAGTAGATTGATCACTGATGGTATAGCGCTGGTCTTTCGTAAGATCTAATTGCAATGGATACAATTGACATAGGTAAATCAATACAAGCATGACGAATAAAACCCAGCTATACTTGAACTTACCTGACAATTGTTCGATTGCGCCAAGACCAAATAATAGTATAATGATTTTAAAATACAGGATATCAGCTAATCCAATCGCGCCCTTGTTTAAATTTTGATAATGTGCAGCAAGGCCTAATTGACGAATATAAAAATCATATCCATTTTTAAAAAATTGCAAGTCGGCAATCCAATCAAATCCTTTGTATAAAAAAATACAAATGATGACGGAACCCAATAAAGCAATCATAGTATGCTTTGTAGCCGTACTCATAAAAACACCAACTGCCACATATACTGCAGCCAAGGCAATTAATCCAATATAAGCACCGATGGTTGCACCCCAATCTATCCCGCCTATTGCACTTAAATAATTGAGGACGATCGCATAAAAAAATGTAGGAAGGATTGCTAGTATAGTAATTGAAACAACGCCTACATATTTTCCAATCAAAATAGACCTGTTTGAAATTGGAAGGCTTTTTAATATTTCGTAAGTGCCTTGCTTGTATTCTTCGGAGAAACTCCGCATGGTAATGGCAGGGATCAAAAGGATTAAAATCCATGGCGCAAAATCAAAATACACTTGCAAGCTGGTGTAACCAAAATCTAATACGTTGAAATTGGGGAGGACAAATAACAATAGTCCATTTACCAGTAAATAGAAACTGATGATCAAATAGCCTGAAAGGCTTCCGAAATAATGTGCCCACTCTTTTTTACATATTGCCCACATGGCCCAAAGCTACATAAAAAATGCCCCTGTTTTACAGGGGCATTTTAGATAAATCGTTAAATTTTATAATCGTTTCGAGTACAAAAAAGTTATACTGCAAAACTCTCTCCGCAGCCACAACTTCTGCTTGCATTGGGATTGTTGAAATAAAATCCCTTTCCGTTCAATCCGTCAGAAAACTCAAGTTCAGTATTGACTAAGTATAAAAAACTCTTCAGGTCTGTTACAATTTTCACGCCGTTGTCTTCAAAGACTTGATCCATCGGCTTGATTTCATTGTCAAAGTCTAGTTTGTAGCTCAATCCAGAGCAGCCTCCGCCCACTACACCTACTCTTAAAAAATAGTTAGGGTCGTCTGAGACACCAGCATCCAGCATAAGTTGTTTTACTTTTGCTTTTGCCTTTTCACTCAC
>JBDKGO010000062.1:0-2988 GCA_039798125.1 Bacteroidota bacterium | reverse complement strand
TTTTCTATAAAAACTAGCATGATCACTTGGCCCAGTTCCAGCACTATCAATGGTATACAATAACGAAGTTGGTGTTTTTGAAATAATTTCGGACCACTTGCTCGATGTGCCGTATCCACCAAGGCTCATTTTTTTAGTGGCATCATACCTACCCACCATATCCATATTCACCATATAATTAAAATTGGTTTGAATGGTTGGATGGTCTAACCAATATTTGCTTCCAATCAATCCAAGTTCTTCGGCAGAAAAATGAATGATCAAATAATTATTTTTACTAAATGCTCCGTCACTTATATTGGAAGCCTTCTTTAATGTCTTCGCTAATTCGATCAAAGCCGAAGTACCACTGGCATTGTCGTCGGCACCATTGCGGATATCATTGTTAATGTCCAATGCATTTTTGTCCTGATTGTACCCTAAATGGTCTACATGTGCACCCAACACCACTGTATGTGCAGCTTTATTATCAATATAAGCCACTACATTTTTCCCTGTTCTAATTTGCGGCGTTAAAATTAAATTAGCCTCAATATCAAATGTGCCCAATGCATCATTAAAGTATTTTTTAAACCCATCTTTAGTGATGTATACTACTGGTATAGCTAATGCAGCACTTGTGTCAAATTTGTTAAATTGTATATTGTCCACCAAACTACCACTATTATAAAGAAACAATGCCCTTGCATTTTTTTCTTTCATAAGATTAGTAGTTGTTTTAATCCAATCTTGTAAATCAAAATGCGGATTGCTTTGTTGTTCTTCTAAAACTTCTTGTACATCTTTAAACCAAACTTGGCCAGCTTCTTCTAATGCTAAGGTTGACTTTGTGGTAAATTGACCATTCAATCCTGTAGATACTGTAAAAAAATCAGTACCAAAATCCAGCGATTGTTGATTCACTTTTAAAAATGCATGCTCACCCCATTTTTTACCTTCATTGATTGGGAATGCTTGAATAAATCCTTGAGTTCCCATGGGCTGTATGCCAGCGCTTTCATATTGTGCAATGATATAATCGACTGCTTTTTGCTCTCCTTCACTACCCGCGCGACGTCCTTCAAGCACATCACTCGCTAAATATTGAACGTGTAATTTTAAGTTTTTTATCAACTGACGATCTGCCTTATTTAGCTTTTGAGCAAGGCCAAAAAAGGATACAAATAAAAAGAGGGAGGTAATCATTAAACGCATAGATCGTGTTTGAACTATAAAATTAAGCAATGGAGACTAGTTTTATCGTCTATTGGCTCAAAAACTGCTAAAAGTCATACATTTTAAAAGGTTTCAATTTCTAATTTCGTAAGTAGTCCCTATGCTTAATGGCTAGCTTTGCGACCAATCGTGAAAGCAGGTATACATATCGCCTTAGTGGGTAATCCCAACAGTGGAAAAAGTTCGCTTTTTAATGCCTTAACAGGGTTACAACAAAAAGTAGGCAATTTCCCTGGTGTAACGGTAGATAAAAAAACAGGGGATCTAAAAATTGGACCGCACGAAAGTACCTTAATTGACCTGCCTGGTACTTATAGTTTTTATCCAAAAAGAGAAGATGAATGGGTGGCTTACCGTGTGTTGATGGGGGTGGACGAAGCCGTAAAAACAGATGTGATTTTATTAATTGCAGATGCAAGTAATTTAAAAAGAAATTTACTTTTTTGCAGTCAAATTATTGATTTAAAAATTCCTGTGGTCTTGGCGCTCACCATGAATGACCTTGCACAAAAAAAGGGCATTAAAGTGGATATTGCAGGACTGCAATCCGATTTGGGCATTCCTGTTGTTGCAGTAGACGCAAGAAAAAATAAAGGCTTAGGGGAATTAAAAAAAGTGTTGGGGCAAATTATTGAAACACCACGTTCAAGAAATCAAGAAAGTTTCATTGACAATAAAAACCTTGCCCCTGCTGCGATTGATGCATTTAAAAAAACTTATCCTACACATAGTGACTATGCAGCTTTGCATTATCTAATGCATCATGCCACTTTTCCTTTGGATCAAGAAATGCAAGAAAATATTGAGCAGATTGAAATTGAAACAGATTTTAACCATACTAAAACGCAGGCACAAGAAATCTTACAACGTTATCAACGCATACAAGAGTTGATGAAAAAATGGGTGACCGAACCAGACCCTACTGCAAAGAAAAAAAGAACAGATCGATTAGACAATATTTTATTACACCGTGTAGGAGGATATCTAATTTTATTAAGTGTGTTGTTTTTATTGTTTCAGTCTGTTTTCTGGATGGCCTCCTTCCCAATGGATGGCATTGAATGGATTTTTACCAATATCACTACTTATTTAAATGAAGTGTTACCTCAAGCTTGGTGGCAGGACTTATTGGTAAATGGTTTTGTTGCAGGCATTGGTGGTATTGTGATTTTTGTGCCACAGATTATGATCTTATTTGGACTCATCACTTTGCTAGAGGATACGGGCTATATGGCTAGGATCAGTTTCTTAAGTGATAAATTAATGCGTAAAGTAGGATTGAATGGCAAGAGTGTGATGCCCATGATTAGTGGATTTGCTTGTGCTGTGCCAGCTATTATGAGTGCTAGAAATATTGAAAATAAAAAAGAACGCTTACTCACCATATTAGTAACACCCTTCATGAGTTGTAGTGCAAGACTACCTGTGTACACTATTTTAATTTCTTTGGTGATAGACAATACCATGTATTTTGGTTTTTTAAGTTTACAAGGGTTGGTGATGATGGCACTTTATTTATTAGGGATTGTCATGGCACTTTTAGCAAGCTTTATTCTTAAGTTTTTTATCAAGATCAAAGAGAAAAGTTATTTTATTTTAGAACTACCAGTATACCGTGCACCACGCTGGGGTAATGTAGGTATGACGATGATTCAAAAAGCAAAAATATTTGTGGTGGATGCAGGTAAAGTAATCATAATGATTAGTTTGTTGTTGTGGTTCTTAAGTTCTTACGGCCCAAGTGAAAAAATGGATCAGCTCAATGCACAATAT
>JBDKGO010000061.1:0-3071 GCA_039798125.1 Bacteroidota bacterium | reverse complement strand
CGGTCGTAAAATCCCTGAATTCATGCGTGGATTAGGTAAAGGTATCCGCGAATTCAATGATGCTAAAAATAACGTGAAAAAAGAAATCGAAGAAGGCATAAAAGAAAAGGACGAGAAAGCTTCTTAAACAACGATGTTCTGTTTCACCGACATTCAAACCTACCATGGTCAATTAAAGACCGGAGCAACAACCTGTGCGCAAGCAGTACAATTTTATCTAGACCAAATTGAAGGTCAAAAAAATCTAAATGCTTATTTAGAAGTTTTTGCTGATGAGGCAATTCAAAGAGCCAATGCATTGGATCAAGAAAGACTTGATGGTAAACCAATGGGGGCATTGCATGGTGTTGTAGTGGGTATCAAAGATGTGATTTCTTACAAGGGGCATGCATTGTCTGCAGCTTCTAAAATGCTAGAAAATTATACAGCTGTTTATTCAGCGACTGCAGTTGAAAAATTACTTGCAGCAGGTGCGATTATTATTGGTCGTCAAAACTGTGATGAATTTGCAATGGGTAGTAGCAATGAAAATTCTGCCTATGGTGCGGTAAAAAATGCGGCCAATCAATCCTTGGTTTCGGGTGGTTCTTCTGGCGGTTCAGCAGTTGCGGTACAAGCGAATTTATGTATGGTGAGTTTAGGATCCGATACAGGAGGATCTGTTCGCCAGCCTGCAGATTTTTGTGGGGTAGTTGGATTCAAACCAAGTTATGGTAGGGTGTCAAGATACGGACTCATCGCTTACGCCTCCTCTTTTGATCAGATAGGCATTTTAAGTAATCATATTTCGGACACAGCTATTGTATTAGAAGTGATTGCAGGTCCTGACGATTTCGACAGCACGGTTTCTGCTCAATTGGTTCCTGCTTATCGTGAAGCCCTTCATGCAGTGCATGCAAAAAAGAAAATTGCCTACTTCAAAGAAACTTTAAGTCATCCAGGCTTGGATCCTGAAATCAAAAATCAAATCGAAAATCAAATCGAACAATTACGAGCAGCAGGTCATACTATAGATGCGATTGATTTTGATTTATTAAATTATATTGTACCTACTTATTATGTTTTAACTACAGCAGAGGCTTCTAGTAATTTATCCAGGTATGACGGTATTCGATATGGACATAGAACTTCTAAAAATGTGGAGGATTTGAATGCATTGAATACTTTGTCTAGGACAGAAGGTTTTGGGGCAGAAGTACAGCGCAGAATTTTACTGGGTACTTTTGTTTTAAGTGCTGGTTATTTTGATGCTTATTTTACCAAAGCACAACAGGTTCGTCAAAAATTAGTAGATTTTACCCATCAGGTTTTTGAACAATACGATTTCATTATTTCGCCAACGGTGCCAACGACAGCTTTTAAAATTGGCATGCAACATCCATCAGCAACAGACATTTTTTTAGCCGATATTTACACAGTGTATGCCAACCTAGTGGGTATCCCGGCTATTTCATTGCCTTTGTACACCCATTCAAATGGGATGCCATTTGGACTTCAAGTAATGAGTGCCTCATTTAACGAGTCTTCATTACTTCATTTTTCAAATTCATTCATGAAATCATAGCTGCTTTCCAATGAGACTATTTTTACTCCTTTATTGTCTACTTTTTTGTTTTGGCCATATTGCTGCGCAAGATAGTTTGAGTTTTAATAGAATTGGCTTTAGCAGTTTATTCTCGGTGCAACAAGTACCTAATAAAGACAAGTCTTTTGTCATTGAAATGCATCCCAAGGCAATCAGTTTTGTACAATCCTATATCGAAAAAGAAGGGGCTGGTTTGAGAAAGATGAAAACCTGGGCAAGACCTTACTTTAATTTATACGATGAAATTTTAATTGCGAATGGGATACCAGTGGAGTTAAAATACTTGAGTGTCATTGAAAGTCATTTAAGTTCACAAGCAGTTTCCTGGGCAGGTGCTGCAGGTCCTTGGCAAATTATGCCTGCAGAAGCGACCCGATTAGGTTTGAAATTACTACCTAACGACGAACGAATGGACTATCAAAAAAGCACGCAAGCTGCAGCAACTATTCTTAAAGAATTGTACCAGCAATTTGGGGATTGGTTATTAGTGGTAGCTGCTTATAATGGTGGTGCAGGAAGACTAAGTAAAGCGATTGAAAAAAAGAAAACAAAAGACTTTTGGGCCTTGCAATATGAGTTACCGTTGGAAACAAGGAATCATGTTAAAAAATTCATCGCCACACATGCTATTTTTGAGGGGGTATCAATGGCAGCACTAGATAAGAATCAAAATAGTGCGGAAACGAAAATGATTACTGAACCAGCAGGCATGGAAAAAATAATGATTACAGGGAGGTTCAATGCAAAAACAATCGCTACTTGGTTAAAAATGCCATTGGCTTATCTTAAGGAATTGAATCCCAATATGGATCAGCAATTGTCAACTGGCAAAGCTTATACAATGATGCTGCCTGCTAAAGAGGCTAAAATATTTGAGGCCCATAAAAATCAAATTTTACAGGCCTCAATACAATCTTTATATCTGGATATCGATTAACGAATGATAGATTTCATCCGCAAGAATTCATGCGCTAAAAGTCATCTTCGAAATCGTCTTTGTCATCAACTAAATCATCGTCTTCTAAGCTTAAGTCTTCTTCTAAACCACAATCCTCGTCCTCGCCTTTTTTAGCTGTACCCGCTTTTTTAGTTCTTTTAGGTAAATCAAATTCTGCAAAGTCAGGATCCCAGTTATCATCGTCCTCCTCTGTCTTGCCCCAATCATCCGTTTCTTCCTCTTCATCAAAATCATCATCCTCGTCATCCACATTTTTCTTTGAAGATGTCTTGCTTGATTTTTCAGCTTTGACTACGCCATTTTTTGGTGTCGCTGTCTTTTTCTCTTTTGTAGATTTTACTGCCATAACTCAATCAAAATATTTGTGTAAATTTCAAATGAAAATTTTATTTATCAAAAATAATGCGACTTTTTTTATTGCTTTTTTTTGACTATATATGTACGATTTGATCTCTACCCGGACCATTTGATACATACTTCACCGGAACGCCTAAATATTTATTAATATAATCAATATATGTTTTCATG
>JBDKGO010000060.1:0-3104 GCA_039798125.1 Bacteroidota bacterium | reverse complement strand
ACGCTTTGCTTTTTGTAAAGCCATAGTAGAAACTTTCACGTGTTTTTCTGCTGGTTCATCAAATGTTGATGCAATAACTTCTGCTCTAACAGAACGTTCCACATCTGTAACTTCCTCTGGACGCTCATCCACTAATACCACCATCAAATAACATTCAGGATGATTAGCAGCAATTGCATTCGCCACTTCTTTTAATAACATGGTCTTACCCACTTTTGGTTGTGCAACAATTAGTCCACGTTGCCCTTTACCAATTGGTGTAAACAAATCCATGATACGCGTACTATAAGAAGTAGCTGAAGTATATAAATTTAATTTTTCAAAAGGAAACAAAGGAGTTAAATAATCAAATGGAATACGATCGCGAATTTCATCCGGTCTTTTTCCGTTGACAAAATCTACCTTGGTTAAAGCAAAATATTTTTCACCTTCTTTTGGAGGACGCACAGTGCCTTGCACGGTATCGCCTGTTTTTAATCCAAATAATTTTATTTGAGAAGGAGAAACATACACATCATCAGGAGATGACAAATAATTATAATCAGAAGATCTTAAGAAACCATATCCATCGGGCATCATTTCTAAAACACCCTCTGAAGCAATTGCTCCGTCAAACTCTACATTGAATACTGGTTCTTTCTTAGGTTGATGTCTGTTTTGATGTTGGTGATGACCCTGACCTGGTCCTCTTTGATCTGCTTGCACAGCTGGATCAGCAGTTTGAGCAGCCTGAGCTTGCTCTGGTGCTGGTGTTTCGCTTGCAGCACTTTCGTCACCAAATAGCTTTGCAGCAATTTGAGAAGCTTTTTCGTCGATGCTTTCTGTTGGAACAGCGGCTTCCACCTCTTTTTTGGCAATAGGTTTACGCTTTTTGTCTGCAGGAGCTGCAGGTTCAGCTTTTGAAACTTTGGCAGCAGGAGCTGCAACAGGTTTACGGCTTCTTTTTGGTTTCTCGTCTTTTTCTTGCACAGTAAAATCTAGGGGTTAAACAGGTCTTTTTTGAAAATAGTAGTCTGAAATGACTTTTTTGAGTTGGAACGATGGTGATAAATACCCGATTTCGTCCCTTTCCAATGCAATGATAAGCCCTTTTTCAATAAAAAAACAATTTTTTATGGGTTATCTTTGCCTTCCAAATAGTACAATTTAAGCGTATGTTCAACAAAAGAGTAAAAATCAAACAATTATTAAGTGGCACAGATACCGCTAGTGCAGTAGGGTCAGAAGTGGTGGTTATGGGATGGGTGCGCACTTTTAGAAACAATCAGTTCATTGCCTTAAATGATGGTAGTACAAATAATAATGTTCAGGTAGTTGCCAGCTTGGGAGAATTTGATGATGCTTTATTAAAGAGAATCACAACAGGCGCTTCTTTGAAAGTAACTGGTGTTGTGGTAGAAAGTTTGGGTAAGGGACAAACTGTAGAAGTTAAAGCAACTGCTTTAGAAATATTGGGAGATAGTGATGCGGAAAAATATCCATTACAACCTAAAAAACATTCTTTAGAATTTTTAAGAGAGAAAGCGCATTTAAGATTTAGAACCAACACTTTTGGATCAGTGTTTCGTATTCGTCATTCACTAGCATTTGCTGTACATCAATTTTTTAATGATAGAGGATTTTTATATTTACACACACCTATTATTACATCAAGTGATGCAGAAGGTGCGGGTGAAATGTTTCGCGTTACAACACTTCCATTAGAAGGTGCACCAAAAAACGAAGCGGGCGAAATTGATTTTACAGAAGATTTTTTTGGTAAGAGTACTAACTTAACGGTGAGTGGACAATTGGAAGGAGAGCTAGGCGCAATGGCCTTTTCAGACATTTATACATTTGGTCCAACCTTCCGTGCAGAAAACTCTAATACTACAAGACACTTAGCAGAATTTTGGATGATTGAGCCAGAAGTAGCCTTCAATGACTTAGAAGACAACATGAATTTAGCAGAAGATTTCATCAAACATTTGATTGCTTATGTGATGGAAAAAAATGCAGATGATTTAGCATTCTTAGATGCAAGATTAGCAGAAGAAGAAAAACAATTACCAACCGAAAAAAGAAGTGGCTTAGGATTAATAGAAAAATTAAAATTTGTTCTAGAAAACGGATTTGAAAGAATTACCTATACTGAAGCAATTGATATTTTATTAAACAGTAATCATTATAAGAAAAAGAAATTTACTTATGATGTTAAGTGGGGAATTGATTTACAAAGTGAACATGAGCGTTATTTAGTAGAACAACATTTTAAAAAGCCGGTGATTGTAACTGGTTATCCTGCTGCTATCAAGGCATTCTATATGAGAATGAATGATGGTTGTGAGCCTGGTAAAGAAACCGTTGCGGCAATGGATATATTAGCACCAGGCATTGGTGAGATTGTGGGTGGCTCTCAAAGAGAAGAGCGATTAGAAAAATTAGAAGCGAGAATGAATGACATGCATATTCCATTAGAGGAAATGTCTTATTATTTAGATACACGCAGATTTGGTTCTGTACCACACGCAGGTTTTGGTTTAGGATTTGAACGTATGGTACAATTTGTAACAGGAATGACCAATATTAGAGATGTGATTCCTTTTGCTAGAACACCGAAAAATTGCGAATATTAAAATCTTATGGGAATATTATTTGTATTGATTGGGGCGTTCTGTTTTGCATTGAGTAATGCTTATTGGAAAAAAGTTACTCAAACAATTCCTTATCAAGTGGGCATGTTTTTTAGAGGCATTTTTGCTTCTGTTGTTTTTGCTATTTTATATTTTGGATTTAGAGAGAGTAGTTTTTTTACAGGATGGACAGTAAGAACACTCGCTATTGATCAAAACTTATTATTAACAATTGCACTTTGTATTTTTAATATTTTTGGCCTTTTGTTTTTTTTAAGAGGCATTCAAAAAGCGCCTGTAAGTATTGTGGTTCCTGTGTCTGCGTTAAAAGTGTTTACAATTTTAACTGCAGTATTTATTGTAGGTGAAGCATGGAAAATGCCTTATCTATATGCATTTGTTTTATCTACAGGTGGTTTACTATTTTTATATTTAGAGGGAAGTGCCAATGCAAGTTCTTCCGAACAAAAAACTGGTGTACTATACGGATTG
>JBDKGO010000059.1:0-6919 GCA_039798125.1 Bacteroidota bacterium | reverse complement strand
GTGGTTTTGCCGGGGGTGTTCACCTCTTCCCATTCCGAACAGAGAAGTTAAGTCCCCCATGGCCGATGGTACTTGGGTTTTCCTGGGAGAGTAGGTAGCCGCCTTATTTATTAAAGAATCCTCATCATTTATTTGATGGGGATTTTTTTTGCCCATACTTTTTCAATTGTCTATAGACTCTAAGGTCTAGATGAAATAAAAATGCCCGACAGTATTGCCAGGCATTTACTTATATATTTCAAATGTTATGCGACTTCCTTACCTGTGGAGGCTGTCCATAATTTATAAAAATCTTCTCTTTTTAGTTCAATCTCCATTGCTTTTTTAGCTTCGGAGATCCTTTCGAACTTTGTAGTTCCAATGACTGGTACTATTTGACTAGGGTGTGCGTACAAAAACGCAAGTAATATTTGATTCACAGTACATTCATAAGCTTTTGATAAGCTTTCAGCTTCAGCAAGGATGCGGGTATGTTGTTCTGTAGGTTCTGTAAATATGCCATTGCCCATTGGAGACCAGGATTGTGCTTCAATATTTTCTAGTTGACATTGATCTAATACGCCATTATCAAACGCAGATAAATTGGTAACAGAAATTTCTACTTGATGGTGTTCTACTGAAATATATTTATGCAATAATGCAAGTTGACTTGTTGTAAAATTAGAGACACCAAATGATTTTATTTTCCCAGCTTTTTTAAGAGTAGAAATTGTTGCTGCAACTTCTTCAACATCGATTAATATATCTGGACGATGAATTAGTAATGTATCAATATAGTCTGTATGAAAGTTTTGCAAAGATTGCTCTACCGATTTTGTGATATGTGCGGCACTCGTATCATAAGATTTAATGGCATGATGCGGTCTATTGGGTGTCAACATATTGATCCCACACTTGGTGATGATTTTTAGCTGACTTCTTAAACTAGTATTGCCTTTTAATGCATTCCCAAAATCAGCTTCTGTTGTGTAGTGTCCATAAATATCAGCATGATCAAAAATGTCCAAGCCAATTTCTAAACATTGATTGATTATTTGTTCGTATTGCTGTGTTGTAAAGTTTTCGCCCCATACTCCCCAACGCATACAGCCCACAATAGGCTTATGTTGTAGCTTTTTCATTGATCTTATTTTTTCTAATTAGAGTTACAATTTAATACTATCTCTTTATTAATCAAGTAGGGACATAAAAAAACCGGCGCTCAGTGTGAGCGCCGGTTGTATTGCAACGAGGTTGATTAATATCTGTTATATTCACCACCGCCATTACCGCCACGATCACGATTGTAACCGCCGCCAGTTCCGCCGCGATTAAAACCACCACCGCCACCACGATTTCCACCACCACCAGCACCGTAAGGCTTCTTAGTGAAACTTCTTTCACCTTCTGGACGTGGAGTAGACTCGTTTACGACAATGTTACGACCTAACACTTCCGTGTCATGAAGTTGAGCGATAGCTGCGCGAGCTTCGTCATCATTAGGCATTTCAACAAAACCAAAGCCTTTGCTTCTGTTGTTGTTAAATTTGTCTGTTACAATTTTTGCACTTGCAGTTGCTCCGAATGGAGTAAAAAGTGCTTCAAGATCTTCGCTAGTCATATTCCAGCTAAGATTTCCAACATAAATGTTCATGTTCTTTAAAATTAAGTGATCTAAATACCGATTGAGCAATATCGCTTTTTCGGACTATACGAAGATAGGTATATTTTATACACAAATAGGGATAATGATGTTAATTAAATTAATTATGAGTATAAATAGACCCGAAAACTAACAAAAAAGCCTTTCTGAGGTTTCAGAAAGGCTTTTTTGAGGTAGAAGACCTACTAAATGGTCATCCTATGACTTTGAATTAAGCTTCAGCGCCAATTTCGATATCGATTTCAGTCGTTTGACCGTTACCAAAATCAATCGTTGCTTTATATGTTCCTAATTCTTTAATCTCATCTTGAACAGTGATTCTTCTTCTGTCGATTTCGTAACCTTTTTGATCACGGATCGCAGCAGTTACCTGAATAGAAGTTACACTACCAAATATTTTGCTGTTCGCACCAGTCTTAGCTGTTAATTTAACAGGACTAGCAGTTAAGACAGATATTACTTTAGTGATCTCAGCTAACATAGCAGCTTCTTTCTTCGCCTTCACTTTTAAACGCTCTTCCAATTGTTTTAAGTTAGAAGGGATGGCTTCAATTGCATGTTTAGTTGGGAATAAGAAATTACGAGCGTATCCGTTTTTTACATTTACTAACTCATCCTTTCCACCTAAATTGTCTACGTCTTTAATTAAAATTACTTGCATAATTGTTTTTTTAGTTCCCAAGAGCCCAGTGATAATGTTATTTATGACTGTCACTCGCCTTGATGTTATTGCATCGCGAGATTAGGGATGGTTGACTAATTGTTTTATTTCAATAAATCTGTTACATAAGGTAACAAGGACATTTGACGTGCTTTCTTAACAGCGTCAGCTACCTTACGTTGGTATTTAAGTGAGTTTCCACTTAAACGACGTGGTAACATTTTACCTTGTTCGTTAATGAACTTCTTTAAGAATTCGATGTCTTTGTAATCTACATACTTGATACCATACTTTTTAAAACGACAGAATTTCTTCTTTGGTTTTTCCTGAAAATTTAATTAAGCCTCTTGTGCTTTGTGAACAGGGAAACCGCCGTTTCTCTTAATGTGGTTGTACTCAACTGCGTACTTGTCAAGTTTAGTAATCATGTGACGCATAATTTGTTCGTCACGTAAGAATTGAATTTTCAATTTCTCGTTGATTGTTGCAGGTCCTGTGAATTCTAAGATCCAATAGATGCCTGTTGTTTTCTTATCGATAGGATAAGCAAGTGATTTTAAACCCCAAGGATTTGAGGCTACAGTATCTCCACCATTTTCTTTGATGAAGTCTTGGTATTTTTTCTGAGCAGATTTAAAATCTTCTTCAGATAATACCGGTGTAAAAATCACCATTAATTCGTAATTGTTCATTACTTGAATTTTTTGGTTAAATAATTGGTTTTTCCCAGTGGACATCCTTATTAGGAATGAATCTGCCAAAACAGATTTGGGAGGGCGAAGGTAGGCTATTTCAGTGGATTTCCAGTCAAATTTGGCTTAAAAATTAGGGCCACTGGAAAATGGTCACTATAACCACCCCTAAACTGGTCCCCATTCCAGGTTCTTTTGGGGTAACCAGCGTATTTACCCTGGTTTTCGACCATGTCGGGGGTTTTGTAAATGATTGATTTGTAGTTAGTTAAAGTAGGTTTTGCCGTTGCCCAATTGCGACTAAGCAAGATCTGGTCAAACAGGTTCCAGCTGTCTCTAAATGCCAAACTTCCTTGACCTTGTTTGTATAAGGGTAAAAAGGGGTTATCCAGGCCTAATGTCCGCAAGCTTTTATTGGTTGGATTGTCATTAAAATCACCCATCACTATCCAATAGGCATTTGGATCAACCAGATGAATGCTATCCATAATCCGCTTACAGGTAGTGGCTGCCCAGATTCTATTTTTTTTTGCTAGGTTGGAACCGCCTCTTCTACTTGGCCAGTGGTTCACCAATACATAAACCCATTGTTGTTGTAATTGTCCTTTTACCAATAAAATATCTCTAGTGGCATAATCCTGAAAATGATTTGCGTCTTTTAAAGAATAGGACTTGTATTGATAAGGACTAAAAAAACGTGGCTGGTAGATGAGTGCCACATCAATGCCTCTTGGATCCATTGAATTAAAGTGGATGTATTTGTATTGGTATTTTTTAAGTGCATTGGATTGGATGACTTTTTCTAGCACGTATTGATTTTCGATTTCTGCTACACCCAATAACGCCAATCCTTCTTTGTTACCTAATTGTCCAAGACCAAAAAGTACTTTACTTAATTGTCCTGATTTTTGAGCATACCTGGATGCGCTGTATCCCTTTGCGCTATTAGGTAAGAACTCTTCGTCATTCACAATAATTTGATTAGTGGTATCGTAAAAATTTTCACAATTATAAAATGCCACCACTTGTGTAGCGTATAATTGG
This sequence comes from Bacteroidota bacterium, assembly GCA_039798125.1. GTDB lineage: Bacteria > Bacteroidota > Bacteroidia > Chitinophagales > Chitinophagaceae > Sediminibacterium. The sequence continues at coordinate 2,880 of JBDKGO010000059.1, read as the reverse complement.
ATTTGAAAACAATAGGTTGCTAAGTATAAAAATAGGTATAAGCACATCTTCTTTTTCAAAATTATTTTCTTTTCCGTTTGTCTTTTTATATCCCCATTTTTTTTACCATAATTGGTTACTTTTTTATTCATATTTTTTATGTTTTTTGAATCTGTTTTTTAAAGAGATTTTATGAATTTCAGTTTTTAAATAGATGGTTAACTGCGTATTTGCCGAAAGAAATGGATGAAATTATAAATGCAATTTGCTTGCATGAATCAAATCTTGCGTCTCTGTTTTATAATTATCTTTTGCCTGAGTAGATCTATTGCGCCTTTATTTGCTCAAATTGAAAACGCGGATGCATTGCCTAAGCAATTGGATGCTTTGGGTGAATCTTCTATCTATTGGACACCTAATTTATTGCAATCTAGTAATGGAGGGCTGCATGATATGGCAAGATTTCATGGCTTTGCATTGAATTGGGTACCAAGGGGATTGATCAGTAATAAAGGAAATCAAATCAATGGGATTGATTGGCGCACAAATTTAAATGGATGGGATCCCAACTTTAGTTATGCTGGTTTATATGGTGGATTTAAAACCATAGACATGAATACGGCTTATGGCCTGAATTCAAATGGATTGAGTGGTGTTTCTAGTAACAGTTCCATGTCTTCGAATGCTTCCTTATTTACAAAAATAAAATCTGTCAGTTCTAGTTTATCCAATGCAACAACCATGCAAGAAATTAGGTTACAATGGCATACTGGACTTATAAAAAAAACTTATTGGATGCAGGTAGATGCAGTGCTTCAAAAGACCCCTATTGGTTATTTAGCAAACGGCTTGAAAAATCGACAGGGCATTTTATTGAGCATCGAAAAATTGATTGCTGCAAATCGGCAATTTGGTTTTAGTTTTTGGTGGAGCCCAGTTGTGCAAGGGAAACGTGCACCAACCGTACAAGAATTATATACGCTCACAAAAAATAATTTATACAATCCAAGTTGGGGATGGCTAGATGGGAAGACTTTTTATGCCAACACCAAAAAAAGCAATGCCCCGGTAATGAGCATGCATTATGACATTCGGACAAAAAAAGAAAACTTAATTCAATTCAATCTTGGATTGGTTCTTGGAACACAAAGTTCAACGCAGTTGGATTGGTCTAAGGCAGCAGATCCTAGGCCCGACTATTATAAATACTTGCCTAGTTATGCCATTGACGAACAACTTAAAAAGAATTTAACGGATTGGTATGCCATCCATCCTGAATTTTTTCAGATTCAATTTGATCAATTAAAAGCGAAAAATCTTGCTACTGCAAATGGCGCTGCTAAATATATCATCAATGAACAAGTTCAACAATTACAATTAATTCGTTTTTCGGCTATCTCGAATCATACAATAAGCGCTACAAGTAAATGGCATCTTGGTATCGCCATCCATTCGGATCAAATTGGATATAGCAATCAAGTGGCCGACCTATTAGGTGCAAAGTATTACCTGAATTACAATAGTTGGGTGAATGATGATGGGCTAGCAACCGCTTTTCAAAATGATGTACAATTTCCTGATCGAAAAATAAAAGAAGGGGAGACATGGGGTGCGCATTATGTTTTAAGCAATCAAAAAATAAGCACTTGGACTGCATTAAATGGCGCATCGCCTTTTTTGGAATGGGGCCTTGGGATACAAATGAACTATGATCATTATCAAAGAAATGGAATGAATCAAAATGGATTATTTCCCAACTTGTCAAAAGGTTTATCCGAATCCGCTTTATTTCCATCCTACCAATACCAAGCATATCTGCGTTATAAATTCAATGGAAGATGGTACCTGACCACTCGTTTGTTTCAGGAATGGGAAGCGCCAGATGCATCAGACCTGTATACCGATCCTGCAAACCATTCAATACAAAATCCATTTCTTCTGCCTTTAATACATTTGGGCACGGAAGTTAAACTACAATTTATGGGTAGTAATATCAAGGCCAGTGTAGTATACTTTACGCAGTCTAATCAAAATGAACGGCAATATAAATTGTTCTACCATGATTACTTCAATGCATTTGTTAGAGCAAGTGTTGGACAGATGCAGTCTATACATCATGGTTTTGAAACTTACCTTGAAACCAACTGGACAAGTCCTGTACAATTCAATATTGGAAATAGTTATGGCTGGTATACGATTGCCAATGAGCCGTTGTATGAAATCAGGTTGGCAGATAATTTATACAAAGTACAATCTGGAAAATTATTGTTAAAAAACTTCCCTGCCACATCCCATCCTCAATCCGTGCAGGCGTTTACAATTAATTATCAACCCAGTTATTCATTGCGCATTAGCTATACTACTTTGTTTGCAAGTAGGCGTGCAATTAGTCATGATGTTTTTAGAAGAAGTGATTGGGTAAAAGGCAATAGTCCAACAATGGATTCATGGGAAATTTTATATCCACCTGTTTGGGCACCCAATCAGTGGATATCTAATTTATTTATTTCAAAAAGTGTTCAATTGGCAACACAAAAAAGTAAAATAAATATTAGGTTAACAAGTTCCATTCGAAATCTTTTAAACGCATCCATCCCCAGTTTAATTTTTGAACAGTCCAGGTATGATTATAAAAATTTTATACTACAAAAATTTCCTGCCAAATATATTTATGATCTAGGTAGAACCTACACCATTGGGCTTCAATTATCAATGCTTTGATACTGCTTAATCCAAATTTTTTTAATTCAATTTGTTTCATTATTCCGATTCATCCAATTATCTCAATTACTTCAAATAGTTCAATCAACTCAATCAGAATTATTAAATCATTCATTTCAATTTTATCTATCAATTTCTTTTTATGAAAAACAACCTTTCTTTTTTAGCCGCTTTTTCTAT
>JBDKGO010000058.1:0-4338 GCA_039798125.1 Bacteroidota bacterium | reverse complement strand
ATCTAAAACAAAATCAAGCTTTTAATGTTATAACTATATTCAGTCATTATGTATTCTTTTTACACAAATAAGGGTTAATTTTGCATCTGATTCAAACAAATAAAATAATCAAAATCATATGGATAATCAAACTACAGACGGAGCAGCAAAATGCCCATTTACAGGTGCTACAACACTTTCATCAAAACAAGGAAGTGCAGGGACTGGACCAGTGAATAGAGATTGGTGGCCCAATCAATTAAAATTAAATATTTTAAGACAACACTCTACATTGTCTAATCCAATGGAGCAGACCTTCAATTATGTTTCTGCCTTTAAGTCTTTAGACCTTAAAGCTGTAAAGCAAGACATTGTAGATTTAATGACTAATTCACAAGAGTGGTGGCCTGCTGATTATGGACATTATGGTCCTTTCTTTATTCGTATGGCATGGCATGCTGCAGGAACTTATCGTACAACAGATGGTCGTGGTGGTGGCGGTGCAGGCATGCAACGTTTTGCGCCATTGAATAGCTGGCCTGATAATACCAATTTAGATAAAGCACGTTTACTATTATGGCCAATCAAAAAGAAGTATGGTCAAAAATTATCTTGGGCTGATTTAATGATTTTAGCAGGTAATTGTGCATTAGAATCAATGGGCTTTAAGACTTTTGGTTTTGCTGGTGGTAGAGAAGATGTGTGGGAGCCTCAAGAAGACGTTTACTGGGGAAATGAAAGAGAATGGTTAGGTGATAAAAGATATTCTGGAGATCGCGAATTAGAAAATCCTTTAGCGGCTGTTCAAATGGGTTTGATCTATGTGAATCCAGAAGGGCCTAATGGAAATCCTGATCCAATTGCATCTGCAAAAGATATTCGTGAAACTTTTGCACGTATGGCTATGAATGATGAAGAAACTGTTGCATTAATTGCAGGTGGGCATACATTTGGTAAAACACATGGTGCCGCAGATCCAAATAAATATGTAGGTAAAGAACCTGCAGCGGCAGATATTGCTGAGCAAGGACAAGGATGGAAGAATACTTTTGGAACTGGCAATGGTGTGTATACCATCACTTCTGGTTTAGAAGGTGCTTGGACAACTACACCAACACAATGGAGCAATAACTATTTTGAAAACTTATATAAATATGAGTGGGAATTAGTGAAGAGTCCAGCTGGAGCACATCAATGGAAGCCAAAAGCAGGAGCGGGTGCAGGTACTGTGCCTGATGCGCATGATCCTTCTATCACGCATGCACCTACTATGTTAACAACCGACTTGGCCTTAATATTAGATCCGGCATATGCGCCAATTTCAAAAAGATTTTATGAAAATCCAGATCAGTTTGCAGATGCATTTGCAAGAGCGTGGTTTAAATTAACACACCGCGATATGGGACCACGTGCACGTTATGTTGGACCAGAAGTGCCAGCTGAAGTGTTGATCTGGCAAGACCCAATTCCTGCAATCAATTATACATTAATTGATGCAACAGATATTGAAGCTTTAAAAGCAAAAGTGCTTGCTTCAGGTTTGTCTGTTTCTGAATTAGTTTCAGCTGCTTGGGCATCTGCATCTACTTTCCGTGGATCAGATAAGAGAGGTGGCGCCAATGGTGCAAGAATTCGTTTAGCACCACAAAAATATTGGGCAGTGAATAATCCTGCTCAATTGTCTAAAGTATTAGATGTATTAGAAGCCATCCAAAAAGATTTTAATGCAAGTGCAACGGGTGGTAAACAAGTTTCAATGGCAGATCTAATTGTATTAGCTGGTGCAGCTGCAATTGAGAAAGCGGCTAAGGATGGCGGTGTAGCTGTAAAAGTACCTTTCACTGCTGGACGTGCAGATGCTAGTCAAGAAGAAACAGATGTGGCATCCTTTGCAGTATTAGAACCAATCGCTGATGGTTTCCGTAATTATATTAAACCACGTACATTGGTTTCTGCAGAAGAAATGTTAATTGATAAAGCACAATTATTAACCTTGACAGCTCCAGAAATGACAGTATTGTTTGGTGGTATGCGTGTATTGAATACCAATTTTGATCAATCAAATCATGGGGTGTTCACAAACACGCCTGGGGTGTTGACCAATGATTACTTTGTAAACTTAATTGATTACAACAATGCATGGAGCGCAATGGATCAAACACAAAACGCTTTCCAAGGGGTAGATAGAAAAACTGGTGCAGTTAAATTTACTGGTACAAGAGTTGACTTAATCTTTGGATCAAATTCTGAATTACGTGCATTGGCCGAAGTCTATGCTTGTGATGACGCTAAAGCAAAATTTGTACATGATTTTGTTGCTGCTTGGAATAAGGTAATGGAATTAGATCGATTTGATCTTGCATAATCGTTCAAAGATCAACCTCGAGTGATTTAAAGAAATGGTTGAATAGCATTAAGATGGCCTCAAAAGGGCCATCTTTTTTTATGCCATTTACTAGAATTAATTCAAAAATGATCCTTTAAATAATTTTTCAGGATACTATTTTAAATAATTGTAAATTAATGGTTCAAATAAAAAGACCAAATGAAAAATATTTTTAAAAGCTTCAGTTTCGTTGTTGTATTTTTTTCTATTTTATGCATACATACAAAACTCTCTGCACAAGAAAATCCATTAGAAGGTCGTTGGGATTTAACGGTGGACATGGGTGGCGGAAGAATTGCTCCTTCGTGGTTAGAAGTAAGACATTCTGGAGTGAAAAATTTAATCGGCAGATTTGTTGCAGATGGAGGCAGTGCTCGACCAGTGGCACAAGTGTTTTTTAAAGATGGCAAATTAAATTTTACGATTCCTCCACAATGGGATCGTACAGAAAACAATTTAGTGGTGGAAGGTGAATTAGTAGGGGATCAGTTGAAAGGAACCATGGTCTCATCTTATGGTCAAAAATATACTTGGACTGGTGTACGTGCTCCAAGATTAAATAGTTTAAAAGAAGTGACTTGGGGCAATCCAATTCAATTATTAAACAAGACCGATTTAACTGGATGGGAAGCAATGGGCGAAAACAATCAATGGATGAATGTGAATGGGGTTTTGACTAGTCCAAAATCAGGCAACAATATTAGAACTACTTCGACCTATGATGATTTTAAATTACACATTGAATTCAGGTATCCAAAAGGGAGCAATAGTGGCGTTTACCTTAGAGGACGTTATGAAATCCAGATCGAAGACAACCAAGGTAAAGAACCTCAAAACGTTTATTTAGGTGGGGTATATGGATTCATTGATCCATGGGTGAATGCAGCCAAAGCGGCAGGAGAGTGGCAATCTTATGATGTGACTTTAATTGGTAGAATGGTCACAGTTGTAGCCAATGGCCAAACCATTATTTATAAACAAGAAATTCCAGGAATCACTGGGGGTGCTATTGATAGTGACGAAGGTGCTCCAGGTCCAATCATGTTGCAAGGTGATCATGGACCGATTGAATACAGGAACATCATCATCACACCAGCAAAAAAATAAATTGCTTCAATAGTTATATATAGTAGATAAATAAAAGAGCCGCAATGATTCATTGCGGCTCTTTTGTATCATTAGGTTCGTATCAATAAAATCATATTATTTAATAATCACCACTTCTTCATAAGGCACTCTTTCTCTCTTGCCCCAGATGCCAGCTTCGGTTCCTTTACCAACACTAATAATCATATTGATTTCTGCCATTTCGGGCAAGTCTAATGCTTTCTTAACTCTTACGGCATCGAAGCCTTCCATAGGGCAGGATTCAAAGCCCTCTGCAGCGATTGATAACATAAAAGTTTGAGCGGCTAAAGCACAAGATTTGTGTACTGTAATTCTTTGGTCGGCTCTTCCTTTCATTCTTGTCATTGGTCTAAATGCACCAATCAAACCACTCAAGGTTCTTCTTAATAAACTCAAGAAACCAAACTGGTCCGTTCCATAAGCCAGTGGCATTAATTTGCCATAGTAAGTCATTAATTTTTCTTGATTGGGAGTGGTTTCTCCTGTAAAGCCATTTTTAACGCGTTCCAAATGCCATTCCACTCTTTTCTTCCAATGGTCTTGTCTTGTTACAAATACCACCAATTGTTTTGCAGTTCTTGCCGCATTTTGATTTAAACAATAAGCATGAAAATCTTTTTGCAATGCAGGGTCTTTTATCCAATAAAATTCCCATAACTGCATATTGCTACTATTGGGAGAAAGTATACTACGTTCTAAACTTCTTTGAATGACTTCGTCCGGCACTTCTACATTGGGGTCGAATTTTCTATTGGACCTTCTTTTTTCAATAATTTCTTGAAATGATTGTGATAAAGACATATATTTTTTTAAATTGAGTAAATTTTACAACTAGATGATAAAAG
>JBDKGO010000057.1:0-4364 GCA_039798125.1 Bacteroidota bacterium | reverse complement strand
GTAACAAAATCAACATAGCATTTAAATTTATATTTAAAGTTAATTTATTTCTACCATATAGGCTAATACTTGCACGGCTTGTTGCATATCTGCAACCCCTACCCATTCATGCTTACTATGAATGGCTTGCATGCCTGTGAAAATATTTGCAGTAGGCAGTCCCATAAAACTCATCCTGCTCCCATCAGTACCACCACGAATGGGCTCAATGACAGGTTTGATGCCCGCTCTTTTATAAGCATCCTGGGCCAAGTTGACCATTTGAGGATATTGATCAATCACTTCTTTCATGTTTCGATATTGTTGCTTCACTTGAATCTGCACTGCAGACTCATTGTAATTTGGGTTTTGACGAATGACTGCCTCAGCCATCTCCAATATTCTTTGCTCATAAATCGCCAAATTGGCTGTATCAAAATCACGAATTAAAAATTCAATTTGTACTTGTTCTGCCCCACCTTGGATATTTGTAGGATGTACAAAACCAGCTTTGCCTTCCGTATGTTCAGGACACCACTGATCTCTTGGTAATGCAGCAATGATATCTGCAGCAATTTTAATGGCGTTTTGCATCACCCCTTTTGCTGAACCAGGATGCGCCATCACGCCATCGATGGTTAATACTAAATGGTCTGCGCTAAAACTTTCCATCTCGAAACAACCCAATGCACCACCATCTAATGTATATCCAAAATCAGCATTTAATTTTTTAAAATCAATGAAATCAGCACCCCTACCTACTTCTTCATCGGGTGTAAATAAAATTTTGATCGGACCATGTTGGATGGATGGATTTTGCATTAAATAAGCTGCTAAACTTACCAGAATTGCCACACCCGCTTTGTCATCAGCGCCCAATAAAGTTTTGCCACTTGCTGTGATAATTTCCTTTCCAATGAAGTTTTTTAAATAAGGATATTTGTCTACCGTTATGATTTGAGAGGGATCATCCGGAAGCACAATAGGTGCTCCATTATATTGTTGGTGCAAAATTGGTTTCACATCGGTGCCACTACAATCGGGGGCTGTATCCACATGCGCGCAAAAACAAATCACAGGTAATTTTAATGCATCTAATTTTTCTTGTTCAATAGTTGCAGGAATGGTAGCCATCACATAGCCATTGGCATCCATATTGGCATCCACTAATCCTATATCTAGTAATTCTTGTAATAATAATTTAGATAAATCTTTTTGCTTTTCGGTCGAAGGGAAACCGACACTATTCGGATCACTTTGTGTATCGATTTGTACATAGCGCATCAATCTTTCAGCCACCCCAAACGCATTCCATTCCATACTTTTTATTTTGCTGTGTGAAGGTATTAAAAAAGGCATCCCAAATCAACGGAATGCCTTTTTTTAAAAATCTTTAACCTATTATTAAGGCATAATGATAGTAGACTTTGGTGTGATCCCAACTAATTCAAGATCGAAAGTTAAATCTTGACCAGCAAGACTATGGTTTGCATCTAATACAACCACTTCCTCTTTCACTTCTATTACAGTCACTTGAAATTGTTGACCTTGACCATTATTCATTGTTAATGCCATTCCAATTTCAGGATTTAAATCTGCAGGAAATTGTGTTTTTGGAAATTCAACAATCATTTCTGGTTGTTTAGGACCATATGCCTCCATAAATGGAATATGAATTGTTTTCTTTTCTCCTACTGTCATTCCTAAAACCCCGTTATCAAAACCAGGGATTACCATACCTGATCCAACTTCAAATTCCAGCGGGGCTCTTCCTTCAGAAGCGTCAAATGTTTCACCAGACGTTAATTTACCGTGGTAATGCACTTGAATGGTATCCCCATTTTTTACTTGTTGCATATTGATTTTTTTAAATAAAGCACTTAGGGTGCAAAGGGCAAAAGTACTAAATTCTAGTTAACTTTGCAAGATGAATGCCAGTCCAAGAATCGTATTTATGGGAACCCCCGCTTTTGCAGTTGCTTCATTAAAAGCACTCTTAGATGCCAAAATGAATGTGGTGGGTGTAGTCACTGCGCCAGATAAGCCGGCTGGTAGAGGTATGCAATTACAACAAAGTGCAGTTAAACAATTCGCGCTAGAACATCAACTACCCATTGCACAACCAGAAAAATTAAAATCACCCGAATTTTTTGCACAGATTCAAGCTTGGCAACCAGATATTCAAATAGTGGTCGCATTTAGAATGTTACCAGAAACGATTTGGTCATACCCTCCAATGGGCACCCTCAATGTGCATGGCTCTTTACTTCCTAAATATCGAGGTGCTGCGCCAATCAATTGGGCCATCATCAATGGAGAAAAAGAAACCGGGGTGACCACATTTAGATTACAACATGCAATTGATACTGGAGATATCTTATTGCAAGAACGCATTCCTATCACCCCAGATATGACAGCAGGTGAGTTACATGATACCATGATGGAAGTTGGAGCACAAACGCTAGTTACAACTTTGCATGGATTGATCGCAGGTACGATTCAATCTAATCCTCAGGAAGAGACACTCGCTATTTTACATGCCCCAAAAATATTTACTAAGGATTGTCAAATCGAATGGCAACAGCCTGTTGCACAAATTCATAATTTAATTCGAGGACTTGCCCCATTCCCAGGCGCTTTAACGAAAGTAGATGGTAAGATTGTTAAATTATTCAGCACAAGTATTGTCCATGAAAATCCAAAAGAACCTGTTGGTAGTTTTGTCACCGATGGAAAAACTTATGCAAGATTTGCTTGCATTGATGGCTACATTCAATTGAACGATATCCAATGGGAAGGCAAAAAGAGAATGCCGATTGCAGACTTTTTAAGAGGGTATAAAAGAGTGGATTAAAAATGATTGATCATTTATTGTTGAATCTGCTTCATGAACAATCAATGATCAAGCTTCTCTTATAATCCAAACGCTTTTACAAAATCATCTTTTGGCGTAACACCTACTTTTCTCCAAACCTCTACACCATTTTTATATAAAATAAAAGTAGGAAGATCGTCTGCCTTCACAGATTTCATCACATCCATATCTTGGCCACCATCCACTGCTAAAAAATAAAATGGTTTAGGAGGCGTTTCTTTTAAGGCGTCCACCACCGGTTGCATCTTTCTACAAGGAGGACACCAAGTAGCACCAATTTCTGCCAAAACATACTGATTAGATTGTAAGACTTTTTCAAAATCTGTAATACGCATTTGAATTACATCACCACCACCTTCGATTGGCATTTGCTGCATGCGCCAATTACTCATCCCTCCTTCTAAATTCACCACTTTGAATCCATCTTGTATTAAAGCAGTTTGAGCAGATGCACTGCGACCTCCAGATTGACAATAAACATAAACTGTTTTTGATTTATCTAAATGCTGTGTTCTGTTTTTAAATTCTTTGGGATCTAACCAATTGGCTTGTAAAGCATTCGCAATATGGCCAGACTGGAATTCGCCAGCGGTGCGCACATCTAAAATTTGAGCGTCAGATGCTGCAATAGCTTGGCTGAATTTTGCTGCGTCCACAGTCAAGTCCATGGCCGGTTTCTGGTCTTTACCATTTTGCTGACTAGGCTGTTGTGCACAACTCATTACTGTTGTTGTTAAAAATAACAAACTAGCAAGACATTTTAATTTCATATAAATGATTGAAGCGTATTAATAAGTCACTGACACTTGAAAGGTCTTATTGGTCACGCCTAATATAGCAGCAGCAGCGTCATTTAATCGATATTGAATGGCATTGCCGACTTCTGGTAATGCATTGATCACTTTAGCACAAATACTTTTTAAATCAGAAGTAGTAATTCTAACAATCGTACCCACCGGTAATTCATTGGTTAAAATATAAAATTTATTATCCTTCCAACCACTCATACTTTTAAATACGGCAGCTGTTCCGTTTAAGGTTTGAAAAGTAGCTGCTTTTTTTTGATTAGAGAAAAAGCTTGCAAAATACCCTTCATTTGCCACTGTACTTTCTTGAATTAAATTTGTTTTCTGAACACTATCTTTTATTCTTGATTGTTCTTTATTTTGAGCAATCATTTGCCATTGAGCGGTTCTAACCAATGGTGCTACTTTAGCCACCGATTTCTTTGATTTAGAACTTTTCTTTTTAGACTTCGAGTACTTACTAGATTTCTTTTTGCTTCCTTTTTTTGATTTCGAAGATTTGCTAACTGGCTTCTTTTGGGTAGCTTTTTTAACGGTCTGAGCCTTTTTAGCCACAGTTTTACCCTTTGCTCCAGTGGCATCCGATTGGCTAAATAGTCCAAAAGCTAGAATTAGGTATAAAATGAACTTCTTCAAGGAGGACAAATTTACAAAATCTAAATGCAAAAAAAGATATAAAATTACTTATTAAATTAATATGTAAT
>JBDKGO010000056.1:0-4383 GCA_039798125.1 Bacteroidota bacterium | reverse complement strand
GTTTATCTGTATACGTTTTGTTCACCAAACGGCCTTCTATTGCAAGCTCCTGGCCTTTCAGTAAATTTTTTTCGGCATAGTCTGCAAGCTTGGACCATGCAACTAAATTAAACCACTGGGTGTCATCCTGCCACTCCCCTTCTGCATTTTTAAACCCATCATTGACGGCTAAACTTAATTGTGCTAGCTTTTTATTTTCATCAAATACTTTGATTTCAGGATTGGCACCTAAATGTCCAATCAACTGTACTTTGTTTTTCATTCCTTTCATAACGGTATATTTATTTGATTTCAAAAATGCAACTTAACTACAGATGATTTTCGAGTATTTACCGCATAAAAAAGGGGGCGAATTGCCCCCTATATAATGATGATCATTATCAAACTATCCAATGATTCAAATCCCTTTAATTTAAAATTATTTAAAAGGAAACTTAACCACTTTTGCTTTTACTAAAGTATTCCTGATATCAATAAAAATCTCTGAATCAACCGCAGCATGGGCTGTAGCCACATAACCCAAGCCAACCGCTTTGCCTAAACTTGGCGCCTGCGTTCCAGATGTTACAACACCTATTGATTCACCAGAAGCGTTTTTAATCACATAGTCATGTCTTGGAATACCACGATCAATCATTTCAAATCCAATTAATTTTTTGGTAACACCCGCTGCTTTTTGTGCTGCTAAATTTTCTGAGTTGGTAAATGCTTTTGTGAATTTTGTAATCCATCCTAATCCAGCTTCTAATGGACTGGTGGTGTCATTGATGTCATTTCCGTATAAACAGAATCCCATTTCTAATCTTAATGTATCTCTTGCACCTAATCCAATTGGCTTTAAACCAAATGCAGCACCTGCTTCAAATAATGCATCCCAAACTTTATTGGCATTGTCATTCACATCTTCAAAATAAATTTCTACACCACCTGATCCTGTATATCCCGTCGCACTAATCAATACATTGTCTATACCCAACAATTCCCCTTTTACAAAACTATAATAAGGCAGATTCAATACATCCATCTTAGTCATCGTTTGTACAATCTTAGTCGCATTTGGACCTTGTACAGCCAATAGTGCAGTCTTAGCGCTGATATTATGCATCTCTACCCCTTTGGTATTGTAGCTACTAATCCAATTCCAATCTTTTTCGATATTGGATGCATTCACCACCAACATATATACTTTATTCTTTTCTACACAATACACCAATAAATCGTCCACGATACCACCTGTGGTATTTGGCAAACAACTATACTGGGCTTTTCCATCTTCTAATACAGATGCATCATTACTTGTTACACGCTGAATTAAATCCAATGCGTTTTCTCCTTTTAAAACAAATTCTCCCATATGACTCACATCAAATACGCCAGCGCTATTTCTTACTGCTGCATGTTCATCATTGATCCCTGTATAACTAATTGGCATATTGTAGCCTGCAAACGGCGCCATTTTCGCACCCAATGCAAGATGCTTATGGGTAAATGGGGTATTTAGTATTTCACTCATCTTGAATAAATTTGGACAAAGTTAACTAATAAATACAAACGCCCTTCTAGAAAGAAGGGCGTTTTATCTTCACCAAATCAACAAAAAAACATTTTAATAAGTAAAGCGTTGAACCAATAAGTGCAACTCTTCTGCTTTTTTAGCAACCGCAGCCACTTTGTTTAAACCAGATGGCGTCTGAATAGCTATTTGTTGCTTCTTTTTAATATCAGAAGAGTTTTGTTTTAACCCATTCTTTTCGGCTTTCTTTTCCTCCAAAGCACGATCAATCTTTTCTAATTCTTGGATTTTTTGTGCCCTCGTTTTTTCTAAATTTTGCTCTAAATCTTCTCTGTCTTTTTTCAATTTTTGTAATTGTTCTTCCATTTCGTCAATGGATTCATTATCATCATTGTCATCTTCCGATGCATCCTTGTCAGATTTGATTTTTTCCAAACCATCCACAGTCATTCGATATTCCACCCCTCTATCATAATAGAAAGATTCGCTATCCCAATTTTCATTCCATTCATCTACCCAAGTATTGTCACCAAATTCATTGATGGTTTCTGATTGAATCCCACGATGATTGACATTGATTGTTGTTTGTGAAAAACCTTTATTGGTGATTTTGAATCTTTTCCCGACTGGCACCGCAATGGTCATAATCACATGCTGGTTTCTGAATTTATCTTTATTGGTGATGGCAATACCTCTATCTAAGAATAAAGTGCTGTCTTTTTGCAAGGGCGAAAAATTGATTTTCTCTGCAAGCAAATTGGCTTCACTAATAGACTTTCCATTGCTCATGGTTACATACTTCACTTCAAAACTATCTGTTTTAGATTGAACAATTCTAATACGTAAATTTCTTACACGCACAGTATCATCGTTGTACACTTGGAATGGTTCGATACTAAACCATCTTTGTTCATAGTATTTCATTCTTGGTGAAGCAGTGACTTCTAAATACTCCACAGCTGGATTTACTAAAGCAATACTTTTTTCACTAGGTTGATTGTGTTTAGAAAAACTATTACCTACGCTACTAATAAAGTAAAATAAACAAACCCAACCAAGCACCCATAAAGCAATAAAGCTAGACCTCACCCAAACATTGGATTGCTTGAACCCGGCAATTTTGCGAATGATAGACGCAACAATGGCAACTGCTGGTACCCAAATGAAAAACAGAATTGTACCAATGAAAGACCAACTTTGCAATCCATCTTCTAAAATGAATTTTTTCAATGGCAATAAACCAGTGGTAGCAACACCTATACCAAATAATGCGGCAAGCACTGAAATCGTAATGATGCCAAGGATAAAGTATACAAATGCTTTCATTAAAATAGTAAGGGTTCTTCCTAAATAATAGAAGCATCCTTTTCTTTGATCTAAACCACCTGCACCAACATTCGTATTATTTGTTGAAGCGTCCGAAGTATTACTATTTCCTGCAGCAGTAGCTTGCTTTTTGTCAAAACCACTTCCCCAAGTTTTGGCTCTTTTGCCAAATCCTTCCAAATCTGTTTGAATCGCATTCTTAATACTATTGATATCCACTTTCTCGCCCATCATTTCTAATTTATCGGCACTGGTTCTTGCTTCTGGTATTACCAACCACAAAACGATGTACACAAAAATAGCACCTGGCATAAAGGTCACATCCAAAAAGTTATTGAAATCATTAAACTCCCAAAATTGGAATAAATGAAAATGATTCCAATTAAAAATTAATAAAATAGTAGGTAATAAAAATAAGATTCTAATAACGCCTACTTTCACACCAAAGTATTTTGACATCCCTGCACAAACACCACCAATTACTTTTTTGTCAAGATCTCTAAATAATCTTTTACGAATACCTCCCACTTCTTTTACAGAAGTACTTGGTACGGCTATCCATAACAATAGGTAAGCAAAGAAAGAAATACCAAAAAGCAGGATCCATAAAACTCGAATGATGATTGGATCTAAGTTTAAATAATTCGCAATACCTGCACAAACACCACCCAACACTTTGTTCTGCTCATCACGGTACAATCTTTTTTGATAAGTTGGCTCACCAGCATTTTGAGCATTCGATTGTGTTTGATTGGTTCCTGCATTCGTTGAAGTATTCGCCTCAAAGCCATCCTGTGCTTCAAAATCAGCAGGACGACCAATACTTGTAATAATTAAATCAATGTCTTCTTCGGAAATACAAACTGCACCTTTTTTAAGACGGTCTTCGCATAATTCAGCCACACGACATTCAATGTCATTGATGATTTCGTCCTTACCTTCTTCTTGTTCAAAATAGGTTCTTAAACTTTCTATATATTGTTTTAAATTTTCATAAGCCATTTCTTCGATTGGAAGAATACGACCTTGGAAATTGATATTGATTACTTTTTTCATTGTCATATATTTATTGAGCAGCATCTGCTTGGTGAACAATCGGGTTAGCTTTTGGAGTGATAATGGTATCGACCGATGTCGTCATTTCATTCCAAGTTTTTTGTAAGACCTCATAAGCTTTTTGACCTTCCTCCGTCATTACAAAATATTTTCTTGGCGGACCACTGATACTTTCCACCCAACGATAATTGAGCAAGCCCGCATTTTTTAATCTTGTTAAAAGTGGGTACAATGTACCTTCTAGAATATGCAGATTGGCCGCTTTCATTTGCTCAACAATATCACTTGGATAAACCTCCCCTTGTTGAATGATGGACAATATGCAAAACTCCAATACGCCCTTGCGCATCTGACTTTGTGTGTTTTGAATATCCATAATTTTAATTTATACCACAAAACTAAGGATAATTAAGGTACTATGCATCACATAGTACCAAGTTTTTTAAGGTACTGTAAAAACAAAAACGCTAAATAGCTGATAATCAGTA
>JBDKGO010000055.1:0-4462 GCA_039798125.1 Bacteroidota bacterium | reverse complement strand
AGTGCCCGTGTGGCTGATCATGCTCTCACATCAGCTAATGATCGTAGACTTGGTGAGCCGTTACCTCGCCAACTATCTAATCATACGCACACCCATCATTAAGCGCCGAAACTATAACAACAAAGTGATGCCACTTCGTTGTGTTACGGGGTATTAATCCAAATTTCTCTGGGCTATTCCCCACTTAAAGGAAGGTTGTGTACGTGTTCCGCACCCGTTTGCCGGTCGCCATCAAAGTATTGCTACTTCATGCTGCCCCTCGACTTGCATGTATTAAGCCTGCCGCTAGCGTTCATCCTGAGCCAGGATCAAACTCTCCATTGTAAATGTTGTTTGATCATGACTATCAATCTCAAATAAATCCGAAATTAACGGTCTGATATAATTCTGTTGATGCTATAACCTTTACCTGATTTTTTCAATTAATCAGTTACTATTGTTTCCAAACTTTCAAAGATCTTAGTGTTTATTTTGCGCGCCATTATTCATAGCGGGGTGCAAAGGTAGACACAATATTTTTATTAGCCAAACTTTATTTAATAATTATTTAAAATACTTTTTAAATTAATCAACAAAATAAGGCCGATAAGATTTCAAGAACTAACCCCTTTTTGAAGAGGGACGGCAAAGATAGAGCCTCATTTCTAAGCCACCAAATTTTGATGGATTAATTTTAAAGTTTTTTTGAACTTTTATGCTGCTTTATGATTGCTTCAGAGAACTCCTGTTATTGATATTTCATCGTTAACGGGCGGCAAAGATAGGGAGTTAATTATCCCAGCCAAATATTCTGTATACTATTTTTAATTTTTTTTCGTTCAAGGCATTCATAATCTATCAGTTATACGCTCAAACGCAATGGGAGAAAGGATTCTAGTTACCCAATTTTTTTTAAGAAATCTGGGTAGATAATCTGAGATAAATAAAGCCCGCAAGCTGGGGTAGAGAAATCGACCCTTTGTTCGTCCTTTGATGCGACAATTTCATGCCATTCGGCTATACTAATTTGACCTCGTCCTACTTGTACCATGGTGCCTACCAAACCTCGGATCATCCCCCTTAGAAAGCGGTTGGAGTGGATTTCAAACTGGATATCTGCACCAGCGCTGGTCCAATTGGCCTTCGTAATAGCACATTGGAAGGTATTCACCTGGGTGTTCTTTTTGGAGAAACTCTCAAAATCGGTATAGTTTAACAAGGAATCAGCCGCTGTTTGCATTAGACTTAGGTCAAGCGGAAAGGGATAAAACCAGGATCTACCTTCTGAAAAGGGGTCTTTGGCTTGATGGATCTTATATATATATCCTCTTTTGATGGCATCAAAACGGCTATGTGCTTCGTTTGGAACAGCATAAATGCCTTTTACCACCACCGAATTGGGCAATAATGCGTTTAAATTATAGATATGCTTTGGCAGTATTTCTATGTCTGTGTCAAAATGCAAGAAATTTTGAAATGCATGCACTCCTGCGTCTGTTCTTGAAGCACCTGTTAATGGAATGGGTGTTCTAAATAAGGTTTCCATAGCGTTTTCAAGGGCGCCCTGCACAGTTGCTACATTTTGTTGAATCTGAAATCCACCAAATAAGGCCCCGTCATAACTAAGTTCTATAAAATACCTTGCCATGGATCATTAAATTGAGCCACTAAGCTACAATATTTTTGATTCCACCCTATTTTGAATAGCATAACAAATTCGATTCTTAACTTTATGAATCACTAATAATGATCTATTAATTATGAAGCAGGCAACAAAGAACACAATGAGCGTATTAAGCGCCATTGGATATAGCATTTTATGCTTTATCACAATTACATGTAGTCAAAAGGTACATGCACAAACAAAAACCGAGCAAGTAGATAGTAGCTGGAAGCAAACCTATCGTGCAGTTGCAACAAAAACCAATAACCTAAAGCATACAAAATTGGTTGCGAGTTTTAATTATGAAAAATCACAAATGAATGGTGAAGTTTGGTTGAAATTTCAACCCCATTTTTATCCAACAAAAACTTTGGTATTAGATGCAAAAGCAATGGATATTAAAGAAGTTGCTTTGATGAATGGCGCTGCAAAAACAAAACTATCTTATACCTATGATAGCCTTCAATTGCATATCGATTTAGATAAAACCTATACTGCAAAAGAGTCTTACAACATCTACATTAAATACATCGCGCGTCCGAATGAATTTAAAGGACAAGGCAGCGAAGCCATTAGAGATGCGAAGGGTATGTATTTTATTAATCCATTAGGTACAGATAAAGATAAGCCTACACAAATTTGGACCCAAGGCGAAACGGAGGCAAGCTCTGTTTGGATTCCAACGATTGATAAAACAAATCAAAAAACAACACAGGAATTTTATTTAACTGTGCCTAGTAAATACGTGAGTTTATCCAATGGCTTATTGGTAAAACAAACAGATTTAAAAAATGGATTTAGAGAAGATGTATGGAAGATGGACCTTCCCCACTCCCCTTATTTATTTTTTATAGGCATTGGTGATTATGCTGTGATTAAGGACAGTTATAAAGGAAAGGAAGTAAGCTACTATATCGAAAAGGCTTATGAGAAAGTAGCAAGAAAAATTTATGGCAACACGCCACAAATGATTGCGTTCTTTGAAAGTAAATTAGGGATTGCTTTTCCTTGGAGTAAGTATGCTCAAATTAGTGGCCGTGATTTTGTGAGTGGTGCCATGGAAAATACCACAGCTACTTTACATAGTGACGCTGTGCAACAAGATGCAAGAGAATTGATTGATGGCAATAATTGGGAGAGCACTATTGCACACGAACTATTTCATCAATGGTTTGGGGATTTAGTAACCGCAGAAAGCTGGAGCAATATCACCGTGAATGAAAGCTTTGCAGATTATAGCCAAACACTTTGGTTTGAACATAGCCAAGGCAAAGATGCTGGTGCATTTGAGAACTATACTGGTCTTCGTAGTTACCTAAGTAGTCCAAGTGATGCTGAGAAGCATTTAGTGCGTTTTTATTATAAGGATAAGGAAGATGTATTTGATTTGGTAAGTTACCAAAAAGGTGGACGCATATTAAATATGTTAAGACATTTGGTGGGCGATGATGCCTTCTTTGCCTCATTGAATAAATATTTAACAGATAATAAATTCTCAAACGGTTCTGCTATCAAACTTAAATTGGCTTTTGAAGCAGTGACAGGTAAGGATTTAAATTGGTTCTTTAATCAATGGTATTTTGGTAGTGGTCATCCTTATGTGCGCATCCAGCAAAAATACATGGCAGACCAGCAAAAGGTTTTAGTGACGATTCAACAAACGCAAACACAAAATAAAATATTCACCCTGCCTGTGGGGATTGATGTGTATGTAAATGGCAATCGCAACCATTATGAGGTATGGAGTAAAAATAAAGTAGATAGCTTTTATTTCCCAGCTGCAGTGGCACCAGACAATGTGAATGTAGACAATGACAAAATATTATTGTGGGCAAAAGATGAGTCTAAGCCAATAGAGCAATACGCGTATCAATTTAAGCATGCGCGTAATTTCATGGATCGTTTTGAAGCGGCAAATGAAGCAGCAACAAATTTAAAAAATCCTGCAGCTAAAGCCATCATTGAAGCTGCGATTAAAGATAGTTTCCATGTGATTCGTTCTATTGCTTTAACCAGCTATAACCCATCTGCAATTGATGCCACTATGGAAGCGCAAATTTTAGAATTAGCTGCAAAAGATAAAGTGAGTTCTGTAAGAGAAGACGCGATTAATGTATTGAGTAAAATCAATAAACCTAGTTTCACACCATTGTATGAAAAATGGGTGTATGACTCCTCTTATACCGTGGCAGGTGCTGCATTGGCTGCTTTAGAGATAGTAGATAGTACAAAAGCCATCTCTATTGCAAAGCAATTTTCTACTCAACCATTAAAGAAAAGATTGAACGCAGTTGTAACAACCATACTTACAAAATATGGTGATGGGCAAGTTTTTGATTTTGTAGCAACTACTTATGGTAAGTTGAATATTCAGTCATCTGAGAAATTTGAAATGACTGCGCCATTTGCACAATTATTGATAAAAACAACAGACCCTGTTCAATTTAAAAAGGGGATTGATTTGATTGTTGAATTTAGAGAAGCGATTCCTCAGGGATTTCGTGTACAGACAGATCCTTATTTTAATTTTAAAATCTTTGGAGATATTCTAAAAGCGAAAAAGCAAAAAGGTGAAACTGAATTGGCTGCAATTGTGGGTGCAGTGATACCTAAAATGTAAAATAAAAAAGAGCTTCCAAATGGAGGCTCTTTTTTATTCAATATCTCTTTAACATTCATCTTATTAAAATCTTACCAAGACCCGCCAGCGCCACCGCCGCCAGAGCTTCCGCCGCCAAAGCCGCCGAATCCTCCACCGCCGCCATCGCCCCATCCGCCGCCGCCGTGTCTTCCTCCGCCACCTAGTAAATAACCTAGTAA
>JBDKGO010000054.1:0-4739 GCA_039798125.1 Bacteroidota bacterium | reverse complement strand
ATAGATTGACCTTTCCAAGCAAATACACCCACACCTGTTGCAGCAATCGCAGCAGCAGCTTGGTCTTGTGTAGAGAAGATATTACAAGAACTCCACTTTACTTCTGCACCTAATGCAGTTAAAGTTTCAATCAATACAGCTGTTTGGATGGTCATGTGTAAACAACCAGCAATACGTGCACCTTTTAATGGTTGGCTAGGACCATATTCTTCACGAATACTCATCAAACCTGGCATTTCTGCTTCAGCTAAACGAATTTCTTTACGTCCCCAATCTGCTAGGGAAATATCTGCTACTTTGTACGGTAGGCTAAAATCGATGTTTTGTAAACCTGACATATTTAATAATTTAGAGTGTAAAGGTAGTTTTGTAGGATAAAATAATAAAATTTATCTAAAATTTAGTGAAATAATCTAAAATAGTCTATTTTTATGCCTATATATACTTTTTGAGATGAAAAATAAGACGCAAACAGTAGAATCGGCTAACACATATTTAACCTCTGCCGATTTAAACAATCCAACTGTCCCTTTAGATGTGAAAGATTTAGCCATTTTGAGGCTTTTACAGAACAATGCAAGGATGAGCGTGAAAGAGATTTCTGAAGCTGTACAATTAAGCACCACCCCTGTGCATGAAAGAATTAAAAGACTGGAAGCAAATGGGGTGATCAAGCAATACGCTACTTTAATAGATGGCGCTAAAGTGCGTAAGGGTTTAATGGTGATATGTTATGTGTCACTGAATCAGCATAGTAAAAAATCCGGTACGCAGTTTATTAAGCTCATCAATGAATTACCGGAAGTGGTAGAGTGTTATAGTATCTCGGGAGAATTTGATTTCATGTTAAAGATTGTGGCCGAGGATATGAATAGCTATTATAATTTCCATGTGAACAAATTAAGTCAGGCGGAAAACATTGGTCAAGTGCAGAGTGTCTTTATCATGGGGGTAGTGAAACAAACCCATGTGTTGATTTAAAACGTCAAACGCATCACGTAATCGTCCATATAGAAGCAATTACCAATATCAAATTTGAATTCAGCTTCTTTTATAAATCCTTGCTTAAGGTAAAAGCTATAAGCGTTATTGTGTTTATTTACTTGTAAGAAGATGGAGCTTGATCCAGCTGCTTTAGCAACCTCAATGGCTTGGTATAATAATGCTTTTCCAGCGCCTGTACCTTGTGCCGAGGGGAGGACATATAGTTTATTTAGTTTGTGCGCTTTTGCACCTTCGAGGTTGTTAGTGCTAATATTTTCTTCTTCTTCAGGGCTTACAGAACAAAATCCTACTGCATCCCACTGCTCGTTTTCTTTTTTGATACTTGCAATGTAAAACTCACAACCAGTATTCATTTGTTGTTCTAATGATGTGTCACTATACATCCAATCCAACATGAAATCGATTTGCTCCTGAGAGATGATATGTCCATAAGTACTTGGCCATGTGCGCTCAGAGATAGATCGGATTAAAGCGCGATCCGATAAAGTAGCTGGTCTAATAGTAAGCTCCTTCATTTATAGTTGTGCTAAACTTTCTTCAATCGTTTGGATTCTAGCTAATGCATCTGCTTTCTTTTTTTGTTCAATGGCAATCACTTCTGGTTTTGCATTTTGAACAAATTTCTCATTCGCCAATTTCTTTTCTACACTTTCTAAAAATCCTTTTTGATGTGCTAAATCTTTCAATAAATTTTCTTTCAAACCGACCGTATCAATGGCTTGATCTGAAACTAAATAAAATTTATCTTTTTCTAAAGCCACCACAATACTTGAACCTATTGGAGTATTGGTATAGGCAACGCTTTTAGCATTGACTTGCTTTGCTAGAATGTTTTGTATCTTTTGGTAGGCTGCGTTATTATCTGAATGAATATGTACATCAATCGCGTCCTTAGGTTTAATTTGATTTTTATTTCTAGCATCACGTAAAGTAGAAATCACATTCTTTAAAAGCACACCAGCATGCAATACCGATTCGTCTACTTTGCTCACTGGAGCTAATTCCTGCACACATAGATCCTGTGCTTGGGTTTTTAGCATATGGTGAATCTCTTCCGTAATGAATGGCATAAACGGATGCAATAATTGAAGCAAGTCATCGTAGAATGCAATACTCTTTTCAAATACTTTCGCATGGATTGGTTGTTCATAGCCTGGCTTAATCCATTCTAAATACCAGCTGCAATAGTCATCCCATATCAATCCGTAAATCGTTTTTAAGGCTTCGCTTAATCGGAATGTTTTAAGCATTTCGTCTACCTCTAATTGCGTGGCACTTAGTTTAGCTTGGAACCAATCCATCGCGAACGCGGCATCCTCAGGGATAGGGCCTTCGTTACTTTGACGCGGCTCCCACATTTTTAATAGTTTGGTCGCATTCCAAAGTTTGCTATTGAAGTTTCTGCCTTGCTCTAAAGTAGACTCATCAAATAATAAATCATTTCCAGCAGGTGAGGCAATCATGATACCAAATCGAACTGCATCTGCGCCGTATTGATCTATCAATCCTAGTAGGTCTGGAGAGTTCCCCAAACTCTTACTCATTTTTCGGCCTTGCTTATCACGCACAATCCCTGTGAAGTAGACATCCTTAAATGGAATCTTACCCATGTATTCTTCGCCAGCCATGATCATTCTTGCTACCCAGAAGAAAATAATTTCTGGTGCAGTTACCAAAGTGCTAGTAGGATAGTAATAATTGATCTCTGCATTGTTTGGATTGGACATGCCTTTAAATACTTCGATAGGCCATAACCAACTACTAAACCAAGTATCTAGGCAATCTGCATCTTGATGCAATTCTTTGCCAACTGTTTCTGGATAGGTTGCATGTACTTTTTCAAGACTTGCTTCCACATAGACATTGCCTTCTTGGTCATACCATGCTGGTATTCTATGTCCCCACCATAATTGTCTACTAATACACCAGTCTTTAATGTTCTCCATCCAATGACGGTATACATTTTTAAATTTAGCAGGATGAAAATGAATTTCATCCGACATCACTTTCTCCAATGCTGGTGCAGCTAATTGCTTCATATCCACCCACCACTGTAAACTCAATCTTGGTTCCACAATGGCATCTGTTCTTTCACTAAACCCAACTTGATTCACGTAGTCTTCTACCTTCACTAAATTGCCAGATGCTTCTAAATCTTTTGCAATAATTTTTCTTACTTCAATCCTGTCTTTGCCAATATACATTGGTGCAGCCTCGTTCATCGTACCATCGTCATTCATGGTATCAATCACTTCTAGTCCATGTTTTTGGCCTAATTGAAAATCATTGATATCATGTGCAGGTGTTACTTTCAATGCACCCGTTCCAAATTCAATTTCAATATAATCATCTGCAATAATAGGGATGCGTCTATTGATCATTGGCACAAATGCATGCTTGCCAATTAAATGCGTATACCTAGGATCTTTTGGGTGCACACAAATTGCAGTATCTCCAAAAATAGTTTCAGGGCGCACAGTGGCGATGGTAATAAATTCCTCACCAGGCACATCTAATTGATACCTGATATGGTACATCTTCCCGTTGACTTCCTTATGGATTACTTCTTCATCACTTAATGCAGTCTTTGCCTTCACATCCCAATTGATCATACGTTTACCACGATAGATCTTGCCCTTCTTATATAAATCAATGAATACCTTAATCACTGTTTCATAATAGTCAGGGTCCATCGTGAAAGAAGTACGCTCCCAATCCAAACTACAGCCCATCTTCCTTAATTGCTGTAAAATAATGCCGCCGTATTTTTCCTTCCACTCCCAAGCATAGCTCAAGAATTCTTCTCTACTTAAAGAGGACTTAGCAATCCCTCTTTCTCTCAACATCGCAACTACTTTTGCTTCTGTCGCAATAGAAGCATGATCCGTACCAGGCACCCAGCAAGGATTCATCCCTTGCATACGGGCACGACGTACTAAAATATCTTGTATCGTATTGTTCAAGCAATGGCCCATGTGTAAAACACCGGTTACATTAGGTGGCGGGATGACCACGGTATACGCTGGCTTCTCATTGGGTACACTGTGAAAATACCCCTTGTTGATCCAATGTTGGTACCATTTGGTCTCTACTTCACCCGGTATAAAATTTTTACTCAATTCCATGCTAATTGCTTTTCCTATAATGAGTTACAAAAATAAGGAAAAGCCGCTAGCTATTATTGACAAAAAAATGCGAACTTGGAGCTTCATGGAATTTGCAATTGTAGACATAGAAACCACTGGCGGGATGCCCCATACGCATGGGATCACCGAAATCGCAATTGTGATGCACAATGGTGTGGAAGTGACGGGTAAATATGTGACTTTGGTGAATCCTAGACAAAAAATCCCGCCATTTATCGTGAATATGACGGGCATTAGTGACGAAATGGTGGCCCAAGCACCACTATTCGAGGAAGTGGCTCCCCAGATTTACAATTTATTGAAAGACCGCATATTTGTGGCGCACAATGCAAGCTTTGATTATTCTTTTGTTCGATACTTATTAGGCAAGTCTGGATATGATTGGTCGGCACCTAAATTATGCACCATTCGATTAAGTAAAAAAGTATTCCCTGGTTTGGTGAAATATGGATTGGGTTCTTTAACCCGTGACCTTGGTATCCGTATAGAAGGTCGTCATAGAGCTTGGGGAGATGCACAAGCCACTGCTGAAGTTTTGACCATGGCGATCGAAAAAGAGGGGATGGCCCCAATACATTATTTGTTGGC
>JBDKGO010000053.1:0-4960 GCA_039798125.1 Bacteroidota bacterium | reverse complement strand
TTGAATTTGATTTAAGTAATCTTGGAAACAGTAATGGAATCATTCCTGAATTTAGTGGTTCTATATCTCCAATTAGAAGAGAATACCCCGTTGTAATTAAAAATACGGACTGGGGTGCAGAGATAGGTGTAGGACTTAGCTTTTATTTAAGGTATGTAAACGTTTCTCCAGAAGTTAAATTTAGTTATGGATTAAGAAACTTAAAGAAGAATGATGTTTTAGTGTCTAATCTTGATAAAATAAGTTCCAATTTCGTCTATTTCACAATTCATATAGAAAGATAATTATAATTTATGCCAAACTACTTGATCAAAAATACCACCATTGTCAATGAAGGTCGTCGATTTGTTGGAGATGTTTTAATAAAGAATGGAAGGATAGAAAAAATTGCGAGTAGCATTGATGCAAATTTTGCAGTGGAAGAAATAGATGGCACAGGTCAATTTCTTTTACCAGGTGCGATAGACGATCAAGTACATTTTAGAGAACCCGGCTTGACACACAAAGCCAACATCTATACTGAAGCAAAAGCAGCAGTTGCAGGAGGTACCACAAGTTTCATGGAGATGCCCAATACCAATCCTCCCGTGTTTACGCAAGAATTGCTAGAAGATAAATACCAAATAGCAGCATCAAACGCTTTAGCGAACTATTCATTTTTCATGGGTACTTCTCAGGACAATGTAGAAGAGATTTTAAAAACCAATGCAAAGAAAAATGAGGTTTGTGGCGTAAAGATATTTATGGGATCCTCTACTGGTAATTTATTAGTAGATAACCCTATTGTTTTAGAACGCATTTTTGAAGGCTCTGAATTATTAATTGCTACACATTGCGAGGAAGAAGCAATCATTAAAAAAAATAAGGCCCATTTAGAATCGACCAAAGCTATATTAGAACCAAGTGACCATCCCATTATCAGAGATGTAGACGCTTGCTTTGAATCTTCCTTCAAAGCCATTCAATTAGCGAAAAAATTTGATACAAGATTGCACATCTTGCATATTACTACTGCTAAAGAATTACAGTTGTTCTCTAACCTTAAACCATTGGCAGAAAAAAGAATTACTGCAGAAGTTTGTGTGCATCATTTACATTTTACTGCAGACGATTATGCTACAAAAGGTAATTTAATAAAATGCAACCCAGCCATTAAATCAGCAGAAAACAGAACAGCGTTATGGGAAGGTTTATTGAATGACCAACTAGATATTATTGCGACTGATCATGCACCTCATACCTGGGCCGAAAAGCAAGAAGACTATGTGCATGCGCATGCTGGATTGCCTTTGGTGCAACATGGCATGATGCTGATGTTAAAATATGTACATGAAGGAAAATTGAGCATGGAAAAAATGGTAGAAAAAATGAGTCATGCCGTAGCCACTTGTTTTCAAATTAAAGAAAGAGGCTTTATTAGAGAAGGTTATTATGCAGACTTAGTGCTCGTAAAGGCCTTGCCTTATACAGTGACTAAAGACAATATTTTATACAAATGCGGGTGGAGTCCATTTGAGGGTACTCAATTTCCTTATAGCATTCAATCTACTTTTGTCAACGGACACCTTGTTTATCATCAAGGACAGTTCAATGAAGCACAAAAGGGAAGCAGAATGCAGTTTACAAGAAATTAAATGCAGGTAGATAAAACCACTATACTCGATATTGGATTATTGGATAACTATGAATCTAAAGGACTAGCTAGTCATTTAGATTTTTGTAAAACAAATGGTGGTAAAGCACATTGGATGCAGCTTATCACAGCACCATTAGCTTCCAAGTATGCCATTGAATCTAGGCAATCTGCCTTAGAAATATTTATTGCTGAGAAAGCTTTTTTAGACCAGATGAAAATTTCGAATGGCACCTGTTTGGTCATTGATCAGTTTTATGGAACTGGCTTTTCACAGATTCCAAAACACATTAGTTTTACCGGCGCCTATTGGTATCAATTCTGGAATAAAACAGACTATGCTATAATTGCTTATTCTGTTCAGCACTTATTGAATTTTGTTCAAGCATTAGATCAGTGGCTTAAAGTGTTTGAGGGGTATACCCATAATATTGCACTCAATGCACTAATTAAGCCCATCAAGCAAGGAATCGCTCATTTAGATTGTCTACATATCAACAGCAAAAATTTAAAAAATGATCCTCAAGCTGTATTGGAATTAGGTTACTTTTTTTATTACCAATATAAAACACAGATCAAAAATTTACAAGCCCATTTTTATGTGTTAGATGCTTATTATAGCATGGCTACTGCGATACAGGAATACGATTTTATATTTCCAGAATGGGTGGATCAAAATACGCCCATGATTGAATTTGAGGGCGCAGTGCATCCACTTGTAACCAATGCAGTTGGGAATGATTTAAATTTAAATGACCAAGCTGGTTTTTTATTTTTAACTGGCGCAAATATGGCAGGTAAAAGCACTTTTATTAAAACAGTTGGCCTACTTACCTACCTAGCGCATATTGGGATGGGTGTGCCAGCAAAAAAATGCAAGCTCAGTATTTTTGATGGATTAATTACCAATCTAACCACTGCCGACAATGTGCTCAAAGGAGAAAGTTATTTCTTTAATGAAGTACAACGCATTAAGCATACTTTAACGCAGGTGATGGATGGAAAAAAATATTTAGTCCTAATAGATGAATTATTTAAAGGGACCAATATCATTGATGCGATGAAGTGTAGTACAAAAGTGATTGAAGGCTTACAAGCTTTAAAACAATCTTTGTGTATTTTATCTACCCACTTGTATGAAATCAGCGAGCCGCTAAAAGCCTATCCGCATATACAATTTTGTTATTTTGAAACAACTGTCATTGACAAAACTTTGTTGTTTAATTATACCTTAAAAAAAGGGGTAAGTCAGGATAGACTTGGCTACCTTATTTTAGAAAGAGAAGGCGTCGTGGATTTAATTGAGCGTATAAATACTTAAATACGGTTTCAGTTATTTGCTATTTTTCAAAGAAACATGCTCGTTAAAACAAGAGGCGCTTCCTTATTTGGAATGGATGCCATCGGCATACAAGTAGAAGTCAATGTGAGTATGGGTCAGGGCTATTGTATTGTTGGACTTCCTGATACCGCAGTCAAAGAAAGTTTACATCGCACAGAAATTGCCATCAAAGCCAATGGGTTTCAGATGCCGAGAACAAAATTGGTCATCAACTTAGCCCCTGCTGATATCAAAAAAACAGGTCCTGCTTTTGATCTTCCTATTGCCATTGGTATCCTTGCTGCATCGGATCAAATTATCAATTCAGCAGTTTTAACTGATTACTTAATGATGGGTGAGCTTAGTTTAAATGGCGCACTCCAACCAATCAAAGGGGTACTTGCCATGGCGATTTATGCAAAAGAAGCTGGCTTGGCAGGTTTGATCATTCCCTCAATCAATGCAGCTGAGGCATCCCTTATTGAGGGGCTTAAAGTATATGCATTTGATCACCTCACCGAAGTCACAAATTTTTGCAATCATCCTGCATCTTTTACGCCATTTCAACAATTTGAAATAGACAAAGAAACCCCAATTACTTATCCTGTTGATTTTGCTTTTATCAAGGGACAGCTCCAAGCAAAAAGAGCCATTGAAATTGCCGCTGCAGGAGGACATAATTTAATCATGGTTGGACCACCAGGGGCAGGAAAAACATTGCTTGCAAAAACAAGTATCAGTATCCTACCCGAAATGAGCCATGCAGAGACATTGGAGACTAGCAAAGTATATAGTTTAGTGGGCAAACTATCTTCTACAACTGGATTGATGCAAACCCGTCCATTTAGAAATCCACACCATTCTTTATCAGCCATTGCCTTAGTTGGAGGTGGATCCATACCACAACCTGGAGAAATATCGATGGCGCATAATGGTGTTTTGTTTTTAGACGAACTGCCAGAATTCAGCAGAGCAGCAATAGAAATTTTACGTCAACCCATGGAAGCAGGATTTGTGAGCATATCTAGATCTAGACAAACTGTTGAGTTCCCAAGTAGATTTATGCTTTTTGCTTCGATGAATCCATGCCCTTGTGGGTATTTTAATCATCCTCAAAAAGCTTGCACTTGCAGTCCGAGCAATGTTGGAAAATACCTGCACAAAATTTCTGGACCATTACTTGACAGAATAGATTTACAAATTGAAGTGGTGCCTGTTACCTATGAGGAACTAACAAACAATAGCATTATAGAGTGCTCCATGACCATCCGTAACAGGGTTCAAAAAGCAAGAGCAATTCAATTAAAAAGATATGCAAAACGGCCAGGTATCAATACCAATGCACAAATGCAATCTTTTGATTTAAAAGAATGGGCACAATTAGATGGAACTTCTGCTACATTATTAAAGTCGGCCATGGAGCAATTTCATCTGAGTGCAAGAGCCTATGACCGTATTATCAAAGTAGCAAGAACAATCGCTGATTTAGATGGATCAAAAGACATTCAAAATCAGCACATTAGTGAATCAATTCAATACAGGACATTGGACCGTGCTGGCTGGGGACAAGCTTATTAATATTGCTCTAATATTGACCAGTGGTTAACATCACTAATGTACAAGCTTCAATTGTTTCGATACCTGCAGCATTTGCAAGTTGGAATAAAGTAGCATTTTCGGTACCTGGATTGAAAATGATACGCTGAGGCTTTAATGCAATAATTTGATCGTAATATGCTTCTTGTGCAGCAGGGCCTAAATACAAAGTCAAAGTGGTGATGGAACCGGGAATTGGCCATTCTTGCTCGATTGACAGAGATTGGATCATCCCTTTTTTAATCCCATAGGGATAAATCGCATGCCCTTTTTCCAATAACATGACAGTGGCCATATAACTATATCTTTCTGGATTGGGCGATGCCCCTAAAACCATGGTAATATTTGATTGCATGAAACAAATTTATTATTAAAAAATTAAAACTGTTTTTATTTTGTTACAATAAAAG
>JBDKGO010000052.1:0-5123 GCA_039798125.1 Bacteroidota bacterium | reverse complement strand
GCCGCTTTTTTTGCAGGCGCTGCTTTTTTAGCTGGGGCCGCTTTTTTAGGTGCTGGTTTTTTTGTAGCCATAATTATCCTTTTTGTCTAACTAAAATCCTTAGTTTTTGGTCATTGATGTCGATATCGACGCCTTCTTCGAGGCTAGATACCCAATCTATTTGGGTAGCCAATATTTCGCGGCAAATATACTCTGAAAATTCATTAACAGCGTCTTTCATATTTGTGTTATCCACAATTTGGAGTAAAATCTTGTCTGTGAGCTCAAAATTGGCCTCTTTTCGGATGTTTTGGACCCTATTGATCAATTCTCGAGCATTTCCTTCTTTTAAAAGGACTTCAGAGAGACTGATATCCAAAGCCACAGTCAAATTGCCCTTTACCGCGACACTCCAACCTGGAATATCTTCTGCTATAATATCTACTTCATTGATTAACAATGTAATAGCACTTTCTTCCACCTGAATCGTGAGGCTTCCATTACGCTCCAATTCGGAAATCTGGTTTTGGCTTAAGGCTGCAATGACTGCAGAAGCCTGTTTCATCTTTGTACCCAATTTCGCACCCAATAACTTGAAATTAGGTTTAAGCTTCTTGCTAATCACCCCCTCCGTCTCTGTGATATAATTGATCTCCTTCACATTGACTTCGGCTAGGATTAATTCTTCCATTTGTTCAATGGCCAATTTCATAGCTGGATCTAAAACTGGTATCAATATTTTTTGTAATGGTTGACGTACTTTGATATTCACTTTTTTACGAATAGATAAAACCAAAGAACAAATATCTTGTGCCAACTGCATTCTTGTTTCTAAAGCTGCATCCATTTTGGATGGATCTGCTTTTGGAAAATCAATATGATGAATGGATGTTGCGTCAAATCTTTTTGTAAGTCCATTTAAATTTCTAAACAATTGATCACAGAAGAATGGTGCAATGGGCGCCATTAATCTTGCAATGGTCTCGATACATTCATACAAAGTTTGGTAGGCTGCAATTTTATCTTCGCTATAAGTACCTTTCCAAAATCTTCTTCTACATAAACGTACATACCAGTTACTCAAATGTTCGTCTACAAAAGTCTCAATGGCACGTCCAGCAATGGTTGGCTCAAAGTCATCCATCGCCACTGTTACTGTTTGTACTAAACTATGTAAAGATGAAATGACCCAACGGTCAATTTCTGGACGATCTTTCACAGGGATATAAGCCTGTTCGAATTTGAATCCATCTACGTTGGCATACAAAATAAAAAATTGATAGGTATTGTACAAGGTGCCAAAGAATTTTCTTTGTACTTCTTGGATACCAGATAAATCAAATTTTAAATTATCCCAAGGAGAAGCATTGGTGACCAAATACCATCTTGTTGCATCAGCACCATAAGTTTCTAAGGTCTCAAATGGATTCACCACATTCCCTAAACGCTTACTCATCTTGTTGCCATTCTTATCCAATACCAAGCCATTACTCACAACGGCTTTATATGCCACCTTATCAAAAAGCAACACACCCAATGCATGTAAAGTATAGAACCATCCTCTAGTTTGGTCTACGCCTTCTGCAATAAAATCTGCAGGGAATGCAAAACCTTTGTCTACTAAATCTTTGTTCTCAAATGGGTAATGCCACTGTGCATAAGGCATTGCGCCCGAATCAAACCATACGTCTACTAAGTCCGAAACACGATGCATTGGTCTGCCTGTTGGACTTAAGATTTCTATTTGATCCACAAATGGCTTGTGTAAATCCACGTCCAATTTGCCATCTACTATTTGTAATTGCACCTCTTTATTGTATCCTTTTTCTTTTGCTGCTAAAAATCCTGCAGTCAATTCGTCTATTGAACCAATACAAGTTTCTTCTGTTCCGTCTTCTGTTCTCCAGATAGGAAGTGGTGTTCCCCAATAACGGCTACGTGATAAATTCCAATCCACCATGTTCTCTAACCAATTACCAAAACGACCTTCCCCTGTACTCTTTGGTTTCCAGTTGATGGTTTTATTCAACTCCACCATTCTATCTTTCACTGCAGTAGTTTTGATAAACCAAGCATCCAATGGATAATATAAAATTGGTTTATCTGTTCTCCAACAATGCGGATAATTATGTTCGTATTTTTCTACTTTAAACGCACGATTTTCTTTTTTTAATTTTACCGAGATGTCTACGTTCACATCTTGGAAATCTTTTTCATCTTTATAATTCTTCACGAATCTTCCAGCAAATTCTCCTACACCATCAATGAACTTTCCTTCTCTATCCACCAAAGTAATGATCCCTAAATTATTTTTTTGTCCCACTTTATAGTCATCTGCTCCAAATGCTGGTGAAGTATGTACGATACCCGTTCCATCTTCTGTGGTCACAAAATCACCTACAATTATTTTAAATGGATCGCCTTCAATATTGGCTGGATTATTTGCTTCGAATGGCATCAACTGCTCATAGCGTAAACCGTCTAGTTGACTTCCTTTGAATGTAGTCAATGCCTTCCATGGCACTATCTTATCCCCTTCTGCAAAGCTTGTTAAGCTCAATCCTTCTTCTTTGAAATACTTTGATACCAATGCTTTTGCTACAACTACATTCACTGGCATTGCAGTATATGGATTGTAAGTGGCTATTAAAGCGTATTCAATATTTGGTCCAACAGTCAATCCTAAATTAGATGGTAAAGTCCAAGGC
Source organism: Bacteroidota bacterium (assembly GCA_039798125.1). Taxonomy (GTDB): domain Bacteria; phylum Bacteroidota; class Bacteroidia; order Chitinophagales; family Chitinophagaceae; genus Sediminibacterium. The sequence goes on along the minus strand of JBDKGO010000052.1, from coordinate 2,436 downwards.
GTAGTAGTCCATGCCATATAATACACATCTTTAGAAAGTGGATTGGTTGCCGCAGCATCAAAAATAAATTGACTTTCTTTTGAAGGGATGGCTTTAAACATCGCCACCACCGAAGTGTCTTTTACGTCCTTGTAAGTACCAGGCTGATTCAATTCATGTGAACTCAATCCTGTTCCAGCTGCTGGAGAATAAGGTTGAATACTTACGCTTTGATATAAGTACCCTTTTTTATAAAGTGTACTTAAGATCCACCATAATGTTTCAATATAATTGTTTTCAAATGTGATGTATGGATTATCTAAGTCCACCCAATAACCCATCTTATTGGTAATATCATCCCACTCTTTTTTATAACGTAATACAGCTTCTCTACATTTTTGATTGTAGGCTTCTACAGTAATCGTCTTTCCAATATCCTCCTTGGTAATGCCTAATTCTTTTTCTACGCCTAACTCAACAGGTAAACCATGGGTATCCCATCCACCTTTTCTTTTTACTTGAAAACCTTGCATGGTTTTATAACGACAAACCATGTCTTTTAAAGTTCTTGAAATGACATGGTGAATACCTGGCATGCCATTGGCACTTGGAGGACCTTCATAAAACACAAATGGTGTTTTACCTTCTCTTAATTGAACGGATTGTTCAAATGCTTGTTCTTTTTTCCAAGCTGCTAAAATTTCTGCCTCTATTGTTGGCAGATGTAAGCCATTAAATTCTGGATATTGATTACTCATAAAACGCTTGTCCTATCTGATTTTTAGGCCATGAAGGTACGAATAAGCGCTGAAAAAAGGAAAGGAAATTATGCGGCTTCCTCTGAAGGGAAAAACTTGCTTTGAAATACGAATAATGCAATGACCCCTGTACTAATGGACATATCGGCGAAATTGAATACCGGACGGAAGAATTCAAAGGACTCGCCGCCCCAAATAGGCATCCAGCTTGGGAATTGTGCATTGGTGATGATTGGGAAATAGAACATATCTACCACTTTGCCATGTAAAAAACTGGCATAGCCACCACTTTCTGGTAAAAACTGCGCTACCATCGCAGTATATGGAATACTTGCATCAAACAATAGACCATAAAACATACTATCAATTAAATTGCCCAATGCCCCAGCATAAATTAAAGCAGCACAAATGATAAATCCATTATGGTATTGCTTTTTGATAAATCCTTTGATTAAAAAAGTACCCCAAATCACCGCAGCCAGTCTAAATAAGGTCAATGCGATTTTACCAAATCCACCACCAAATTTAAGGCCCCATGCCATCCCTTCATTTTCTACAAAATGTAATCTGAACCAAGACCCAATGATTTGATGTTCTTCACCTAAAAAATAATTCAACTTGATATAGAATTTCAACAACTGATCAATTACAATAATGGCAATGATGAGTGCTGCTACTTTTTTTCCGTTCATTTTTAATTGCATAATTAAATAGTATTGTCCGTAAAGTTCTTTGGAAGGTTCTTTTGACGATTTGAAAAGATAGAATACAATATGGATCCTGTAATTGAAAACACAATCACTAATAAAGATAATAGCACTTGGGTGTTTTTACTCATGACCATATTGATATAATGTTCTCCAAGCATTTTTACACCAATGAAAATCAATACAATCGCAATGCCTTGTTGAAGATGTTCAAATTGATTCACTGCGCCTCTTAATAAAAAGAACAAAGAGCGTAAGCCTAGTATCGCAAATATATTAGATGTATAAATTACTAAGCTACTCATTGAAATTCCCATTACTGCAGGGATAGAATCTAAAGCAAATACTAAATCAATGGCAGCCAATAAAACCACCACCACGAAAAGGCTTGTATACATAGGTTTTCCGCCAATACGCATCATGAATTTGCCACCCCCATCTTCATTGGTGATAGGTAAAAACTTTTTTAAGAAAAGATAGATCTTAGATTTATGTGGATCAAAAGCTTCATCTTCTCCTGCACTAAACATCTTAAATCCCGTATACAATAAAAACACTCCAAATAAATATAAAATCCAAGCAAACTTGGCCACCAAGGCAACACCTACTGTGATGAAAATCACTCTAAATAAAATCGCAATTAAAATACCGATCAACAATACCCTTGAGAGGTGTTGCTCCTTTACTTTAAACGCATCAAAAATTAATATGAAAACAAAAATATTATCGATACTTAAGCTCCACTCCATTAAGTAACCGCTTAAATATTCAAAGGCTAATTTCTGTCCTTCCTCTATCCACATGAATACAAAGAAACCTAAAGCCAACATGACCCAAATAAAAGTTTGTTGAAGGGCTTGACGAATGGTGATCGTCGTATTTTTTTTACTCAGAAAGCCTAAGTCTAAAATTAATGCAGTCACTACAACCACGCCAAAAACTAGGTATACTATTTGATCTGTTGTCATGCTGTAAAGATAAGCTATGATTTA
>JBDKGO010000051.1:0-7543 GCA_039798125.1 Bacteroidota bacterium | reverse complement strand
TTTCAAAATTTTCATTTTCACCGTTTCAATGCGCGTATCAGTTACCAGCAGAATATCAAATTCATAATCATCAATAATTCAATATCCTCCAAGAATTCGGGTAATAATTATTTAATCGATTGGGTAGTATTTTAACCCATCCTAAACGGCAATTCATATAACTAATGCTATGCCAACCCTTGGGACCGTTCAACTGAAAATCGGCTCTTCGGAGAAATTGAAGTGCATCATTCAAATCTACCTCGATGGTTTCATAAGGCATTTTGTCCCATTGACTCATGGCCAAGTCATGCGCTGGAACCAGGTCTGCCCCTTTAAGCATACCTATGCGCATTCCTATTTTCTTGACATATAAATGCGCCCTAATGGTTTGTAAATCAGAATAACAATGCATTGGTAAAGCAATCAGCTCTTCCAAATGTTGAATACATACAAACTGTTCTGGCAATGCATAAATAGCAGCTAAATTAGCGAGCTCTTTTTTGGGTAATAGAGTGAATTGAAAAGGCGATGAAAACTGACTGGTATATGCTGCTTTTTGTTTTTGAAAAACAGCAATAAAAAATCCCTCCCCTTTTACTTTATCAGGATAAAACCTAAAACCTTGTGCAAGATGTGTAGGACTATATGTCGTTACAATTGGAGACGAGGAAGGTAATTGAATTTGAACAGAGGTCATTCCATCCAAGGAGGCAATATAATCCATGATCTTCTCATCCTCTTCGAATGAATAGGAGCAGGTGGAATAAATATAATACCCTCCTTCCTGCAATGCGGTAATGCTTTCTTCTATAATGCGTGTTTGTCTTTGACTACAATGCAATACATTTTCTTCACTCCATTCTTTGATGGCTTGTGGATCTTTCCTGAACATCCCACTTCCACTACAAGGTGCATCGGCAATAATAAAATCAAAAAAATTAGGTAGCGCTTTAAAATGACTTGGATCATTTTGTGTAACAACTATATGATCGCTTCCCCAGCGTATACAATTTTCTTCTAAAATGGCATTCCTGGATTTAATTGTTTCGTTGGCTACCACCAATCCATTTTTAAAATAATTGGCCAACAAAGTTGTTTTACCTCCAGGTGCCGCACATAGGTCTAATACTTTATAATATTTATTTGTATCTGCTAGTTGGCTAATGATGGTATGCAAAAACATACTACTTGCTTCTTGCACATAATATGCACCCGAATGCCATAAAGGATCCACTACAAAACTTGGCCTGCCAGTTAAATAAAAGCCTTCTTCGCACCAATCCACTGGCGACATAGTATGCATGAATGGATGTGTAGCATGGTCGAAAGGTTTATACTGATTCATTCTAACCGAAGTAAAATCTGCAGGAACCTGATGGGTCTCCACAAATGCTGCCTTGTCAAATCCAGGCAATCCCTGTAAAGAAGCGATGAATGATGGAGGTAGCAATGGTTAAAATTTAATAGTAAAGTTTTCTTTTTCTTTATTTCCTTTTTTAAGAAACACAATACCTATATAAAATAAATCAATGGTTAGTGCTATTCTAGCATCTGCTTTAATTTCGGCCCAAGCTTTTTCCATTTCACTACTCCAATGAATATCGTCAAAAATAAATATAGAATGTTCGTCGGATTTTGCTAAAAGCAAATTAAAATAATGCATTGTGGGTGCGTATCTATGATTACCATCCACATAAGCAATACCAACAGTTGAAATAGTTCAAAATTACCTTCTATTAATTGTATATTTTGAAACCCTAAATTTTTAAAAGTAGTCAAGGCTTCCTGGGCCACAGTAGGCGCTCCTTCCATAGTCACCACCGAAGCATTAGGCACTCCATGTGCTAAATAACAAGTAGTAATTCCTAAGGAAGTCCCCATTTCTAAAACATGATGAGGTCGGTAATAAGAAACAATCCGACTTAGGAGCGTACTATATTTTTTTGGCTTTAATGCGCCTTTAGCAATTTGCGCAATCGTTCTTGATTTATTTCCCTTCGAATCGGCACCTGCACCTAAATCAAGGATAGTGATTGCCTTTTGCTTATTCAATAATTGACGACGGTACAATTCAATGGCGTCAACAATGTCTCCTTTTGATTGGGTGTTTAATACATTTTTAATGAATGCATATACAAACGGAGAATGCACCCCGTGTCCTCGACCATTCGAGGCTTTCCATAAATAGCTAATGTATTTATTAATTAAGGTAAAAGTGTTGTACTTCATTTTCTATTCCAGCATTCAAAGTCAAATGCATAAGCATGTTTTGCATCTGCTGCATTTGGAAAACTATATTCCAAAATCCATTGATCATCTATCACTGGAAATAAAGTATCTCCATCTATTTGAGTATGCACCCTAGTCATATAAATGGTATCTGCAATCGATAAAGCTTCTTGATAAATTTGACCACCACCAATCACAAAAACTTCTGCATAATTTTCACGTTCCGCTAAAGCAATGGCTTCTGCAATTGACCCAACGACTTCGGTTTGATCATAACTAAGACCAACTTGTTTACTTAAAATAATATTCAACCTGCCAGGTAACACACGTTGTCCTAATGATTCAAAAGTTTTTCTGCCCATAATCACAGGCATCGCCCAAGTAGTATCTTTAAAAAATTTCATGTCCTTAGGCAGATGCCATAGCAATTGATTGTCTTTGCCAATCATATGGTTATCGGATGCTGCAACAACTAAGGATACTTTCATAATGTTTAATTAAACTGCCACTGGGGCTTTAATTCCAGGATGACATTCGTAATTTTCTAATGTAAAATCTTCATACTGGAAAGCAAAAATATCTTTTACAGCTGGATTGATTTTCATTGTAGGAAGCGGAAAAGGTTTTCTACTTAATTGCAAATGAGCCTGCTCCATATGGTTATTGTATAAGTGCACATCGCCGAAGCTATGCACAAAATCTCCATATTCTAAATCACACACCTGCGCAATCATCATGGTTAATAAGGCATAGGATGCGATATTAAAAGGCACCCCCAAAAACACGTCTGCACTTCTTTGGTAAAGTTGACAACTCAATTTACCATCTGCTACATAAAATTGGAACATATTATGACAAGGCATCAAGGCCATCTTGGATAAGTCTCCCACATTCCACGCACTCACAATCAATCTTCTGCTATCAGGTGTTTTTTTAATTTGCTCAATTAAATCTGAGATTTGATCAATCACAACACCATTAGGCGCTTCCCAGCTTCTCCATTGTTTTCCATAAACTGGTCCTAAATCTCCATTTTCATCTGCCCACTCATCCCAGATACGCACCCCATTGTCTTTCAAATATTGGATATTCGTATCTCCCTTTAAGAACCAAAGCAATTCGTGGATGATACTTTTTAAGTGTAATTTTTTGGTGGTCACCAATGGAAAACCTTCAGCTAGATTAAAACGCATTTGATAGCCAAAACAACTTTTAGTACCTGTGCCGGTACGATCTGTTTTTTCGGCCCCATGATCTATAATATGTTGGACTAATTGTAAATATTGTTGCATGCTGCAATTTACAACTTGGGGCGTAAATAAGAAGATTATTTTGCTTTTCTTCTCGCAATTTCCTGTCTGATCAATAGCAATTCTCTGTTCGTTTGGCCATTGACGCTTGAATTTTCCTGTGCCCTACGCATTAAATAAGGAATGACATCATGCAAAGGACCAAATGGTAAATATTTGCTGACTTGGTAACCTTCCGAAGCCATATTAAAACTAATATGATCACTCATGCCATAGAGTTGAGAAAAGTGAATACGAGGATGGTTGTTAGGCAACCCTTTATCCTGCATCATTTGGGCACATTTCAAATTACTCGCTTCATTATGAGATGCAACAATTAAAGCAATATTGTTTAAGTGTTCTAAGCAATAAATAACTGCTGCATCAAAATCAGCATCAGTCGCCAATTTGTCCGCTTGAATCGGAGAAGGATAACCCATCTCTGCTGCCCTTGCTCTTTCTTTTTCCATGTAAGCACCACGCACCAATTTAGCACCTAAGATAAAATTACCTTCAGCTGCAATTTTATGAGAAATCTTTAAAAAGTTTAAACGGTCCGACCTGTATAACTGATAGGTATTGTAAACGACCACTTTTTCTTTATTGTACACACCCATTAATTCAATCGCTAAGCGATCTATTGGGTCTTGGATCCAAGTTTCTTCGGCATCAATTAAAATACCAATATTTTTTGTTGCAGCAACTTCGCAGATTGCATGCATTCTTTCTTTTAATCTATTCCATGCAGCATCATCCGATTCGCTATCGTGTATACCACTTCTTAATCTAGGTGCATCATTTAAACGCTCCAATAAATGCATACTAGATAAACCAGTTAATTTAACACTCACAAAAGGCACATTGTCTTGTGTGGCTGCAAATTCAACTGCTGCAATAAATTGTTCTGTTACTTCATCAAAACTTGCATCACCTTCTTTTGCTTCTACGCCATAATCCAAGATCACTTGAACACCATAAGTGCCCAACATCTTTGTTACTCTTGCAGATTCCGCTAATGTTTCACCCCCTACAAATTGATTGAAAATGGTGTTGCGAATTAAACCATTAATTGGCAAGCCAGACTTCATCAACATTGGCGTAAATCGTGTGCCTAAAGAAACAATCCAAGGATTTTGTATGACTGTAAAAAGCCACTTTGCTTTATTTAAATCTGTGTTGGACTTGTACGCAAAAGCGTTCTGTGTATTATTTAAAGATAGGTTCATGCTAACGTTCATTCGTATTGCAAATATCGGTACTATTTGCTAGTTGACAAAGTTTAAATCGCTTGATGGTTGAAAGGCTGTAAAACCATTTCACTTACCACCCCCGAACTTGGCTGTTGACATAAAAACCAGATGGCCCTCGCAGCTTCTTCCGCCACCACCATCTTATCTCTTTGAACTCTTAAATCTATCGTATCCCAGAATGGAGAATCTACGCCACCTAAATACAATTGAGTAATCCTGATTTCTGTACGTTTAAGTTCTTCTCTTAAAGAATGCATCATGCCTACCAATGCATATTTACTTGCACAATAAGCTGCGGCACCTGCCATTGGCACTTTTCCTAAGATACCTGGAATATTAATGATCAAGCCTTTTTTTAGCTCCATCATTTTAGGCAAGATCGCTTGAATGGTTTCAAAACTACTTAGTGTATTGACTTGAAAAGAAGTTTGCATTTCCGCAGTCGTCAATTTATCGAATGACTTGATGATCCCTATCCCTGCTGCATTGATAAAAATATCAAATGCGAAATCTAATGTTCTTAATTGATTGGTGAAATGTAAAACTGCATTGGAATCCGCTAAATCCACTTGAAAAAATCGATCCGAACTTAGGCTTAAATCTGCAGCCAATTGATTGAGTTTATTGGCGTCTCTTCCAGCTAACCACAATTGTGCCCCACTTCCATGTAATAAACTTGCAAGTTGCGCACCAATACCGCCAGTTGCGCCCAACAACAATACTTTCTTTTGCTTTAACCCTTCCATATCGATTGATTTTTATCATAACAATCAGTTGAAGGAAATTGTTCAAAATAAGTATATTTATGCCCATTATGAAAATCATAGAAACGACCATTTACCAGTTTAAAATTCCCATGATTCCTTTCACCATAGCAACAGGAACAATGGAATATGCGCAAAATGTTTTGATACAAATAAAAACAGACCAAGGCATTACTGGGATTGGAGAATGTTCGGCCTTCCCAATGATTGCAGGCGAAACACAATTAAGCTGCTACAATAACGCCAAAGATTTTGCACAATTTTGGAAAGGGAAAGACCCATTGGATATTCCAGCACGTTTAAAAGAACTAGACCTTATCATTGCTGGTAATTATACTGCAAAAAGTGCTTTTGATTTAGCATTGTATGATATCGCAGCCAAAGCAGCCAATCAACCGCTTTATCAATTTTTAGGAGGACAGCAAAAACCAATTGAATCAGACTTGACTATAGGTATTGGAAAGCCCGAGGAGATGGCAGCGCAAGCGATTGATTTTGTTGAGAAAGGTGTACGCATGATTAAAGTAAAATTAGGAAAAGCGCCTAAGGAGGATGTAGAGCGCATTAGACAAATTAGAACAGCGATTGGACCAGGGATTCAAATAAGAATTGATGCCAACCAAGGATGGTCAAAGGAGGATGCATTGGAAGTACTTACACAATTAGCCCCTTATCAAATTGAATTCTGTGAACAGCCCATGCATAAATATTATGATGATTACCTGCCTGCGCTTTGCGCCAATTCACCAGTAAAAATCATGGCCGACGAATCGGTATTTACCCACCATGATGCTCGAAAATTAATTGCGAATAAAGCCTGTCATTCTATCAATATTAAATTCGCTAAAAGTGGCGGCATCCATGAAGCCATTAAAATTCATGATATCGCAAAAGCCAATGATATCCCTTGTATGATGGGTGGTATGCTAGAAAGTAGAGTGGCTTTAAGTGCCAAAATGCATTTTGCGATGGCCATGGACAATGTGCATTTTTATGATATGGACACTTGTTTAATTGGACATACGATAGATCCTGTGATTGGAGGTGTTCAATTCAATGGCATGCACTTAAGTATTGGCGAAGCACCAGGCATTGGTGCCGAAGTAGACCCAGCCTATTTACGCAATTTGGAATCTTGTACGATCTAGCAGACTTGTACATAGGATAGTTGTACCTTCGTATTCAATTATAAACTAATTGATTTTATGGAAGCAAAAACAGCATCTGCAACTTACACAACAATGAACGAATTGGTATTGCCGAATGATACCAACACCCATGGTGATTTAATGGGAGGCAAACTCATGTATTGGATGGACATTGCTGCTTACCTGTCTGCAGCAAAACATTGTAATTCTGCAGCTATGACAGCATCGGTGGATAATATTAGTTTTAAGACGCCCATCAAATTAGGGAACGTCATATGCATAGAAGCAAAAGTGACAAGAGCTTTTACAACATCAATGGAAATTCATTTGAAAGTTTGGAATCAAAATATCATTGCACAAACAAGGGTTTTAAGCAATGAAGCCTATTTTACTTTTGTGGCATTAGACGATAAAAAGCAACCCATGAAAGTGCCCCAAATTATTGCAGAAACCGAAGAGGAAAAAAAATATTATGCAAGTGCATTAAGAAGAAGACAATTACGTTTGATCCTTGCAGGAAAAATGAAGCCCGATGATGCTACTGAATTAAAGGCATTATTTACCTTAGGACCATCCTTTGATATTATCGGTGGTCTTGAAGTACGTTCCTCGCAAATTCAAGGTGATTATCTTATCTCTTATGCGCCCCCGCCTGTGGACAGCGGCACATCATCAATCGGTCTTGGCGGCGACAGTTTCGATCAACAGGATATAGGACTTTATGTGCAATCAACATATAGAGCAACGGATAATATAAAAATTGTACTTGGTGGGCGTTATGATCAAACGCGCATCCGAAGCGTTGCACAATCCGCATTTAATCCGCGACTTGCTGTCGTGTTTACACCCGGTGATTTTGTATTTAAAGGAATTTATGCCAC
>JBDKGO010000050.1:0-6324 GCA_039798125.1 Bacteroidota bacterium | reverse complement strand
CCTAGTATTTTATTACTTATTCCAAGTTTGGTTAATTCGCCAGAGTAAATTAATTCTAACGCTGCAGGATGATTTGAACCTAAAATTAGAACAGATCTCAAGCGCTTATTTCAAGATTAAATTAGTTAAAAAACGGTAGTCAGAAGGGCCTTTTAGTTGTTGGCTTTGTATAGAATTATCATGAGTCATGTTTATCAAATCAAGGAGTTTAGAATTATATTCTAATTTGGAAACAAGATTCACCCCACTTCCTTCAAAATCATACGCACTGATATAATTTGACACAATCGGCCTCCCATACACCAAGTACTCCGATACTTTATGGTAGTTAGTTCCTCTACTTTGGTCTTTTCCTAAATCATAGCATATTAAAAAGGCGTCCATTCGGCGTAGTTCAACGGCTAATTTTTCGGGGTTTACCATTGCGTGTAAGATAACGTTTGGAGCTGTTTTAAGTGCCTCAATAAAAGTGATTGTATCTTGGTCATTGGCTCCACCTAGATTAGAGTTTTTTTGCTCGTAGGCGCCGAAGCACTCAAATAAAATATCTGGGAATGATCTAATGATATCAAGCAAAACAGGCCTATCAATATCTGGTCTAAGAAAATTACCAGACATACCAATTCGAAATTGTTCGTCAGATTTGACAAAAGGTATTTTACCGGCGTCAATAAAACACTGGGCAACTCCATGGCTCACCAACAGTTTTTTGTGTTTGTTCGGATATTGATCCAATATTTGTGGCGCAACCGACACCAATAAATCTGCTGAATCTGCCGCTTTTACAGCATCTAAATTAGGTGGCCAGTCTGCAGCAAAGAAGATTTTTCGGCTAGCATTAAAGTACTTTAATGGAATGGCACCCGTCAAATCAAAAGACCATACCAAATCAAAGCGGCCTATTCTTTTTTCCATTTTTTTGATATGGCGTTTCATGAAAAGCTGAAATAAGCCTTTTACATGAAACTTTAAATTATAGGGAGCTAAAATTGTGTGCGAAAGTACTTTTAAATTTTGGTATTCGGTTATTATTGGAGTAAAGCTGGTTTGGCCAATTTTCCAATTTGGCTCGAGGGGTTCAAGAAAATAAACTTCGTGTCCTAATTTAGCTAGTTCAATGGCATAATGATGTTTGGTCACTCGCATGGTACCCCAATGTTGTGGTGAAATGATCAATACACGCATTTTAGTCTCTTGTAAAAAAGGATTTGATTGTTTGTGCAATTGTTTCAATTTGTGCTTGGCTCAGCTCTGGGTACATTGGCAAGGAAAGAATCTCTTTACTTATGCTTTTCGAAACTGGGAATGCTGTTGCCTCATAACCCTGCTTTTGGTATACCGATAGTAGTGGCAGTGGTGTCGGGTAATGAATGGCGGTTTCTATGCCGTTTTCTTGTAGGTATTCTTTTAGCGCATCTCGGTCTTCGCAACGAATGACATACAAATGATAGCTGTGCTGAGTGTTTGGTCGCTCTGTAGGCGTAATTACTTGTGCAATACCATTCAAGGCTTCATTGTATAATGCCGCATTTTTTCTACGTTGTACCGTCCAAGTTTTGAGATATGGTAATTTTACGCCTAAAATAGCAGCTTGCAAACCATCCATGCGGCTATTGATGCCCTCAATCTGATGCTGGTGTTTCACCAATGCACCATGATTTGCAAACATTCGGCATTTATCTGCCAAATGTGAGTCATTAGTGATGATACAACCCGCATCGCCATAGGCACCTAAATTTTTACCTGGATAAAAACTAAAAGAGCCAGCAATACCATTTGTTCCGGCTATTTTACCGTTATAGCTTGATAAATGCGCCTGCGCACAATCTTCAATTAAGTAAATATTATTCTTGTTACAAAATACCTTAATAGGATCTAAATCAATGTACTGACCATGCAAATGAACGGCAATAATTGCTTTTGTTTTTGGTGTCAAGCTCTTTTCTAGCAGTGATGCATCCATAGACATGAAATCTTCTTCAATGTCTATAAATATTGGCTTTGCACCTGTTTGGCTAATGGTTTCTGAACTAGATATCCAAGAATTGGCAACGGTCATGACTTCATCACCTGGGCCAATACCTAATGATTTCATGATGATATACAACGAGTCTGTGCCATTGGCGCAAGCCACCACGTGGTTTACACCAATTTCTTTTGCGAAATCGGCCTCAAATTGCTTAACATATTTACCGCCAATAAAAGCAGTTTGTTCAATTACAGCTGTGATAGCGTTATCTATGTCAGACTTTATACTTTTGTACTGTGCTCCTAAATCTACAAATGGGATACTTTCCACTACAATGTTCTTATTTTTTTAACAGGGTTACCTGCGTAAATTCCTTTTTCAATGATGTCTTTAGTAACCACACTCCCTGCACCAATAACTACTCCGTCACAAATGTTAACAGGTAAAATAGTGGCGTTGGATCCGATACTCACGTTATCACCAATTTGTGTTTGCTTCCATTTTTGTTGGTCGCCGCCTGCAGGTCCTCCATCTGAGAACAAATCGTTGATAAACATTACGCCGTGCCCAACAAAACAATCGTTACCGATGGTCACTAATTCGCAAATAAAGGTGTGTGATTGTATTTTGCAGCGCTCACCAATTTGGACTGACTTTTGAATCTCGCAAAACGGCCCTACAAAAGAATTATTACCTATTTTACATTCATAGATATTGCAAGGTTCAACTACCTTAACGCCATCGCCAAACTCAACGTCTCTAATTTGTACTTTATAAAACTTGGCTTGACTCATTTCTGGGCTGATTTATAAATTTTCTGGATGATTTCAACAGTTTTCATTCCTTCAAATGAACTAGTTGTAATTGATGCATTTTGCGTTAAAACTTGAATGAGGTTGTCGTATACTTTGTCATGATTACTCATTGACCCTGTATAGTTTCCATAGTTATTGGCTTTGTTTCCTTCTGGTAAGTTTTCAATTTTATAACCTTCGATATTTTGGTATTCGAGCTCATTGAGGTATTGACCACCAATTTTAACAGTGCCCTTTTCACCAAAAATGGTCAAGGACCCTTCCATATTCTTCTGAAAACTATTCACGGTATAATTAATAGTACCAATTGCGCCATTGGTAAACTTAAGTATCACCACTCCTGTATCCTCAAAATCGATGATGCCTTGGTGTGCAAAATTGCCCATCATTGCTGCAACCTCATCTACATCTCCAATGAGCCAATATAATAAGTCTACAAAATGACTGAATTGTGTAAATAAGGTACCTCCATCAAGGTCCTTGGTTCCCTTCCATGAGTTTGCATAATAATCTGGATTCCGATTCCAAAAACAACTCAGCTGGATACTTAAGACCTTTCCTAGCTTACCAGACTCTATAACCTCTTTAACCGCCGCAACCGGCGGGTTGTAGCGGTTTTGCTTGATTGCAAAAAGGCGTTTGTTGGCACGCTCTGCAGCTTGAATCATCTCTCCACATTTTTGAACTGTGAGCCCCATTGGTTTTTCACAAAGCACATGATAGCCAGCCTTTAATGCTTCGATAGAATGAATAGCATGAAAGCCATTGGGAGAACAAACTGCAACTACGTCAATTGTAGATTCTTGTTTGAGCATTTCTGAAAAATCAGTGTAAGCCATTGAACCATAGGTGCTAGCTAAAGCATTGGCTTTTTCAGAATCAATATCACAAACAGCAATTAATTTACCTCTTTTAGAGATATGCTCAGCATGGCGTTGCGCAATTCTACCGCAGCCTACAATAGCGAAATTGATCATTTTTTAAAAAGAGGTTTCAAAAGTTTTAAGACAGGATATTCGTCAAAAATGCTTAGGCTCATTTGGAAATTTTGATGAGAAACAGGTGCTTGTTTTAAGTAAGCTTGAAAAGCTTCTGAACTGAACCCCAATTTTTTAATAACAAACTCGTAGTCTTGTTGGAATAAATGTTCAGGGTAAATGGGTTGTTGTAACTGAACTGATGCTTTTTCTTTAGTAAGTTGACCTGAAAAAATCAAATTGGATAAATGTGCTTTACGCTTATCTACCTTAAATTTTTCTGGTAAGATATATCCTTGATAAAAACGGGTAAAAACAGATTCATAGTGTTTACCGCCATAATCGCGCCAGTTCAATTCAGAAATAATCGTTTTCTTGGCTTCAATCTTATCATAAGGTACAAAATTCAAAAGTGGCCAAGATTGGAATGGCTTTGCTCGGGCCACAATTCTTCTTCTGATCGGATTCATTAACGGATATGCCTTGCGCTTCAAAGAACCGAACCTATTGTGAATATCTATTAAATTACTTGTATTCTTACAAATCCAAGCTTGCGGTAAGGTAACTTCAGTTACAACATTTCGGCCATCTATGATATGTTTAATGCCTTGCTTTTTACAGATAATATCTAAAGCAGAAAAAATCGCAATATCAGTAACCGCCTCTATATCTATTACATTGGCACTAAAATAAGATAACTGAATATCTTTGAATTCCTCCCAATCAATCACATAAGTATACAAATCAAAGCCACACTTTTCTACAATATTTTGAATATTCTTAACGGCTAATTCAGAATTCCAGCCATTGTCAAAGTGCACGCACAAAACCCTCAAGCCTGCTTCTTTAGTTAGATATGCAAGGTAAGTTGAGTCTACACCGCCGCTTACGCCCAAAATACAATCGTATTTTTTGGCTTTGCCGTCCGTCTTTATTTTGGAAATGATTTCATTATATTTCTTTTGACCCTCTTCACCTTTCAAAACATGATTTTTTTCAGCCTCAAGATACTCGTAAAAATAATTGCAAATCCCCTTATCATCAAAAGTGATGTCTGGGTCAGCAATATTATCCATTACTGAAATACTACACTGGCGGTAATTGGGATGTTTTTTACTGAGTACCATTAAGAATAAAAATAATTACTTGGATATGAGATCAAAACTGCATTATGCGGCCGTTGGTAAATGAACATGCTACCTGCTGCCATTCCAGAAGCACCATTTTGAGCTGCTTCGGTAAAATCCGAAACTTGGCAGGCACCACCAGAAATAACAACAGGTATTTGAACTTTGGTGACAATCTCTTTGAGCATTGATTGGTTGTAACCTGAATACATGCCTTCATTATCAATATCATTCAAAAGCAACTCGCCTGCACCAGCAACTTCATAAATCTTGGCAAGTTGCCCAATATCACGATCTACTTTATTAGTGCCACTATTAAAGTAGACATTGGTTTTACCAAAAAAATTTTTTTTGAAATCAATACAGGCAACTATAGCTTGAGCACCATAGATATCGCCAATTTCTTTGATAATTTGGGTATTGTGTTTCAAAACAGTATTCAATACCACCTTTTCAATCCCCAATTGAAATAAATTTTCGGCGATTGCTAAACTACTTATTCCACCACCATATGCGACAGGAATAAAGGCTTCGGAGACAATTTCTTCAATAAGTTCGTAATTTGGCTCGGAATTGTTCACAGAACAGTCGATATCTAAAATCATGAGCTCATCAACTTGCTTTTCATTGAAAATACGAACAGCATTAATTGGGTCGCCAACATAAATGGGGTTCTTGAACTGCTTTGTTTTATACAAGCCTCCTTTATGCAATAATAAAACAGGAATAATGCGTGGTTTAAGTGGCATTATAGTTTTGCAAAATTTTTTAGGACTTCCATTCCAAATTGATGACTCTTCTCAGGATGAAATTGCATACCAATTATATTGTCATGTTGGAATGCTGAGACAAAATTTTGTCCGTAGTGAGTAGTACCCAAAACATCATTATAGTTATTACACTCCACAAAATAAGAATGTACAAAGTAAAAGCGCGACTTTTCAGAAAGACCGTTTAGAACGGGCGACTCTTTCTGCCAAGACATCTCATTCCAACCCATATGAGGGATTTTGAGGTTTTTATCATGTAACTGAAACTTTTTTGTTTGTGCATCAATCAAACCCAAACCGTAGACATCACCTTCTTCACTAAAATGAGTCATGAGCTGCATGCCTAAGCAAATTCCTAAAATCGGTCTTTGAGCGGTAAGCGCGTGCTCTTTAATGATATCACTCATACCTAAGGCTTTCAATTGATTCATTCCGTGTGCAAAATGCCCCACACCAGGAAGAATTAGGCAATCTGCCTTTTTGAGCACATTTAAATCATCTGTGATAACTGAGTCAATACCCAAATATGAAAGCATGTTCTTGATGGATTTGGGATTGCCGAGGTTGTAGTTGATGATGGTTATCAATTTGTTTTTATTTTGAATTCTTCACAAAAAATAATCAAACTTATAACCCTAAAATATTTAGTTTCATAAGATCGTTTAC
>JBDKGO010000049.1:0-6509 GCA_039798125.1 Bacteroidota bacterium | reverse complement strand
ATATGATATCATTTTTAAAAAATAAAAGGTTCAATTTCCCCGTTGCGGCCTTGAGCATTTTGATCTTATCGCTTCTTGTGCTTGCATTTGCAGATCCTAAAAAAAGTAGACGCAAAAGCAATAACAATCGTATAGATCCTCTGGCGGTATCCATCCCAAGTGGCTCTTTCTACATGGGTGCAAGTGATGAACAGATGGATTTATCCATGGTCAATCGTAAGAAATTAGTTTCGGTTCAAAGTTTTTGGATGGATAGAACAGAAGTAACCAACGAACAGTACAGAAGATTTGTGAGATATGTAGCTGATTCTTTGAAATATTTGGCCATTTATGGTGGAGGTATCAACCAAAATGAAGACACAATTCGTGTGGATTGGGCTAGAGCAGCAAGAATTAACCAAAATAGCAAAGCGGTTTTAGAAAAATTAAATGAGCTTTTATTGAGTCCAGACAATCGCATTCAAGGAAAAATAGAGATTGATCCTAATAAATTAATTTATAAATATTCTTTTGTTGATTTAAAAGCAGCTGCTAAAGCTTCTAAAGGGCTTGAGCAATCACTTGGAGATTATTTAATCACGGTGAATCAAAATGTATATCCTGATACATTGGTTTGGATGCGTGATTTCTCTTATTCTTACAATGAACCATTGACTAGATTGTATTTTAGTCATCCTGCATACAATGAATATCCTGTGGTGGGTGTCACTTGGAAACAAGCAGTTGCATTCACACATTGGAGAACCAATAACAGTGACTATTATGCTGGTAAGCCTGGCAGAGCAGATCAAAAAATTGACGGTATCTATCGCTTGCCAACAGAAGCAGAATGGGAATATGCTGCAAGAGGCAATTCAAAATCTAATGCAATGTATCCATGGGGATCTCCATATACAAAAACCAAAGAAGGCCGTTTGTTAGCCAACTTTAAACCAGGCAGAGGCGATTATTTTGGTGGTGATGCAAAGAACGATAATATCTACACCACAAAAGTGAAAGCCTATACCGAAAATGATTTCAAATTATTTGACATGGCGGGTAATGTAGCGGAGTGGACGAGTTCTGTATTTTATGAAGGTAGCTATAACTTTTTTGGAGACTTTAGCCCAGATGTACAATACAACGCCAAAGATTCCGATCCTATTTTGATGAAAAGAAAAGTGATCAGAGGAGGTTCATGGAAAGACATTGCATACAATTGTCAAGTAAGTTCTCGCAACTATGAATACCAAGACACTGCTAAATCTTATATCGGATTTAGATGTGTGCTTTCAATGGCTCCAAGAATTAACTAAGCAAATTCAAACTATCAACAAACTTTTAATTTTATAAATTTTCCTAATGGCAAAGACAATTTCAGAAAAAACAAATAAGATCGTAAACGTCATCATCTCTTTAGGTGCCGCTGTGGTAATCATGGGAGCGTTGGCAAAAATCATCCACTTATCTTGGGCTGATTGGGCTTTGATTGTGGGTTTAACAACAGAGGCTGGAATATTTGTCATTTATGCATTCTTGCCGCCTCCTCCAGTAGACCATGGTGGTGGTGCAATGGGTGGTGGAAAAGTAGATGCAACCGAATTAGTGCATGCTTTAAACAATGTTCAAAAAACAGTACAAGATGTGTCCAATAATTTAGGCACTATCAATAGTTCTACTGAAGGATTAAAGAATTTGAACAATCAGTTTTTGTCTATGGGTAAGACGATGGAAGAGATGAATCATTTTTACGGAAGTTTAAAAGACATGTCTACCTCAATGAGTTCTACGGTGCATGAAGCAGCAAGAACAAAAGAGCAAATGACTCAATTAGCCGATAACTTGACACAATTAAATCAAGTATATAGCAGAATGATCAGTGCAATGCAAGGAAAATAATAACAAAGGGTTATTGACTCAAACATTTTAATTCACTTAATAAAATATAGCGTAAATGTCGTTACCTAAAGAACCAAGGCAGAAAATGATTAACATCATGTACTTGGTGTTGACTGCGCTCTTGGCATTGAATGTATCTAGCGAGATTTTAAATGCATTCAAGACAATCGATCAAAGTTTGACGAATGCAAATGTGATTATTCAAAATAAGAATCAGGATATTTATAAATCATTGGCTGCAAAATTAAATGACCCAAAGACGGCGGAGAAAGCTGCTATCTGGGCGCCTAAGGCCAATAAGGCAAAAGCAATGGCAGACGAAATGTATGCCTATGTGGAATCATTGAAATTGGCTTTAAAAGAGGAAGCAGGATTAGAAATTAAAGATGGTAAGGAAACATTCAAAGAAGATGATTTAGATGCCACAACAAGGTTATTTTTAAATAAAAAATCTGGGTTGTCTAAAGGAGAAGAACTCTTTAATAAATTAAAACAATTCAAACAAGATTTAGCTGCGATAGATCCTGCCATCGAAAAAGATGTGATTCCTACAGTGTCTTTGGATTTAACAATCCCTACTTCTAATAATTTAGCGGCAAAAGATGATTGGGCTTATGCTTATTTCAATATGACCCCAACCATTGCAGCCATCACAATATTGACAAAGTTTCAAAATGATATTCGCAATACAGAAGCACAGGTTGTTGAGTATTGTCATAAAGAAATCGGTGAAGTTGAATTGGTATACGATCAGTTCAATGCATTTGCAGCATCAAATTCACAGTACTTAATGTCTGGCGAAGAATTGGTGATTACGGCAGGTGTGGGTGCTTTTAGTAGCGCAGCAAAACCAACGATCTCTATTGATGGTGTGGTGGTGCCTGTTGCTGCAGACGGATCTGCCGTTTACAAATCGGTTGCAGGTTCAACACCTGGTGTGCAAAGAAAACGTGTTCGTATTTCTTTCTTAAAACCAAATGGTGAAACAGCAGTGGTCGAAAAAGATGTTCAATTTACAGTTGGTACACCTTCTGGATTAGTCGTGTCTACCGATAAAACAAGGGTATTTTATAAGGGCTTAGAAAATCCATTAAGCATCACCGGTGGCGGTGGCGGCGAGAAAATCAATGTGACCGTTGAAGGTGCTGGTGCAAATATTAGAAAAGCAGGTTCTGGACAATATATTGTGACTTGCTCCCAAACTGGTACTGCTGTTGTCACTGTAAACGATGGCAAGCAAACACAAAAATTAAATATCCCTGTAAAGAGAATCCCAGATCCTATTGCGATTGTGGGCGGTAGCGCAGGTGGTAATATGGCTGCTGGTAAATTTAGAGCACAGGGTGGGGTGATTGCAGATCTAAGAGACTTTGTATTTGAAGGTGTGAAATTCAATGTGCTTTCTTATATCGTGATTGCAACTGGTAAAGGATTTGACGAGCCTGATTTTGCAGAAGTAAATGGCCCAGCATTCTCGGGTGGTGCATCGGCATTGATTAGAAAATGTCAAGCCGGAACAACGGTAACCATTGGAGAAATTAAAGTATCAGAGCCAGGTGGTGGATCAAGAAAATTAGATCAAACAATCACTTTTATTTTACAATAGGACATCCTCTTATCGTAAATGACAAAGTAGATTTGATAATAAAAAAGGTATTTATGAAAACAACAATGAAAACAAGCTGCATGGTTCTTGCCTCTTTGGTAGTGACCATTTCTGCAAATGCTCAGTTTTCTTATGGAGCAAAAAAGAAAACAACCCCTGCTACTACTACAAAAGATACAGTGATCACAAAACCTGTGACCAAACCTGTAACAAATAATCAAGTAGTGTCAGCGCCGGCTGTTACTGAGATAAAGCCAACTAAAAATATTGATACCACTGTGGTGGGTGGGTTTAATGCGAACAATAAAAGAAGCTTAAGAAACGGGTATGCCTTCTTCTCTGAAACCAATTCAAGAAAAGGCGTGAAAGAAAGATTGCCTTTGCCTTATGAAAACTTAAGAGAGGAAGATGCTTTATTCAGTGAATTTGTTTGGGAGGAAATTGATGCAAGAGAAAAGATCAACAGAACGTTCATGTATCAATCCTATGATGAGAATGGTGACCAACGTTTCTTTGCTGTATTATTACGTGCTATCGAAAAAGATGGTGTAGTGCCTTTTTCAACAGTGGACGATCGTTTTACAACACCATTAACTTTAGACGAAGTGAATGCGTCTTTAAAAGGAAGCTTAGATACGCAATTGGTACAAAACGTATTGGATCCAAATGTGTACGATACCAGTATCATTTACAATACCAACTTAGCACCGAATCCGGATTCTATCTATACATTTAGATTAAAGGAACAATGGATTTTTGATAGTAAGACTAGTAGAATGTATAGCAGAATCATTGGTATCGCTCCAATTGCTTCAATTCAAATAGGTAATAAAGTAGTGAAGCGTCCATTGTTTTGGGTCTACTATCCAGAATTAAGAACAAGCCTTGCAAAAGCCGAAGTTTATAATCCAAGAAATATCTCGAGTCGTATTACATGGGAGGAATTATTTGAGAGTCGTTATTTCAATGGCTATGTTGTAAAATCTACTTTAGACAATTACAATGATAAGATGTTGAATGCTTTATTCAAAGACCCTATCAAAAGATTACAAGAAGGAGAAAAAATCAAGCAAAAAATATTTGATTTTGAACAAGACCGTTGGGTATATTAGTTCAAACTATATTGATTTAAAAAATGCGACATCTTGATGTCGCATTTTTTATGAGTGCTTGTTTGTAAATCTGAAGTAAACCCGAATCTATTTTATTGCTTTTCCTTTTCAAAAGCAGCAATTAATATTTTCGTTTTTGCAGCGCCTATTAGTTCGGTTAAAATGCCGGGACTGGCGCTTTTTATTTTACTCACCGATTTAAAATAAGTCAATAAGGTTTCTTTTGTTTTAGGTCCAATGCCTTCGATATGGTCTAAGCTATTGACCAATGCACCTTTGGATCTTTGAGCCCTATGGAAAGTGATACCAAAACGGTGCACTTCATCCCTGATATTTCGAACTAGGTTATGGGCGGCACTGTTCCAGTTCAATAAGATGGAACGACTATCCCCTGGAAAAAATAATTCTTCTATATTTTTTGCCAAACCTACTGTGGTAACTTTATCTTGAATCCCTAGTTCTTTTAATGCATCCAATGCAGCGTTTAATTGCCCCTTACCACCGTCAATGATGATCAACTGAGGAAGTGGCTGCTTTTTTTGCAAGACCGAACTATAGCGTCTTAAAACAGTTTCATGCATGCTTGCAAAGTCATTGATACCCACCACGGTCTTGATATTGAATTTTCGATAATCCGATTTGCTTGCTATCCCGTTTTTAAAACAGACCATTGCAGAGACAGGATAGGCGCCCTGAAAATTAGAGTTATCAAAACACTCAATATGGTTTGGTACGGCAGGTAAGGATAGTAATTGTTTTAATTCAACCAATACTTCATTGACAGGCGCAGCCTCGCTCACTTTCACCAATGCTTGTCGATATTTCCAGTCCTTTAATGCATAATCTACATTCTTTTGAGAGAGCGCTAATAAATGCAATTTCTCACCCATTTTTGGAACAGTATATTTAACACCTTGCTCTTTTTCAATGGGTTCTATAGGCACAATAATTTCCTTTGCTTCGGATTCAACTTGTGTTCTAAAATAATGAATTGCAAATGCAAGTACGGCTTCTTTGGACTCTTCCAATGGTGTACTTAGTGGCAGCATATGTGTTTGTACAATGCGTCCTTCTTGCAACATCAAATAATTGACATACGCTTGATCTTCCTCCATGGCAATACTAAACACATCCATGGCTTCCTGTTGCTTTGTTAGAATCTCTGATTTAGTTTGGTATCTTTCTAATTCATCAATCTTTTTCTTGGTCTCATTGGCTTTTTCAAAAGCGAGTGCAGCGGATTCAGCTTGCATCACTTCTTTTAAATTTTGTACCAATGGTTTTACATTGCCTTTTAATAAATGCTTTACTTGATCAATTGATTGATCATAGTCTGCCGCTGTTTGAAAACCCTGACAAGGCCCTTTGCAATTACCTAAATGGTATTCTAAGCAGACTTTAAATTTGCCTTGTTGAATATTTTTAGGAGTCAGTGGTAAAGTACAAGTCCTTAAAGGAATGGTTTCTTGAATATGATTAATCAATTCTCGAACAGCATACACATGTGTGAATGGGCCAATATAGGTAGCACCGTCTTTAAACTTTCGTCTGGTTAAAAACACCCTAGGGAAAGCCTCATTTTTAATCACGATATAT
This sequence comes from Bacteroidota bacterium, assembly GCA_039798125.1. Lineage (GTDB taxonomy): Bacteria > Bacteroidota > Bacteroidia > Chitinophagales > Chitinophagaceae > Sediminibacterium. Next base: position 317 of record JBDKGO010000049.1, on the reverse strand, counting down.
GGATAAGTCTTATCATCCTTTAAATTAATATTGTATTTAGGCTGATAATTTTTAATGAGCTCGTTCTCTAAAATAAATGCATCGTGTTCCGAATTCACAATGGTGAACTTGATATCGTCAATGCGCTGCACCAGTTCGATGGTTTTTAAATTATGTTGATTGGAAAGGAAATAGGAGCTCACTCGATTTCTCAAATGCTTTGCTTTACCAACATACAGTAGTTTGCCTTTATCATCAAAATATTGATAAATGCCTGGTTCTTGCGGGATGCTAGATTGTATTTTCTTAAACTGCTCTTTCTCCATAGGGACGATGCA
>JBDKGO010000048.1:0-7076 GCA_039798125.1 Bacteroidota bacterium | reverse complement strand
GCCCTGAAAAGTATATTTTAAACCTAAAACAACGGAAGCCACAAGTTTAAATAGGTATTCAATTATTTTTTTAAAATATGCACCTTGGGATATTGCTTTTGTTCGGGTTTTCTCACCTCTGCCAATACCACTTGCAACTCTATACATATATTCCGAAGTTAATTTCTTAACTTCTATCACATGGTGCACACAAATTGCTGGGTCGTAATATATTGTATATCCTAATGCTAATATTTTATAGAATAATTCCTTGCCTTCACCACCAATTCTTAAAGTGCCTACTACGCCTGGCAATGCAGTATTAAATCCACCAATTCTGTCATATACATCCTTTTTAACAATCATATTAGACTCTAAAGGGTACTTGCCATTTTCAAAAGCGCAGGCAGTAGGCGCGTAGTCAAAATTTCCAACTAAAGAAGAGACATAGTAACTCATCCATGTAGGTTCTGCAGGGATATATTTTGGTATGATGCGACCCCCAAATCCAACAGCATCAGGTTTGGCTTCAATATGTTTTAAGATGTTTTCAACATAGTCAGGGGTGGCCACTGCATCATCGTCCATAAAACACAACCATTGTCCCTTTGCGACAGCAGCACCTGTATTACGCGCAAAGGAAGCACCTTGATTTGTTTCAGTAATATAAGTGAAACTTCCATTTTTATGCGCTGCCCTCCATTGGCTAAATACTTCAGCTGTATTGTCGGTTGAATTATTATCAACAATAATGGCTTCAAATGCATTTAATCCAGCTGTTTGCGTGTACAAACTATCCAAAGCATCGCTGATATAGCTTGCTCTATTATAGCTGCATATAACAATGGATAATTGCATTATTTAGCAGTATTTTCTTTTTTATTCAAGTTTTTAATTCCAAATGCAATCATTGTTACCAAAGACAACCAAAGTAGGATAGATGCAACACTAGCAATTTGTCTCGCACTTGTAATTGAAGCAGGTTTGAACTCAAATTTGATAGTATGTTCACCAGCTGGCACAACCAATCCTCTTAATACATAGTTGGCTTTTACTATTGGCGTCTCTTTATCATCTATATAAGCTTTCCAACCATCCTTATAATAGATTTCACTAAATACGGCTAATTGCTTTGCATTCGTTTTTGCTTTATAAGTGATCTCGTCGTTTTTATTTTGAACCAACTGAATACTTGCGTTAGAGTCAACTTGTAGTCCATCCAAATCCGCTATTTTATCTTGCTCATCCATTACCGCAGTATCTTTTGGATTGAAAAAGCTAAGATGATCCATCACAGCTCTAGGTCCTTTTTTAAATTCAATGCCTTTGACAAACCATGCATTACCCAATGCATCTGGATTAGGAATGATATCGGATGCCATATTTCCAGTGATGATGTATTTGGTATTCATCATGTTCAAAGTCGGCAAACAATTAGGGAAATTATACCATTGATTTTCGATTAGATCTTGATAGATACTCAATTTAGCAGGATTGTATCCGCCCACTAATTTATGATGATAGGCAAGGATGGCGCCCTCATTGAATGAGTTTTGAATACCTCGTCTAAGGTCAATGATTCGGTAATGACTTTTGTCTTTCAACAATGCATTGTCTAATGCTGTTAACGCAAATGCATTATCATTTTCTGCAGCTTCTATATATTGACTTGGTTTGAGGTATTGCACATTCATTTGAAACAGGTCCACTAATGACAATAGGCCTATAGCAACAATAAATACGGTCTCTTGTATAGAACGCTTGATGTATAAGAAGATCAAGAAGAAGGCTATTCCAATAAAAATAATGGTTCTAATGATATCTGATTCAATAAAACCTTTACGGTCTTCTGCAATCGCATTCACCATATCTCTGGCAGGGGTTTCAAATGCTGCTTTTTGATTTGGATCTTGTATTTGCATAATCTGAGTCATCAATTGTTTTTCGCTTTCAGTTTTAAAATCAGCGTTAAAATACAATGCCAAGACTGCAAAGAATACGAGGCCTAAACTAATCCATCCAATTTTATGTTCTTGAAGGAAGTTTTTAAAATTACTTGCTTTTATTACAGCACTCAATCCATACATTGCTAAGATGCCAATTAAAAATGTTGGCACAACAATAATCATACTAGGTGCTCGGAACTTGTTATAAAGCGGTAAGTATTTTAAAATCATTAAATTGAAAGATTCAAAATAGGAGCCAGCTGCAAGTAAGACGGATAGCACAATTACAGCGCCAATCCACCAACGGTTTGGATTGGTATTACTTCCAAATCCAATAAATGCAAAGAAGCAAATAATAACACCTACATAAGGAGGGCCTGCTGTAAATCCAATACCGCCCCAATAAAATTGTAAGAAGGATTGTAATTGTTGACCCACTTCTGGTTGCATTTGTTGTAATACTTCAATCGCTTTTGATTGAGTAGGGTCTACTAAATTTGGATCACTAGAAGCACCATAAATATGCGGGAACATCATTACCAATGGCTCTGATAAGAACATGCTATAACTTAATGCATACTCTTTATTCAATCCTGTATTGGTGATTTTGCTATCCTTAGTGGCCAATGCGCTACCACCTCTTATAGTAGATTTCCCAAATTCAGCCGTTCCAATTAGCATCACTGCATTCACAGCCAAGCCCATTAATCCAGCCACTAAACTAAATGCAACAGTTTTAAAGATATGTGTGAAATCTTTTGCTTTAATCCATTGCACAAGATAAAAGACAGACATCGCTAAAACGATAATTAATCCATAATAGTTGATCTGAAGGTGGTTTGATTGTACAAATAATGTAGTTGCGATTGCAGTACAGATGGCACCTAGGTAATACTTCTTTTGAAATATTAAAAGGATAGAGCCAATAAAGAAAGGTAGATAAGCAATGGCGTGCATTTTAGTGATATGACCAACCACAACAATAATTGGATTATATGTTGCATAGCTATAAGCCAATCCGCCAATGATACCTATGACAGTTGAGAACCCAAGCACTTGTGCTAAAAAATAAAAACAGATACTTGCCAAAAAGAACAAGCCAATAGGTTCAGCCAAATTAAGGGTGAATAAATGATCTAAGATGCCAACTGAAAATGAGGTTCCTGGTATACCAGTAATCTGATAAGCTGGCATGCCTCCAAACATATTATTCGTCCACAAAGGGGTTGTTCCATATTGTTCATTATAGTTCATGGCGTCTTGAGCCATCCCTTTCCATTGTGTAATATCCGACTGTTGCAATACTTTGCCTTCTAATGCTGGTTTACAATACACAATTGCTACAATAGCAAAAATGGCCACGGCAATAAGATGGGGTAGTGCAGACTTAAAAAGAGACTTGAACATATTCATTAATTTATAGGAACAAACCTACAACTAAATAGGCTTTTTTGTACTTTTAATCAATTGTAAATATCAACAAATGATCTCACGCTCCCCATTGTCCTTTTTTTCAAAAGTAGCAGTCATTTCTAACCTAGTTTACCTAGTTTCGACCCTATTTTTATTCATCACATGGATGAAAATCCCTCGAGATATTGCTCAATTTATTGCTGTCACAGGCTTGGAATTGGCCCCATTAATCAACCTCATTTTTGCGTTCATCCTTTTAATCCAAGTCCTTCAAAAAAAAGCGGTTATTTTACCTAACTGGCAAACTATTTTCAACCTTAGTATGTTATTGGTTCAAGCAGGCCTTTTATTCATATAAATTCAATTATGATTCATCAAATCTTAAAAGACAAACCCACCAAATTGTTTTTGGGTATCACCGCATTCTTTGTTGCAAACGCACTTATTGCAGAATGTATTGGAGGGAAGATTTTTTCATTAGAATCCGTATTTGGATTTAAACCTATGAACTTGACTTTATTTGGAGAGTCTGGGTTGGCGTTTAATTTAACCTGTGGGGTATTATTATGGCCTTTAGAATTTGTCATTACAGATATTGTCAATGAATATTACGGACCCAAAGCAGTTAGAAGAATCAGTTTAATTGCAGTGGCTTTGATTAGTTATGCATTTGTCATGTTTTATCTAGCTATGTCGGCAGCGCCCGCTGGATTCTGGGTGGAATCAAAAATGCAAAATGGTGTACCAAGTATGCAATTGGCATTTGAAGCTATTTTTGGACAAGGGATGTGGATCATCATTGGAAGCATCATTGCATTTATGGTGAGTCAGTTAATTGATGTCACCGTATTCCATCAAATTAAAAAAAGAACTGGCGATAAAATGATCTGGTTAAGATCTACTGGTTCTACAGTGGTGTCACAGTTGGTGGATAGTTTTGTGGTACTGTTTATTGCATTTAAAATTGGTAACGGATGGGCATGGTCAACTGTTTTAGCAGTGGGGGTTGTGAACTATATGTATAAGTTCACTATGGCGATTGTATTAACACCACTGATTCATCTAATTAGAAATCGTATCGAAAATTATGTGGGCGCAGAGACCGCTGAAAAAATGAAGCGTGAAGCAATGGGAGAGGTTGCGGGGATTTAATTACTTTATTTTGATTCCAATATTTCTAGCAACATTTTGATGGCTACTTTGTCTATAGGTAAAGTCATTGCATCTTCGGAAATTTCATCCAATGGCATCCACCTTAAATGTTCTGCTGTGCCATTGCTATCAGCAACTTGTTCAGGTAAAAAATCAAATGCTTTTTCTTTTGTTTGAATAACAGAAGTATCGGCAGTATACACTAAATAGTAGATGGAAATAATTTGGTCTTTATTATTGAAGGCAGAAATTTGAAAAAAATCTGTGGTGTAAAAATGATCCCCAACAGTCACCTCAATATTTACTTCCTCCATAAATTCTCTAGCCAATCCATCTCTTGTACCTTCGCCAATTTCTAAACCGCCTCCAGGTAATTTAGTAATGTAGTTGCCTCTTATAAATTCATCGCTTACTAGTAAACCTTTTTCAGGATCTAATAAAATTCCATAAACGCGTACATTGAATAAGGGCATACTAGATTTATTTTAAATGGATCGTCCCATTGTATACAAAAGTCGCAGGACCTTGAAGCCAAATATGATTAAAATGGCCGCCACCTTGATTGTTAAAGCTCACAGCTAATTCGCCACCAAGGGTTTGAATGGCTACACGATGCGCTCCTGTTTTATGTAAATGCGATGTAATGGCAGCGGCAGTGACACCAGTGCCACAACTATAGGTTTCATTTTCTACGCCTCTTTCATAGGTGCGCACAAATAAATGGTCTTGTTGAAATTCAATGAAATTGACATTGATACCATCTGTTTTGAATCGTTCGTTGTATCGAATGGCTTTTCCATTAGCAAAAACATCAAATTGTTTGACATCATTTACAAATTGTACATAATGGGGAGAGCCTGTATTGGTTACAAAAAAGTTTTCGCCTGTTTCAACCGCATTGACATCTGACATTTTTAAATGAATCCATCCATTGTTTTCAATCTTTGCTTCGTGAGGGCCATCAATCGCTGAAAAAAGATACTCTTCTTTTACAATCCCATGATCATTTGCATACTGCACTAAACACCTGCCTCCATTGCCACACATTGTACCTTCGGTGCCATCAGCATTATAGTATTTCATCAAAAAATCATAGCCAGATGCTGTGCCCAAAAGCATTAACCCATCTGAACCAACCCCAAATTTTCGATCACATAAAAATGCAATTTGTGCATTGGATAAAGCGATACTTCCATCTCGGTTGTCGATGATCACAAAGTCGTTCCCTGTGCCTTGGTATTTTGAAAATTGAATATCCATTTGAATAATTTATTGGATTAGATGGAGGCAATAATGCCCAGACTTTTTTGAATCATATGGTCAATCGCTTTTGCGCCATCTTTACTAAATTCTTTCTTCACTCTATTGGCAACAATCACATTGATACTTAAGCATTGGTGCCCTAATAAATTACACAAGCCATAAATCGCACTTGTTTCCATTTCAAAATTTGCAATATGATGATTCCCGAATCTGAAACTTGTCATTTGGTCTACCAGATTTGGCATCTTTAAAGGCAATCTTAGAATCCTCCCTTGTGGTCCATAAAAACCAGGACAGGTTACCGTAATACCATGGTTATAACCTGCTGTAAAATGCTTTAGCAATCCTGCACTCGCACTTGATATATAAGGTTTGATATGATGCGCATGGATATTTGTATGCTGTTCAAATGCGGCTAAAATAGCAAGCTCTTCGGGGTTGTTATTTGGTTGGTAAAAATGCAATAAATTATCCACGCCTAAACCATGCGTGCCAGCCACCAATTGATCTACACCAACTTCACCTTGCAAAGACCCGCAAGTACCAAGACGAATCACAGACACGGATTGTTTTTTTTCTTTAATGCATCTTGTTTCGAAATCAATATTCACTAACGCGTCCACTTCGTTCAATGCAATGTCTATATTATCTGGCCCAATACCAGTACTCATGACTGAAATACGTTTTGAGCCAATATAGCCGGTATGGGTAATAAATTCCCTATGCGCAGATTGATGCTCTATTTGATCGAAGTACTTACTTACATTGGCTACACGATCTGGGTCACCCACAGTGATGATGGTATCGGCAAGCTCTTCGGGACGAAGGTCTAAATGATACACAGCGCCTCTAGGGTTAATGATCAATTCGGAAGTGCCAATTGGCTGTTGCATAAGCAGGATTTATAGTACAAATGTCGCTTAATTCGATTTAGTGGTAAAATTCTTTTATAATTAAGTTCTTTGGGGTCCTGTGGCCGAGTGGCTAGGCAGAGCTCTGCAAAAGCTTCTACAGCGGTTCGAATCCGCTCGGGACCTCGATACAAAGCCTCTCACGAAAGTGAGAGGCATTTTTAATGCGAAGTGGTGTCGAAAGCTCGCTTTCGTAAACCGATGAGCATTAAAAAAGCCAAAAGTATGCGTAGCATACTTTTGAAAGGCTTTGGGTAAGACGAGACGAGAGCGGAAGGCAATGCAAGGCATTGACTATCCGAAATTGGCTTTGGGTACAACATTGGGTACAACATTTTAATTCTTCTATTTGGAATGTACCATTCTGATTAAATAGAACTAATTTTATATAGAATTAATTTAATATGAAAAA
>JBDKGO010000047.1:0-6995 GCA_039798125.1 Bacteroidota bacterium | reverse complement strand
CTTTTTACAGATACATGGAGTCAAGGGGATAATGGTGCATGGTTGAAAATTCAAAATACCAGTATTCAAAAACCTTTCTTGCCGCCTTTTTCTGATATAGATAGTTTAGCGCGCGCATACAATGATTCTATTGTCATTAAAAAACTAATAGAGTCCAACAAGACGGATGCTATTCATTACAAAAATGGTTTGTATTATACAATGATGAAAACAGGTACAAAGTCTGAATTGGTTAAATTGACTGATACCGTTTCTATCTTTTACAAAGGGTACTTGATGGGTACAAATATTATTTTTGATCAAACTGCAAAAGAGACTCGTACTTTCCCATTGGCTAGATTGATTAAAGGTTGGCAAGTTGGATTAGAGGGAGCACGAATTGGGGATAAAGTAAAACTTTTAATTCCTTCAGGGCTGGCGTATAGTATTCGAACAAGATCTGCAATTATTGTACCTAATTCTATTTTGGTTTTTGAAATTGAAATGGTAAATGCCAAACCTAGTCAATAAAGGTGTACAGTTGTAAAATAAGTGAATACATTATTTACGCCTTTTGAAAATAACCCTTTGTAAATTAAGAAATTATAGCTTTCTAGGCAAGCATAACTACTTTATAGTATTGTGTAACAAAAAAGAATTAGTTTAATTTTGAATCCATGAAGGAACTTATCTATGTTTTTATTGGAGGCGGCTTAGGCAGCTTGGTTAGGTTTGTACTTGGCAAGTGGGTCAACGCATTCCATAATTCTAGTTTTCCTTTTGGTACATTTACAATTAATGTAATTGCTTGTTTTGTATTGGGTTTTCTGATAGGATTGGCAGATCAAAAACAATTACTTTCTCCTGTTGCACGTTTATTTTGGATAGTGGGCTTCTGTGGTGGCTTTAGCACTTTTTCGGCTTTTAGTAGCGAAACAGTTGCACTCTTTCAACAAGGTCAAAACAGCACTATGCTTTTATATATTATATTGAGTGTTGTAGTTTGTATGACTGCCACTTTCGGTGGTTTATTTGTTGCTGATAGATTTTAATCCTTCTAGATGCTCCAACTTCCTTCTTCTAGCTCCGCTTCCAATTCTCCTTCATCCCATCCACAATAGCCAATAAAAAGTTGAATTTCTGCTTGAGTGGCAGACGCGTTGTTGATGGCTTCAATCACTTGCTCCATATTGCCACCCAAATAAAGGCCATTGGTTAATGCTTTACCTCCTTCAATGAGATCTGGTCGTTTGTGTATTACAAAGAGATGTGTTCTATCAACGGGACCACCATCCATTAGCGGAAATGGTTTACTGTGATTGAATTCAATTAGTTCATGCAAGGACTTTCCAAAGGATTTATTAGTTACAAAACCAGTTGTTCCTGCTTCATTGTGTTCAACGATTAGAATGCTTGTATCCTCAAAGAAACTGCCATTCAATAGCGCAGTGCTTTTAATATATATTCCTGCTTTTAGATCATGCATGGTTTTGCCAATTAGGATGTTGTAAATACTGTTCCTTATTTATAGTTGGTTTTTGTAAAAATGACCCAATTTCATCATTTACTTTTCCTATAAAGCTTGATAAATTTTTTCCAGCTAGTATCCTCAAAATGATTTATTTGAAGTTTATAATTATCAATCAATGCAGCTGCATCGCTAATTCTTTTCCAATCCTGTTCAGAGGGAATTTCTATTCTAGCCATCGCTACTTTTTCTGCTTCATTGATGGCAGAAGTAGCAGTGACCTTGACGCTCTGCCATGCGCCTATCTGACGATTACCAGGGCTATCTTTGCCAGCTAATTTTAATTGTTTCACCCTATCCATCATCTGGTTCACAGTTTTTAATGCTTTTTCATTATTTTTTTGTTTAGTTAACCTTTCATGAATATTTTTTAATGCTTGCTCCCAAGAATTAATCAAGTTGAAAAGAGACTTTAATCTTACAACTTCCAAATCGAGTGCTTTATTATAACGATACAATTCCCGATCCACTTCTTCGTTCATCTTAAATCTTGGATCTGAAATTACTTTGATACTGGTACTAGATTGAATCCCTTTATACATTATGACTGCTGTATAGGTGCCAGGAAGCACAGGAATTCCTCTTGATTCATTTGGATCATAGTTTCCAGATAAGTATGTGCGATTTTCATCCAGCTTCCAGTGCATATAATTCAATCCTTGCATCAGCACTTGTGTTGTTAATTGTTGAATGGTATCCCCTTTATTATTTAAAATGAATCCTTTAACCTTATCTTCTTTGGAAGGAATATCATTGATATAAATTGGGATGGCTGCTTCTTGGAAGGGTCGATTCTCTCCCTCAAATGTGGTACCAAATCCTGTCCAGATATTCCCCGGAGGCGCAATGAACAATCCTTTTACCTGTATGACTTCATTCATAGGTAAAGTAGTTATTTTTTCTTTGGTATTTCCTCTTATAATCTCACGCAAACTCTTTAGGTCGTCAAGCACCCATATGGCTCTGCCAAAGGTTCCCACCACCAATGCTGATTCTTTTTCCTGAATAACTAAGTCCATAGTTGACACGCTAGGAAAACCATTTTTGAATGGCACCCAATCTTTTCCTTCATTAATACTCACCCACAATCCATTTTCCGTTCCCAGAAAAACTAATTGTTTCTCCACTGGATCTTGAACAAAAGTTAATGCATAGCCTTTCACCTCATTTGCATCAAGTATACTTTTCCATGTGCTACCATAATCTGTGGTCTTAAATAAGTAGGATGTATAATCTCCTTTGCGATAATTATTGGCCACTAACCATGCCGTTCCTTTTTCATATCGTGATGCATGTATTTGTGGAATCCATGCACCTTCGGGCAGTCCAATGATATTTTTTGTAAGATTATTCCAAGACAATCCTCCATTGTTACTGAGTTGCACCTGTCCATCATCAGTGCCTACCCAAATAAGATCTTTATCAAGAAAACTCGGCGCAATAGCAATAATGGTATTGTAATTTTCTGCTCCGGAAACATCGAGCGTTAATCCACCATAATCGGGCTTTTGATGAGCAGGATTATTTGTTGTAAGATCGGTTGAAATTGTTTCCCAGTTTCTTCCTTTATCTGTGGTCTTGTGCAAAAATTGAGAACCATAGTATGCAGCATTTTCATTGAATGGGTCTTTTGCAAATCCAGCATTCCAGTTGAATCGCAAATGTGTTGAAGCCTCTTTTGCTGTTGGTGCAATACTTTGATAATATCCTGTAAGCTTATCATAACGATACAAATCTCCATTTTGTGAAGTACCATAACCAAATCTTGCATCATCGCGATCAGGAGCAATATGAAAACCATCTCCGCCCACCAAGTATTGCCAATACAATGTTCTTATGCCACCGCGTTTCCAAGTATAAGCAGGTCCAGACCAGTTTCCATTATCCTGCATTCCACCATAAACATTGAATGGCGTTTCGTAGTCCACATTCACATGATAAAATTGAGCAACAGGAATCGTTTCTGGAAAATACCAAGACTTTCCATGATCATAGGTGATGCCCAAGCCACCATCTCCACCAATTATAAAATGTTGCGCATCATATGGATTAATCCACATGGCGTGAAAGTCGGCATGAATCCCTTTTGTTTCATCTGCTGGGATCATCGGTGTTGGATCAAAGCTAATACCACCATCATAACTTACCGACAAAGGTTGATATATATTGTATAGACGATCGGGATCTTTTGAGTCTACGGCAAGGTCTTGAAAATAAAAGGGACGGTTATTTGTAAATCGTGGATTGTCATTGATCATTTTCCAATGCATACCCCCATCATCACTTTTGTACAATGCATTTTTTTTCGCTTCCACTTTTGCATAAACAATATTTGGATTACTAGGCGCTATAGCAAGTCCCACTCGTCCTAATTCACCCGCTGGCAAACCATTTGTATCTGATAATTTTTCCCATTGCGCACCACCATTATTGGTGATATAAATACCTGATCCTTTTCCACCCGAAACAAAATAATAGGGCGTTCTATGGTGCTCATATAATGCAACAATGAGTTTATCTGGATTTGATTCGTGCATCACAAGATCTGCTACACCCGAAGTCGTATTTGAAAATAAAATTTGTTTCCAGTGTTGGCCACCGTCGGTGGTTTTATATAAACCGCGATTGGAATCTGCTGTGAATGGATCTCCCATTGCGCCCACATAAATTATATTTGGATCTCGAGGGTCGATAATAATTCGATGGATTGTTTTAGTTGCTGTCAAGCCCATATGTTTCCATGTTCGACCGCTATCTTCACTTTTAAAGATGCCCATTCCTAGGTTCATCGAGTTACGGGGATTGCCTTCACCTGTGCCTACCCATATCACTTTAGGGTCACTCTGCTGAATAGCAATTGCGCCAATATTTTGTGTAGGCTGTTCATCAAAAATAGGCTTCCATGAAGATCCTCCATTTTCGGATTTCCAAACACCCCCAGATGCAGCACCAACATAGATCATTTTTGGATTCGATTTTAATGCATCAATGCAGGTGATTCTTCCGCTCATATTGGCAGGACCAACATTTCTGATTTTTAGAGAGGATAACATGCTGAAGTCGAGCACCTGAGCGGATAATGTAAGGTTAGATAGCAAAAGAAAATAAAGGATAAAACGCATAGTATTGTTCCATTTTTGACAACCTGAATTTAAGTAAAAAAATGGTCTCAAACTGTATTTGTTTAAGCAGCTAAGAATAGACATAAATTCCCTACTTTATAGGTATTTAGGATCTTTATAATCATTAAGGCGCTATAATTCAAATGAAAATTACGATCTTCATAATCTCCAAAAATTTGCTTTATGAAATATTGTTATTCCATTTCAAGACTTATTTTGCTTTTGATGTTTTCATTGATATGTGCATCAGGGATGTCTCAACAAAAGCAAACAAATGATTATGCATCTCTTGTATCCCTTTTTAAAGAATGGCGAGCTTTCGAAAAACCTTCTTTGCTTAAAGGCGCGCCAGATTATACTGTTCTTAACTTCAATAAACGATGGCCTGCTTTCAAGCTATTGCAATCAAAATTAAACAGAATAGATACCAGTTCTTGGACTATTGAACACAAAGTTGATTGGATGCTAGTTTGGGCCGAAATGAATGGATACGATTTCAATCATCGAGTTTTAAAACCATGGAATAGGGATCCGGCTTTTTATAAAACTATTTTTACTGAACGTAGTGATGTTCCAGCACATGAAGGACCTTCGCATCATGCAATTATTGATTTATGGAAATATACATTTCCACTTTCTGAGGCCGAAAAGAATGATCTGATCAATCAGTTGAAGGTGATTGTACCTTTGAATGAACAAGCTCAATTGAATTTGACAGGCAATGCAAAAGAACTTTGGATTGCGGGTATTAGTGATATCCAATCACAGATAGACGATCTCAATGAATTGCTTGAAAAACCGGGTGTCAAAGACGATGGCACGCTTCAAAATTTGATTCATCAATCAATGGCCTCTACCCAAAAGTTTGTAAAATGGCTTGAAGCTGAATCGAATAAGAAGACTGGTCCTTCTGGAATAGGCAAAGAAAATTATAATTGGTATTCAAAAAATGTTCACCTTGTTCCCATGACATGGGAAGACCAAGTGGTATTATTAAAAAGAGAGCTTTCACGTGCTTGGTCCTCACTAAAACTTGAGGAACACCGCAATAGAAATTTGCCAATGCTTAGGGAGGCCAATACTGTTTTAGAGTATGATTCATTGAAAGAAAAATCTGTTAGGAGCTTCTTAAAATTTCTTGATAAGCAGCAGTTGCTAACCATGAAAAGTTATTATGAACCTGCCTTAAGGGAGCACGAAGGCAGATTTGTTCCAAAGGAGAAACGTAATTTCTTTTTGATTACGATGCATTATGATCCACGTCCATTATTTTCTCATTTTTATCATTGGTTTGAATTGGCGCAGATGGATTTCGAGCCACATGTTTCTGAGATTAGGCGTGATCCATTATTGTATAATATTTTCGATTCAAGAAATGAAGGCATGGCTACTGCAGTAGAAGAGACATTTATGAATGCCGGGCTTTATGATGATGATCCAAGGGTGAGAGAAATTGTTTACATCTTGATCGCGCAGCGTGCTGCAAGAGGATTAGGTTCTTTATATGCACATGCAAATGAAATGACAATGGAGGAGGCAGGGAAAATACACGCGCAGTATACACCAAGGGGATGGATGAAAACCGAGAAGAAATTATTGAAATTTGAACAGCATCTTTATATGCGACAACCGGGATATGGCACGAGCTATATTACGGGGAAACACCTTATTGAGGAGGCAATGGCTGAATATGCAAGAGCAATGGAATTAGCTGGAAAAACATTCACCATCAAGGATTTTTTGGATAGGATGAACCAGATAGGGTCTGTGCCACCTGCAATAGGAGTGATGGAATTGACTGGCAATAAAATTGGGATATTGAATTAGCTGCAAGTGTTAAATAATTAGAATGACTTGCATAGCAGCACTGTAAAGTATTAACAAAAAACTAATTTAAAAGATATAATATAATGGTAAATGAATTATTCAAAACGGCATTAGGGAGACTCCGAATTGTGGCATTTATTGAAGGTTGTTCGTATTTACTTTTAGGATTTACGATGATTTTAAAATACAAATTTGCTATGCCACAGCCTAATTATGTTGTTGGTTTGGCGCACGGTATGCTTTTTGTGCTTTATATTGTTTTACTACTTCAGGTTTCATTTATACATCGCTGGAACATATTCAAAATGTGTATGGCTTTTTTAGCTTCACTTGTTCCGTTTGGAACTTTTTATGCAGACAAAAAACTTTTTAGATAGTTAAATCGCAAATTACTGCACTAATTTCTGTTTTAACAATTCCAAGTGATGTGTTGTGTGCAATGCAGTGAATAGGGTCAATTCTCTTAAACTTACTTTTCCTAAAATCGGGTGCGGTAATCTATAAGTATCTAATTCAAAATCTGAGTGGGCTTCAATTTT
>JBDKGO010000046.1:0-7007 GCA_039798125.1 Bacteroidota bacterium | reverse complement strand
TCCTTACTTTGCTCAATGGCGTCCATCACTTGGTCTAAAATTTGTTCCACAGAACCGGTATAATCAATCTCTAAAGGTGCTTTGAATCTTATGGTCAGCGGCGTACCTACTTTTTTATACGTTAGCCCTTTTTTTGTAAACGCGCGCCAAAATCCATTGATCACCACTGGAATCACAATAGGATGATTGTTCTTAATAATATGCGCAGTTCCTTTTCTGCCTGGTGCAAAAGGTTTTGTAGTACCTTGCGGAAAAGTGATCACCCAACTTTTTGCTAATGCTTTATCAATTTTTTGGGTGTCTACCACATCTCTTTGTCTTTCTACATCCTTCCCTTCTGCCCTCCAAGTTCGCTTCACTGTAAGTGCGCCACCTAATTTAAATAATTTTGTTAGCCAGTTATCATTCATTGTTTCCTCGGCTGCAATAAAATAAACATTGGTAAATGGATTCAACAAATAATAAGGAATGCCTAATCGATTGAATTTTCTCCATTTAACTGCACAAAAAATATGTACAAAAGTGATTACGTCTGCAAAATAAGTTTGATGATTGCTCACAAAAAGGACATTCTTTTTAGGTAAGTTTTCTAGATGTTCTGTACCCTCTATCTTCATTTCATTAAACAAAGCAAGCCCTGGATAGGTAAACAATCCTACGATCCCATAAATGAGGGAGCGAAAAATTCTTATTTGCTTTAAATAATCAAGTACACGCATGTTTAATTTACTAATTTGATTCGCAATATACTATATATTATGATATTAGACTTGTCCTGTTTAATCAACAATTTGTATCTTTAAACAATGAAAAAAACTGCCGTAATATTTGATATAGATGGATTATTAATTAATAGTGAGCCACTTTGGAATAAAGCTGCTGCTGAAATCTTTAGACAATACGGTATCAGTTTAACAGAAGCACAATATGCTACCACAACAGGACTTAGATCAAAGGAATTTGTGGCGCATTGGTTGCATGAGTATAAAATCCCATCATCCGAATATGAAAGAGCCGAACAAAGAGTGATTGATCAGGCTATGTTGTATATAGATAAAGAAGCCACTTTAATGCCAGGCGTAGAACATATTTTTCAGTTTTTTTTAGCAAAGGAATTCAAAATTGGCCTTGCCACATCGTCCCCACCTGCACTAATTGAGTGGGTAAAAGATAAGCTTGGTATTCGTGGCATAATTCATGCTAGTTGTTCGGCACAAAATCTTCCCTATGCAAAGCCGCATCCTCAGGTATATTTGGATTGCGCAAATGCGCTTCACATATCACCGCTTGCATGCATCTGTTTCGAAGATTCATTTTATGGCATGTTAGCAGCCAAGGCAGCAAGGATGACCTGCGTGGTGGTACCTGCTGCTGATGCACTAAAACAGGAGCATTGGGCAGCAGCAGATCTAAAGCTGTCCTCTTTGCAAAATTTTGGGGCGCTACATTTTGATATGCTTGCTTAAATCAAGCTAAAAAAAACACATCGCTTCCCTAAATACAAGTTAAATTGCATCCGTAAATGGAATTAGCAAAAAAAATCATTGGCAAAGAATTAGCACTTTTTGAAACGCATTTCAAAGAGGCGGTTAAAAGTAGGGTTTCCTTGCTAGACAGGATCATGCAGTATATTGTCAAAAGAAAGGGAAAGCAAATGAGACCGATGTTTGTTTTGCTTTCTGCAAAACTGAACGGTGAAATTAATAATGCTAGTTACCGTGCAGCATCTTTAGTGGAATTATTACATACTGCCACATTGGTGCATGACGACGTAGTAGACGATGCGCTAGAGCGAAGAGGCTTTTTTTCGATCAATGCTTTATGGAAAAATAAAATTGCTGTTTTAGTAGGCGATTATTTATTGTCTAAGGGATTATTGCTTTCGCTAGAAAATAAAGACTTTGAAATATTAACCATCCTCTCTGATGCTGTAAAAAAAATGAGTGAGGGCGAGTTATTGCAAATTGAAAAAACAAGAAACTTAAATTTTGACGAAACTGTATACTACGAAATCATTTATGGTAAAACAGCTAGTCTGCTCGCATCTAGCTGTGCTGCAGGTGCTTCCTCTGTCACGACAGACCAGGAGCAAATTCAGAAGATGAAAGATTTTGGGGAATATGTAGGAATGGCTTTTCAAATTAAAGACGATTTGTTTGATTATGGTGATGAATTGATTGGCAAGCCAACTGGGAATGATATCAAAGAGAAGAAATTGACCCTACCCTTGATTCACATTTTACAAAAATGTAGCCCTGCATTAAAAAAAGAGATTGTCTATATTGTTAAAAATAATAACAACGATAAACGTAAAGTGAAATTTGTTATTGACCATGTAAAAGAATTAGGTGGTATAGAATATGCACATGCAAAAATGATCGAATACAGAGATAAAGCATTAGATGTTTTACATAGCTTCCCGCCATCCATTACTCGAGACGCATTAGAAGAATTGGTGCGCTATACAACTGACAGAAAATATTAATGGAAAAACGCTGGAATATATTGGAGGCCGATTCGGCTAAAGTGACTGCACTTCAGACAGCACTTAAAATACATCCCATTTTATGCGAACTTTTGGTACAAAGAGGCATCGAAGACTTTGACAAAGCAAAACAATTTTTTAGACCTTCTTTGAGTGACCTGCATGATCCATGGTTAATGAAAGACATGGATAAAGCTGTCGCCAGAATTACAAAAGCCTTTGATGCAAACGAATCCATCATGGTCTTTGGCGATTATGATGTAGATGGTACTACATCAGTTGCAACATTGTACCAGTTTTTAAAAAACATACATCCTACCATTGACTTTTATATTCCACATCGTTATAGAGAAGGCTATGGGGTATCAAAAATGGGCATTGATCACGCAAAAGCAACAGGGATCAATTTAATCATTTCGGTGGATTGCGGAATCAAGTCAACAGAATTAATCACTTATGCAAAAGCGCTAGGGATAGACTTTATTATTTGTGACCACCATCTACCCGATCCAATTTTACCACCGGCAATTGCAATTTTAAATGCCAAGCAAATTGATTGCGGCTATCCCTATAAAGAATTATGTGGATGCGGCGTAGTATTTAAATTGATCACCGCACTTGCTCAAGCTTATAATTTACCAGATACATCTTATTTACAATACTTAGACCTTGTAGCCACTGCTATCGCTGCGGATATTGTACCACTGACAGATGAAAATAGGACAATGGCCTTTTTTGGTTTAGAGAAAGTGAATGAAAATCCAAGCCATGGTATATTGGCTTTATTAGAATTAGCAAAGCAAAATAGACCAATCAGAATTAGTAATTTAGTTTTTGCGGTTGCACCAAGAATCAATGCCGCAGGCAGGATGGATGATGCAAAAAAAGCAGTACAACTTTTTATAGAAAATGAATACCAAGGCGCTTTGGATGTAGCTTCCCTTTTACAACAAGACAATTTAGACAGAAGAGAGGCAGATAGTAGTATTTCGGAAGAAGCATTGGCAGAGATCGAAAATGATCCAACAAATTTAAATAAAAAATCGACGGTCGTGTTTCAACCTCATTGGCATAAAGGCGTAGTGGGTATTGTAGCAAGTAGGTTGATTGAAAGACATTACAAGCCCACGATTGTACTAACACAAAATGGCGATATTGTTTCGGGCAGCGCAAGAAGTGTGCAAGGATTTAATTTATACGAAGCATTACACGCCTGTAGGGAACATCTTTTAGGTTATGGTGGACATTTTGCTGCAGCAGGTATGACATTAAATATTGACCAATTAGAAGCTTTTAAAGCGGCCTTTGAAAAGGCTGTAGCAGAAAGAATCACCCCAGCGCAAATGGTGCCAGAAATTTTAATCAATGCGCTACTACCATTGGATCAAATAAGCATGCAGTTTTTCCAGATCATTGCCCAAATGGAACCCTTTGGACCAGACAATATGCGTCCAATTTTTCTAGCAAAGAATGTGCGAGACACAGGTTATTCGAAATTGGTAAAAGAAGCACATATTAGTTTTAACCTAACACAAGGCAATAATAGTGTTAGAGGCATCGGCTACAATATGCCAGATAAAATTGACATTGTAAAATCAGGCAAGCCATTTGATATTGTCTTTCAATTACAATTGAACGAATGGCAGGGTACACAGTCTATCCAAATGCAAGTGATAGACTTAAAAGAAACGAGCCCAAATTAATTCGGGCTCGGTGATCTATAAAACTTCAAGACTTATTTCATCTCTAGCTTTGGCTCGTCAACTCCACTGAACGATTGATAAAGTTTGTTAACTCAGCACCTTTTAATAAACCTTGAGACAACAAAGCCAAGTCTGCTAAATTTCTTGCTTGCTTTTGTTGTTTATCTGTATTCGTTTCCTTTAACAATGTTTGATAAATTGGATGATTGCCATTGATGGTCAAATGCACTTCGTCTGGCATTTGTGCATAAAATGCATTCATGCCTCCGCCACTCATACCAGCCATGTCTTTCATACGTCGCATGAACTCGGGTCTTGTAGCAATTACTGGAGCAACGTCTTGGCTAAGACCTTTCACTTCCACCGTAATGGTTGTTTCTGGAATTTGGAATTCAAATAATTTTTTAGCCTGCTCTACTTCTTCTTTAGATAAAACTGAATCTACATTTTCTTGCTTATCAATTAAATTATCAACCACATCCGCATCCACTCTCACAAATTGAACGCCTTCCCATTTCATCTCTACATTATTAATAAAGGCGGCATCTACCATTGTTTCCAATTTGATTACTTTGTATCCCTTGCCTACTGCGGCTTGGATAAAAGCATCTTGTTGCACCGGATTGGTCGTGTACAATAAGACTTGCTTGCCTTCTTTATTTTTTTGAGTCGCCTCTGTAGTTGTTTTGTATTCCTCTAAAGTATAAAACTTACCTGCTTCAGCAGCGTCTTCTAAAATCAAAAACTTATTCCCTTTTTCTAGGAATTTGTCGTCGGTGATCATACCATATTTTACAAACAACCCTAAGCTCTCCCACTTTTCTTCAAAAGCTTTTCTGTCATTGTTGAAAATCTCTTCCAACTTATCAGCTACTTTTTTAGTGATATGCGCATTGATCTTTTTCACGTTCGGATCCCCTTGCAAATAACTTCTACTCACATTCAAAGGAATATCTGGACTATCAATTACACCGTGTAATAACATCAAGAATTCTGGAACAATATCTTTTACTTCATCTGTAACAAACACTTGATTGCAATACAATTGGATCTTGTCCTTTTGAATCTCATAGCTTTGTTTGATTTTAGGGAAGTATAAAATACCCGTTAAGTTAAATGGATAGTCTACATTTAAATGGATCCAGAACAAAGGCTTTTCGCCAAAAGGATACAATTCCTTGTAAAAATTTTCATAATCCTCCTTTGTTAAATCGGCTGGCTTTCTAACCCAGATAGGATTGGTATTATTGATTGGTTTTTCTGCAATTGTTGCATCTTCCACTCCGTCTTCTGCCTTGGCTTCTTTCACTTCTGCATTCGCATCGGTAAAATAAATAGCGACAGGTAAGAATTTACAGAACCTTTCCAAAATAGATTTTACTCTTGAAGGCTCTAAAAATTCCTTGCTTTCTTCATTGATATGCATCACGATCTTCGTACCTCTATTGCTATAATCTACTTCGTATAATTCGTAGCTAGGGCTGCCATCGCAACTCCAGAAAACACCCGGTGCATCTTTGTGACTCTTAGAATAAATATCTACTTTATCACTCACCATAAATGAGCTATAGAATCCTAAACCAAAATGACCAATGATACTCGCATCTTGATACTTGGTTACAAATTCCTCTGCACCACTAAATGCCACTTGGTTGATGTACTTGTCTACTTCTTCGGCAGACATACCAATACCATTGTCAATGATAGAAATCGTTTTTTCTTTTGCATCCACAATCACGTCTACTCTTAAATCGCCCAACTCCCCTTTCACTTCACCTTTTGAACTTAAGGTTTTTAATTTTTGAGCGGCATCCACTGCATTACTCACTAATTCACGAACAAAGATTTCGTGGTCACTATAAAGGAACTTTTTAATGATTGGAAAGATGTTCTCCGTCTGAACTCTTATTTGACCTTTTTGCATAGTTATATCGTTTGGTTCTGTTAATGCAAAATAAGGACCAAAGCCACCCTTCTGCCAAGCTGACAAGCAACCGGGATAAAAAGGGTCAAAAACCGTTAATTTTTCAGCCAGGCTGCACCTGAACAGCGTGGATTGGTAAACAAAATGTCATCTGGATGGCGGATTAAGAGTTGCTTTTCTGAGTTGTAAACAGAATAGACCCCCAATATGGATCCATTCCCATTTGGGATGGCCCCACCAGCAAAATCTGCATAACCACTCGTTCTAAGATAAATCGTCCCCCCCGTGCAAAATTTAAGTGCACGACTTGCACCTAATTTATTTTTTTTATCTGCAAAAGTTTGAGCTGTATCAGTTGCGGAGAATTCAATGTTAGAAATTTGAATTAAGCGACCTTGTAAGGAATCATGCAGGTTTTTAAATTGAACTTGAATTGGAACAATTGGATAATTGTCTTGCAGAATTTGAATATGCTGTTTGAATAAAGGTAGAGGGATGCCACCCGTCACTAAACTGCCTGAGCTACTATCAACAGCACCCACTAATTGAATCATGCGACGATAATCCGATAAGAGTAAATCTTTTAAGCGCAAACGAATCAATGTGCCAACGGGATAATCTTGAAAAAGATTCTGTCCATCCAATAACAACATGATACCGCCAGTACTATCTTGAATAACAAGTGATTTATACCAATTGTCATATTCGTCATTGGCAACAACCACCGCCTGTAGCATCCATTCCTTTTGAATGGGCTCAACCGCTCCAGTCAAATGCAATCGTTTAAGTTGTTTAATACTAATTAGACTATCACTCCATTGGCCTTGTACTGGACTTGCATAAGCTGCTTTCTTGAAACAAGCCATACAACAACATAATATAGATAAAAGCATAG
>JBDKGO010000045.1:0-7813 GCA_039798125.1 Bacteroidota bacterium | reverse complement strand
TGCACAAATAGTATAAATGCACAAGACAAGTCTAAAAAAGTAACAGAAACTGCACATGCATGCAAGCCAACTAAAGCTGGGAAGCATTGCGCTGCACCTGTAAAGAAAGCAAAGCAATAGACAATCTTATTTTTTACTACAAAAGCAGGTCTTAAAACCAGCGCATACTGTTATGCAGTCGCTGGTATTTAACTATGCCATTTGTATTCAAATCAATTAAAATGTTTCAATTATATAAGTATTGTATACTTTCTTTTATTGCAATATGCTTAAGCGTAGCTGCAATTGCCCAAACTGATCAAGACGGTTTGATGATGAATAAAGATCTTTTCTGCACAGGAATTGTATACAATGCAAGCAACTGGAATAAATATTGGGAAGGCACCAATTTTAGGGAAAATTTAAATTTAGGTACTGTTAGTTCTAGGAGTATCAATCTGATGGGCAACTATGGCATTAAAGACAATTTGAATTTTTTATTCAATGTTCCTTATATCAGCAATAATGTGAGTGCCGGGGCATTAAATTCCATGTCTGGATTTCAAGATGCCTCAGCATGGCTAAAGTGGATGCCTATCGAAAAAGAGGTTAAAAATGGCTATGTTTCAGTTTACTTATTAGGCGGCGCTTCTATGCCATTGTCCGATTACATAGTAGATTATCTTCCTGTCGCAATAGGACTAAAATCAAATACATTTTCTGGGAGGTTGATGTTGGATTATCAGGTTGGGAATTTTACAATCACAGCTTCTGAAACCTATACAGTAAGGGGGAATACTCGTTTGGAAAGAAATAGTTATTACACTACATCTACTATTTTATCGAACCAAGTGGATATGCCAAATATGAATACTGTAAGCTTAAGATCTGGATATAGGAGTAATTGGTTAATTGCAGAACTGATATTGACTGATACAAAAACTTTAGGTGGTTTTGATATCACAAAAAACAATATGCCTTTTCCTAGCAATCGAATGAACGCAACAACCATAGCGACCAATATAAAATATGAAATCCAAAAAGTTCCTGGACTTTCTATTGTTGGTGGTGCTAGTAGGGTGATTAAGGGGCGTAATGTAGGTCAGTCTACAGGATTTTATAGCGGGTTATTCTACATTTTGAATTTCCAAAAAAGAGAAAAAAGCAAACCAATGACGGATGCTTCAGCAGAAAAAAATTAACATGAAAAATATTTATACCTACGGATTCATATTATTTACAACGCTAT
Source organism: Bacteroidota bacterium (assembly GCA_039798125.1). Lineage (GTDB taxonomy): Bacteria > Bacteroidota > Bacteroidia > Chitinophagales > Chitinophagaceae > Sediminibacterium. The sequence goes on along the minus strand of JBDKGO010000045.1, from coordinate 6,585 downwards.
TATTTAGTGCATGTAATAAGCAAATTGAAGGAAGAACAGACGATTTGCCATATTTACAACCTGCTAATGCAGACTTAAATGCAGGTACTTGGAAAACAGTTTTATTAAAAAGACCAGATACTTTTGCATTGGCCACACCTTTAGCAATTACGCATGTCAATTATGTGGCAGAATTAAATGAGATAAAAGGTCTCCAAAAAAATCTTTCAGACCAGCAAGCTTCTAATATTAGATATTGGGCAGCTGGCGGGGTACTTAGATGGAATGAAACAATGAGAGAATTGGTTGCAAAGTATAATTTACCGCCATTTCAAAATGAGGATGGTACATATCCCATTCCAAGTGCAGCCAATCCATTTGCTTATCCACTATTTCCATTTGCGAATCCTCCATATGCTGCGAGAGCCTATGCCTATATTGCTGCAGCGCAATATGATGCATTAGTGGCGTGTTGGCATTATAAAAAATTATACAATCGTCCTGCGCCAGCTACAACAGATGCAGGGATCATAGCAAAAAATGGCAATACTACTTTGCCTTCTTATCCTTCCGAAGCGGCTGTCATTGCAGGCGTAACAGCAGAGATGATGAAATTATTATTCCCAACAGAAATTGGTGCAATAGAACAAAAATCAAAATTGCATCAAGATGCTGCTATCATGTCTGGATCAGCTACAAGAAGTGATGTGGTTGCGGGAGAAACTTTAGGTAGACAAATTGCACAAGTTTTTATTGCCAGAGCAAGAACAGACAATGCAGGAAAAGCAGTTGGAACACCAACTGATTGGTCCAATTTTGAGACATCTACTATTGCAAAAGGTGAAATACCGTGGATTAGCCAAGATGTTCCAAAACGCCCAGGTATGTTGCCTTTATTTGGGAATGTAACGCCATTTTTATTTGATACAGCTACTGCAAGAGCATTGGTTCCGCCACCACCACCTTCAACTGGTAGTGCTCAAATGAAAAAAGAACTTGAGGAAGTATATAGTTATACCAAAAACCCAACATTAGAAAACCATAAACTCGTTTTATTTTGGGGAGATGGTATTGGCACTTATGCACCTCCAGGCCATTGGAATGCCATAGCAGCAGAAGATTTTATAGGGCTTAATTTGAGTGAAGTAAAATGGGCTAGAAACATGGCTTTATTGAACATGAGTTTAATGGATGCTGCAATTGTGTGTTGGAAAACAAAATACATTTATTACAATCCAAGACCTTCTCAGTTGGACCCAAGAATTAAAACATTGACTGGTTTGCCAAATTTCCCAGCCTATATTTCTGGTCATTCCACTTTTAGTGGCGCTGCAGCAACTGTCCTTGGTTATTTAGTGCCCAATAGGGCTGCTGCATATACGCAAATGGCGAGTGATGCATCTAAGTCTAGATTAGTGGGTGGCTTACACTATAGGTCAGATTGTGAAGTCGGATTACAAGTAGGAAATAAGATAGGCCAATATGCAATTGACAAAGCAAAACTAGATGGGGCTAACTAACCACTTCCAAAATAGCGAACTGATAAGCGCCTAATATAAAATATTCGTTGTCATTACCAACATCGTGTGTAAGGCCAGTCCAATGATCTTTTAATTGTGCTGGTCTTATGCCATGTTCCTTAAAAGTATACCAAGTGACAAAGGAGTCAGCAGCTTGATAATTGAAAAGACAGAATAATTTTTTATTCTCAAAGGAGCGAATGAATCCAGCCACATGAATATTATGTGGGGTCATCCAAGTTACATTACTAAAATCGCTCAAAATCGGCAATGCTTTTCGAATTTGAATTAGCTGCTTTGTTTCATTAAAGATGCGATACTCCAAACTCCCTTTCTTTTTTCTTTGTTCATTTTTATTCCAGTCAATAATTGGTCGGTGCATCCACCTGTTGTCATAATTTTTGCCTGGATCATTTAAATAACTATAGTCATTGGTGTAGGCCATCTCGTCTCCATAATACAACATAGGAATGCCGCCCATGAACATCGCATGCGCTTGCATTAAAATAATTTTTCTCAATGCATTTTCTATTTCACCTGTATTGTTCCAAGCCATTGCTTTTTCTAATCCACACAATGAAGCGAGGGAACCACTAATACGAGCATCATTGGTTTTAGGGTTGACAGAAAATAAGGCACCGGCTGCTACCGATCCGTCATGACTACCAGAATAATAATTTTTTAAATAGGTTCTATGGTGGTAAGGATTAAATCCGGTGCTTGCTATGATTTCGTCGTCATAACCCAATCCAATATCGTCGTGGCATCTTGTGTAGGAGATCCAAGTACAACCATATGGTTTTTGTAAAATAGGATGCTGCGCATTGAGCATGATCCTTGTATCGCCAGTGGCAAGCGCATCCCATTGCAATGCCATTTGTGTCGCATTATAAGCCACATCACATTCGTTTGCAGTATAGTTGTCAGTACCAAAATATTTGATGATTTCATTTGGTGCAACAATGGCTTCTCCTAACAATGCCATACCTGGACTTGTGACTTGTGTACATTGCTTGATCAATCTTAATAAGGTATGTGCTTTAGGTAAGTTTTGACAGCCCGTACCAATCTCTTTCCAAATAAACGCAGGCGCATCTATACGTAAAATATCTACCCCTAGGTTTGCGTAAAATAAAATCGTATCCATCATGGCAACCAATACATTTGGATTGCTAAAATTTAAGTCCCATTGGTAATGATGGAATACTGTCATGACCCATTTATTCAATTCAGGCACATAACTAAAACTACCTGGCGAGGATTCAGGGAAAATTTCGGGCATAGTTTGATCTAATTGATCTGGTATGCCACGATGATCATAGAAATAAAAGAAATCTTGATAATAAGGATCACCACCTTTTGCTTTTTGCGCCCACTCATGATGGTGTGAGGTATGATTTAAAACAATATCTAACATTAAATACATATCGGCTGTATTCATTTCTGCTATCAAGTTTTGCAAATCCTGCAAGGTTCCAAATCTGCTGGCTACTTTTCTGAAATCGGATACTGCATATCCTCCATCACTTTCTCCTTCTGGACTTTCAAAAATAGGCATGAGGTGTAAAAAATTCACACCCAATTCTTTAAAGTAATCTAGTTTTTTTTGCAGTCCTTGAATGTTTTCACCGAAACGATCTACATACAAACTCATCCCTGTGATGTCATTGCTTAAATACCAATGACCTAATTTAGATTTTTTAACATCTTTTATTAATAAGACGTCTGTACGTTCTTGATACTGTTGTATGAGTGTAATTAAGAGCCCTTCAAAAGCTTTATTCCTGTTTGGATGCCATGCATAGACTTCATCAAATAAATTTTCGATCGCATTGATATGCGTTAAAAATCTTTGACTAAAAGCTTTATCCTTTTTCTTAGTGTCAATGTTGTATTTCGAAAGTAAGTCAGTACCAAATTGGTGTAATGGAGTCAGGTTCACAGTGTACTTGCTATTTAGGAATTGAAAATAGAATTGTTTAAATGCTTAAAAGCTTCCATAGCACCCATGTATTCGCATGTTCTTGCGCCTGCTTTATTTGCATTGGTAATCATTGTTCGCCATTTCTCAATAGCTATTGCTTGCATTTCGGCAGGCTTAGTTCCAATGAGTTGATATAAAACGGCACCTACAAAAGCATCTCCCGCTCCGGTCGCATCTATGGCAGTAATTGGAATACTTGAAACAATTTCAGTTCCATGACTGGTCGATAGCAGTGTGCCCTCTTTGCCCAAGGTGATTGCAAATACAGCATTTGTTTTTGCTCTTAAAGCAGCTGCTGCAGCTTGCACCGTGTCAAGTTCAGTAATCAACATCGCTTCCTCGTCGCTTAATTTAAAGAAATCACATGCCTGAATATAATGCCAGGACTGTGTGATAAAACTTGTAGTATTATTCGGAAATAATAAATGTCTATAATTTGGGTCAAAGCTAATCAAGGCACCTGCTGCTTTTGCTTTATTTAATAAATCGATATAAGTTGCTTGCAAGGGCCCAGGTAAAAAACCAGTTGCAGAACCAAAATGTACAATATCGTATTCGTTTAAATTTAATCCTGCTAAATCATGTATGGACAATTGTCCATCCGCGCCTCTATTAAAATAAAAATCTCTTTCACCATCTTCCATTAAAGATACAAATGCAAAAGTGGTAAATGAGTTAGGGTCTTGTATGATCCATTTTGTGTTCACACCCATTTCATTCAATAAATCAATTAAGTGTTGACCAAAAGGGTCTTTCCCTACTTTTGCTGCCATATCTACTTGGCCTCCGAGTGCAGCAATCGCTGCAGCTACATTCGCAGGTGCGCCACCCGCTTTTTTTAAAAAATTTTGACCATCCGCTAGTCGACTACCTCGGTCGGTACAAATCATATCTATTAAGGCCTCTCCAATACACAATACTTTCATATCCTTTTAATTTAGATCAATGCAAAAATTAATGTCCTCTACCATTCATTGTCATCGCGTCATCATTGTTTTCATTTCCATTTGCACTTTGAACAAACAAAGTGGCTACTGCAGCAAGTAATAATAAAACTCCACCAAAACTAATGGCTTTACCTGGGTCATTGTCTAGGAAGTTCTTCAAAATATAACCAAATGTAGTTGTCTGCAATAGCATAGGTATCACAATCATCATATTAATGATCCCCATGTAAACGCCGTACCTTTCCTTTGGAATTTTGTGCACCACTAATAAATATGGAATACCCATCATACTTGCCCATGCAATACCAAATCCAGCCATAGGAACAAATAATAAATTTTTATCAGTGATATGTGGGAAGATTAATAAACCAATCCCAGCCATAATTAAACATATTACATGTATCATTTTTGGGCTGATTTTTTTTGCCAACCAAAGTAAAAAGAAGGCAGACAAGAAAGTAACAATATTATACCAGCCATTCACTAATCCTGACCAGGCTACAGCATCTTCATACGCAGGATTGTTTTGATAAACTGTTGTGTTCCAAACAGACTTAGCGATACTCTTTGATGCGTTTTGCCAATAACAAAAAAGTGCATACCATTGAAATAAGTATACCAATGCTAATTGCCACATCACTTTTGGCATATCTACAATGGCAGATGCGATTTCTTTGAATGGAGTAAATACATTTATTTTTTCTGCTTTTAAAGCAGCAAGTTCAGCTTCTGTGGGAGGAATTTCAGGGGTTTTAAAAACAGACCAACCCACTGTAGCAATTGAACAGATACTACCTAAGAAGAATGAAGCATAAACCCAATAAGGTAAGCTACCAAAACTGCCTGGGATATGTTCTCTAAAAAAGTACAAAGAAATATTAGCAAGTGTAATTCCTAAACCTGTAAAAAAACTTTGGGTTAAAAAACCAGAGGCATGTTGTTCGCTAGGTAATTTGTCTGCAATAAATGCACGATAAGGTTCCATCGCTGTATTGTTTGCAGCATCCAATACCCATAATAATCCAACTGCCATCCACAAGGCACTACTAAATGGATAAAGGAATAAACAAATACTACATAGTAAAGCGCCAATTAAAAAGTATGGCTTACGTCTTCCAAATCTTGGTGACCAAGTTTTATCACTCATTGCACCAATGATGGGTTGAATGATTAAGCCTGTCATAGGGCCAGCTAAATTGAGCAATGGTATTTGGTCTGGACTTGCACCCAACATATCGTAAATTGGATTTACAGCAGACTGTTGCAATCCAAAACTATATTGAATTCCAAAAAAGCCAACATTCATGTTGATGATTTGCGAAAACGACAACTTTGGTTTAAATGACATATTTTGATATTTAGATATTGCGTTCTTTAAATATAGTGATTTTGTCATTTTTACTAACAATTGTTGTTGTTTTAACGCTCTTTTTATACTTATTTTTCTAGTGCAAACCTTTGCGCTTTGTATCTTTGCAATCTAACAGTACTTTCGGCATATGTCTATTCAAATACAGTATCAAAAATCACATGTCATACAAGGGCTTCGGTATCATTTTATCAAGCAATCTGAAATCAAGGGCTTAATGCTTTTTGTCAATGTCTATGCCATCATTACAGCTGGTTTATTGTTTTATAAAAAAATTAGGCCCGAGCTTTTCTTAATTGGGTCTTTGTTGTGGATGGTGCTGATGGTGTTTTTTTGGTTTTTATTACCCTGGTTATTTTATAGGAAAACAAACATGTTCAAGCAAGACTGGGTATTTGATTTTAATAGCAAAGGAGCCAGTCTGAATTCAGAAAGTGGAACGGCATCTTGGGAATGGACAGAAGTGACCCGATTTTTTGAAAGTCCTTTGTTTTTTCATGTCTATTTTGCGCCAAAATCCTTTTTTATCCTTCCGAAAGCACATTTTAGCTTCGAAGACCAGCAATTAATTAGGGGGTTTTTCAATAAAAAGTAGCAATTGTTAGTTTTTCAAGCGGTTTTTTAGCCTTAAATCGGCCTAAAAAAGCAGTTATCATAGAAGATTGTCAAATGTGAAAACAAAAAAGCAAATAAACGATTGGTATTTTAACAAAAAGTATATTTTTGCCGCGTAAACAAAAACCTTTTACAATGTCAGAAATCGCAATTAGAGTTAAAAAAATTATC
>JBDKGO010000044.1:0-8221 GCA_039798125.1 Bacteroidota bacterium | reverse complement strand
ATATTTATTAATATAATCAATATATGTTTTCATGGTCGCTGGTAATTCAGCATCCTTTTTCATTTTAGTGGTATCTACATCCCAGCCTGCCATTTTTTTCCAAATAGGGGTAACAGGAGTGCCAACCAATTGAAATGGCACATAGTCTATTTGTTTACCTTCCATTTCATATGCAATACCTAATTCTAGTTCTTTAAATGAGTCTAGAATATCTGCTTTCGTCATAATAATCTGCGTTACACCATTGATCATACAAGTATATTTCAATGCAACTAGGTCAATCCATCCACATCTTCTTGGACGTCCTGTTGTGGCACCAAATTCACTTCCAATCTTTCTTAATTCTTCTCCTTTTTCGTCATGCAATTCGGTAGGGAAGGGTCCGCTACCCACTCTTGTACAATAGGCTTTTGAAATTCCAAAGACTTCCCCAATTTGTTTTGGAGATACACCTAGGCCAGTACAAACCCCAGCAGAAATTGTATTGCTTGAAGTCACAAATGGAAAAGTCCCAAAATCAATGTCTAACATAGAACCTTGAGCGCCTTCTGCTAATACTTTTTTGCCTTTTGAAATTTGATCATTGATAAAGTATTCACAATTGATAATATTCATTGTCTTTAAAAACTCAATCGCTTCAAAGAATTCAGTTTCCATTTCAGAAATGTCTTCATTGAAATTATAGCTATCCAAAATCTTTTGATGCTTCATTCTTAAAGCAATGTATTTGCTTACAAACTTTTTATCTAGTAAATCGCCTACTCTTAAAGCATTTCTGCCTGTCTTATCCATATAAGCTGGGCCAATTCCCTTTAAAGTAGAACCAATTTTAGCTTCTCCCTTAGACAATTCAGATGCTTTGTCTAAAGCTCTATGACTTGGGATAATAATATTCGTACGCTCCGAAATAAATAAATTCTTTTTCACATCAATACCCATGCTTGCAACAGCATCACACTCTTTTTTCAAAGTCACTGGATCTAATACAACGCCATTACCAATGATATTGATTTTGTCTTGATGAAAAATGCCAGACGGGATTTGGTGTAAGACCATTTTAGTGCCATTTACATATAAAGTGTGCCCTGCATTTGGCCCACCCTGAAAACGCGCAATGACATCGTAGTTGGGTGCAAAATAATCCACGATCTTTCCTTTACCTTCATCACCCCATTGAAGTCCTAAAATAACGTCTACCATAAATTTGAATTTGAGTAGCAAAAATAAGTCGAGAAACGGGGATTACCTATTTAAGGGCAGCATAAAAAGAAATGTTTTCACACATATTTTTCCCAGCATGTTGATTACTTGACTTTAGATCAAATCTGCATCAAAACGGGTCACTTTTTGAATACCATTGAGGGTTTGGATCCGACTTACCAATTCCTCTAATTCATCTTTATCATGCACAAAGACCTTAATGGTGCCTTCAAACATCCCATCCTTGGATTCAATGGTCAATGCAGCAATATTGATCTTGAGATCTCCACTAATAATGGTCGTGATTTTATTGACCACGCCTACGTCGTCTAAGCCAATAATACTTAGGCCTGTAAGGAAGGAGATTTCTTTATTTTTAGCCCATTTAGTTTTGACAACACGATGACCATAATTGGCTAATAACTGTGTCGCATTCGGGCAGCTTGTTCTATGAATAATTAATCCTTTGCCAGTACTTACAAATCCAAATACATCGTCACCTGGAATAGGGTTGCAGCATTTTGCAAGGTTGTATTGAATCTTATCACTTGATTCGCCAAAAATGATTAATTCTGAATCTCCTTTTTTAGGAAGGGGCTTGTAAATATGAGGTTCTGCATTTGGGTCTGGTGGAGCTATGATAGGCTTTGGGGCTTCTATCTTGTCACCAATGACTTGGAAGCTTTTAAGCTCTTTAAGGTCAATCGATTTGGTTGCGATTTTGTACAATAAATCCAAATGACTATTTAATTTGTAAAAGTGCATGAGTTGATCCAAGTTGTGCGTGTTATACACTGCACCAATTCCTTCGAGCTTTCTTTGAGCGGTATATTTCCCTTCTTCAGAAATGATTTTCTTTTCCTCTCTTAAGGCATCTTTAATACTGTTTTTTGCCTTTGCTGTCACCACATTATTCAACCAATCTTCGGTTGGTTTTTGTTTATTACTAGTGATGATTTCTATTTGATCACCACTTCTTAATTTATGGCTAATGGGCACCAATTTATGGTTGACTTTTGCACTAATACATTTTGATCCAATTGCGGTATGGATATAAAATGCAAAGTCAAGTGCCGAGCTATTGACCGGCAACATTTTCACCTCTCCCTTTGGTGTGTAGACATAAATCTCTTCTGCTAAAAAAGAAGTTTTAAAATCTTGTAAAAAATCAATGCTTTCTTCCTGTTGATTGCTCAAAGCTTCTCTGATCTGTATGAACCATTTATCAAATCGGTCCTCGCTTTGATCTGTTCCTTCTTTGTACTTGAAATGCGCTGCTAAACCTTTCTCAGCAATTTCATTCATTCTTTTGCTTCGAATCTGTACTTCTACCCATTTACCATCTGGCCCCATCACCGTTGTATGCAATGCTTCATAGCCGTTGCTCTTTGGGTTGCTTAGCCAATCCCTTAATCTTTCGGGAGAGGGGAGGTATTCGTCTGTGACGATGGAATATACTTTCCAGCAAGCTTCTTTTTCTTTTTCTAAGGGGACATCAAGGATGATACGGATGGCAAAAAGATCATACACTTCCTCAAAGCTTACCCCTTTCTTTTTTATTTTATTCCAAATGGAGTGAATGCTTTTTGGGCGACCAAAAATATCAAATTGGAGTTCGCTTTGGCTTAATTTTTCTTTTAAAGGTTTAACAAATTCATTGATATACCTTGTTCTTTCCCTTTTTGTTTCTGCTAATTTTTTTGCTATCTCATGGTAGGTTGCTGGCTCCATATATTTCATGGCCAGATCTTCCAATTCGGTCTTCATATTGTACAAACCCATTCTGTGAGCGAGTGGGGCGTATACCCAAATGGTTTCAGAGGCAATTTTTAATTGCTTCTCTTGCTTCATGGAATCCATGGTACGCATATTGTGCAGCCTGTCCGATAATTTGATTAGGATTACTCTTGGATCGTCAGTAAGCGTGAGTAAGATTTTTTTGAAATTCTCTGCTTGTTGACTGCTATTGGTGTCCATCACATTTGCAATCTTTGTCAATCCATCCACAATTTTTGCAATCTCATTTCCAAATTCTCTTCTGATATCATCTAAAGTAATATCGGTGTCTTCTACTGTGTCGTGTAATAAAGCACAGATAGTACTTCGCACACCCAATCCAATTTCATCTGCTGCAATCATTGCAACTGCAATAGGATGAAGGATATAGGGCTCTCCACTTTTACGACGCATTGTTTTATGTGCTTCGGCAGCCATTTCAAATGCTGTCCTAAGTAATTCTCGATCCCCTTTTTTTAATTTAGTCCTTAGGGTTCTAAGCAATGCACGGTAATGACGAACAATTTCTTTTTTCTCTTGTTCGTCGGTCAAGTTGTAGGGTGTCACAACTGCATTTGATAATTCTTGATTGGTACTTTCCATGCTTGTACGAAAATACGTAAAAGCGGTGTAACTTTACTTCGCTATGTCGTCAACCCAGCCTAAACCTATATTCAAATCTGCTATCTTAAGCAGGGTATTTTCTTTTGTTGGCCCATATCGATTTATTTTTTGGATCAATGTCTTTTTAGGCATCTTTTTAGCGTTCGCTACCCCTATTCGACCTTATTTGATTCAAGCGACCGTGAACTTGGCGATTGGTAAATTGGTTATACTGCCTCAATGGGTGCATTGGTGCTTACCAAATGAAGCATTTAATTCGGTGTTGCAATTAATATTGGCGATATCCCTTTTTCAGGTGGCATTCATTGTTATTGAAACCATATTTCGTTTTTGTTTTACTTACGGTATGTCCTGGTTAGGGCAACAAGTGATTCGTGATTTAAGGAATAAAGTGTACCAAAAAATTATGTATTGGGAAATGCGTCAATTTGATAAAACGCCAATTGGCACATTGACTACAAGAACAATCAATGATATTGAAAGTATCAATGATATTTTTTCGGATGGATTGATTCCGATTATCGCAGATTTTTTAACGATTGTGGTTACTTTAACGACGATGTTTTTTATCAATTGGGAATTGACCTTGATCTGTTTAATTCCATTTCCAATTATGATCGTGGCCACTTATTTTTTCAAAGAAAGTGTGAATAAAAGTTTTGTTCAGGTGCGCAATGCGGTAGCAGCACTCAATGCATTTGTGCAAGAACATATTTCTGGCATGCAAGTGGTACAAGCTTTTGCAGCAGAGGAAAAAGAGATGAAAAAATTTGATGCCATTAATGAACACCATAAAAACGCAAACATTAAAGCCATATTCGCTTACTCCGTATTTTTTCCTGTGGTCGAAGTGGTGTTGGCTTTAAGCATTGGATTAATTGTTTGGTGGGTAGCAGGTCAAAGTTTAGACGCTGGGATGCTGGTGGCATTCATTTTATTTTTAAATCAGATTTTTAGACCGCTTAGGATGATTGCAGATAAATTCAATGTTTTGCAAATGGGCATGGTTGCAGCGGAGCGTGTTTTTAAAATTTTAGACAATGAAGATGTGACATTAGATCAAGGACAATATGTGCCTACTCAAATTCAAGGTGCGATTGAATTTAAAAATGTACAATTTGCTTATCAAGCACCCAATTGGATTTTAAATGAATTGAATTTTAAGGTAGCTGCTGGAGAAACGGTTGCTTTAGTAGGACCAACTGGAAGTGGCAAAACCTCGATCATTAGTATTTTGAATCGATTGTATCCTTATCAAGCAGGTCAAATTTTATTAGATGGGGTGTTGATTGAAGACTATGCGCTAGACCGATTAAGGGCATCCATAGGCGTTGTTTTACAAGATGTATTTTTATTTTCTGGATCTGTTTATGACAATATCACTTTACGCAATCCATCCATTCTTCCAGCACAAGTGGAGGAAGCAGCAAAGATGATTGGTATGCATGATTTTATTATGCAATTACCTGGAGGCTATCAGTACCATGTGATGGAAAGAGGCGCTACCCTAAGTTTGGGACAAAGGCAATTATTGAGTTTTATACGTGCACTTTTATACAACCCAAGTATTCTAATCTTAGACGAAGCCACTTCTTCTATCGATACGGAGAGTGAACAACTCATCGAAAAAGCAATTGAAACTTTGATTCAGGGTAGAACATCTATTGTGATTGCGCATCGATTATCGACCATCCGAAAGGCAGACCAGATCCTTGTGCTAGAGCAGGGAAAAATCATAGAAAAGGGGACGCATCAGCACTTAATGGAGCAGGGTGGATTTTACAAGGCCCTGAATGAAATGCAATTTGATCCAAAAAAGGGCGCTGATTTTTTTAAATAGCTGTAAATCAATTATTTAGAAGATTCTAAAACATTTTTTTTCGTGCTATATTTCTGCTAAATATTATGAATTTTCAGCAGCATTATCCCTATCTTTGCCGCAAATTTTGAGATCACTATGGCATCTAGAACTATTAAATCTTTACTGGTATTGTGTTTGAGCTTGTTTACAATCGCATTTTCTGGCAATGTATTTGCAAATGAAAAAGCGGTGCAAGCTGAACAGGGCAATCCAGCGGCAGCACATGAACCAGCAGCACACGAACCAGAAGCATTTAATGTGACAGAGACGATATTAGATCACATCAAAGACGATCATAGCTGGCATTTATGGGGACATACTTCTCTTCATTTGCCTGTTATTTTATACACTCCAAAAGGATTCGAATTTTTCTCTTCTGCAAAATTCATGAATGAACACCATGAGCAAATTATGTACAAGGGGAATTACGATTATAAAATCATCGAGGGCAAAATAAAAATAGTAGACGCAACAGAAGCAGTTGATGTGGAAGCATCTAAAGGTTTATGGGATTTCTCAATCACTAAAAACGTAGCTTCTTTATTTGTATCAGTATTTATTCTTTTAACTGTACTGCTTACTGCTGCAAGGGCTTATAAAAAAACAGGTATCACATCTGCACCTAAAGGCGTTCAGTCCTTCATGGAGCCAATTGTGTTATTTGTAAGAGACGAAGTAGCGATTCCAAATATTGGTAAAAAGAAGTTTGCTAAATACATGCCTTTTTTATTGACTATTTTCTTTTTGGTTTTAGTCAATAACTTTTTAGGATTGGTTCCATTCTTCCCAGGTGGCGCGAATGTGAGTGGTAACATTGCTTTCACCATGACATTAGCAGTATGTGTATTTGTGGTGGTTAATTTAAGTGCAAATAAAAATTATTGGGAGCATATTTTTTGGATGCCAGGCATGCACTGGAGCATGAAGTTGTTCTTAGCACCCATTGAATTAATTGGTGTATTCACTAAGCCAATTTCTTTAATGATTCGTTTGTTTGCGAACATTACAGCAGGGCATATTCTAGTATTAAGTTTGATTTGTTTAATTTTTATATTCAAGACAGTATATGCTTCTGCTATTGCAGTACCGTTTGCTGTTTTCATTGGTATGATTGAATTGTTGGTGGCTTTTTTACAAGCCTACATCTTCACTATGTTGAGTGCCATGTATATTGGCATGGCAACAGAAGAGCACCATCATGAAGCCCATGACCATGATGGACATAAAAATGTAGCACATCACTAAAATTTATTTTAAATCTTTTTTCAATAACAATTAAAACGTAAAAAAATGGTAGTAGGAAGTGTTGCCGCAATTGGCGCTGGATTAGCAGCTATCGGTGCTGGATTAGGTATCGGTATGATTGGTAAGGGTGCTGTTGAAGGTATTGCTCGTCAGCCAGAAGCTGCTAACGAAATCCGTTCTAACATGATTGTTGCTGCTGCGTTCGTAGAGGCTGTTGCCTTGTTCGCTGTGGTTGTTGCCTTATTAGGTAACGGATAATCTTGGTAAAGGATTTCAAATGAATTAAAGGCCCAAGCACAGGGCAGAAGGCCTTTAATTTTTTATTGAAAATTTATTCATGAGTTAATAAGAAAACTATGTTATTAGAAATTAATCCTTTGGTGTTGCCTGATATTGGTTTAGTGTTTTGGAACACTATTGCTTTTCTAGTGCTTTTAATTGTGTTAGGAAAGTTTGCTTGGAAACCAATGTTAAAAGCAATCAATGAGCGTGAATCTGGTATCGAAGAAGCTTTGTTAAAGGCGGACAAGATGAAAGCAGAAATCACTGCAATGCAAAATGAAAATGAAGCATTGTTAGCTAAGGCACGCGAAGAAAGAGCAACCATCATTAAAGAAGCTAAAGAAGCTTCAGAAAAAATGGTGAATGATGCTAAAGACAAAGCAAAATCTGAATACGAAAGAATTATATCAGATGCTCAATCTGCCATTGCACAGCAAAAAAATGCTGCGATGATCGACGTTAAAAATCAAGTGGGTGCTTTGGTAATCGAAGTAGCAGAAAAGGTTTTGCGTAAAGAATTATCTAACAAAGCAGATCAAGAAAGCTATATCAAACAAATAGCTGAAGAAGTTAAATTAAATTAAAAAGAGATTCATGTCTAACGCACGTTTAGCTGGCAGATACGCAAAAAGTTTAATTGATTTAGCAACAGAGCAAAATCAATTAGAAACTGTATACGCAGATATGAAGTATATTCAATCTGTTTGTAAGGCAAGTTCTGAATTTGTAAATCTTTTGCGCAGTCCAATTATTAAAGCTGATCAAAAGAATAGCATTATCGGAGTGGTTACAAAAGATAAAGTGAGTTCATTGACTAATTCTTTTACTGTATTAATTGTAAAGAAAGGTAGAGAGAGTGCATTGCCTGAAATTGCCAACGCATTTATCGAGCAGTACAATGAAATCAAAGGAATACATCAGGTTACATTAACAACAGCGGTGGCGCTTAGCGAAGAAACAAAGCATTCTATAGAACAAAAAGTAAAATCTGCTAATCAATTTTCAACGATTGAATTAACTGCCAAGGTGAATGAAAGTTTAATTGGAGGTTTTGTTTTAGAGTTCAACAACAAATTAGTGGATGCAAGTATTGCTAGAGATTTAAAAGATATCAAGAAGCAATTTTTGAATAATGAATTTATAAGTAAAATATAAAATAACAATTACATTAAAATAGACAGTTATGGCGGACATTAAACCTGATGAAATATCAGCGATACTAAGACAGCAATT
>JBDKGO010000043.1:0-16530 GCA_039798125.1 Bacteroidota bacterium | reverse complement strand
CTTTACCCACAAAGCATTTTGAAGCATTTTAGGCATTTTAGATAACTGGATGCAAATAAATCTAGCTTCGATGGTTTGATGCGTTAAAACTTGTTTAAATAATTTAGGTTGCTTATCGGCACCTATAAATTTCCATTGTTTTTGGGACAACCCAAATTGATGCTTTAAAACAGTTTCTAAATAGTTATCTGTAAAGACAGGCATGCGGTCCTGTTCCAATACATAAAACTGAAACAAACCATTCCACACATCCCCTTCTCCCCTTTGTTGCAGCATCCAAGTGCCATTGAAATTGAAACAGAAAAAATCAAAATGTCTTTTCTTTTTTGTGATGCGTTTTAACTTAACAGGTAATTGATTGACTTTATTGACATTGAAACCCACGCACTTGGAAGACAAATTACAGGCATCACAATCTGGGTTGCTTGGCGTACATACAGTCGCACCAAAATCCATGATAGCTTGATTATACAACCCTGGAAGCTTTTTTGCAAGACTTTGATTTGCAAGTGAATTAAAAATTTCAATGCCCTCTTTTGTATCAGTTGGTGTGGAGATACCGTGAAATCTTGCAAGTACCCTAAACACATTTCCATCCACTACAGCATAAGGTAAATTGAATGCAAAAGAAGCAATCGCTGCAGCAGTATAAGGACCGATTCCTTTTAATGCTAAAAGTCCCTCATACGTGTTAGGAAAAATGCCTTTTGAATGATTTGTGATATGTCTTGCAGTATGCAATAAGTTTCTGCACCTATTATAATAACCTAAGCCTTCCCATAATTTAAAAACTTTCTCGTCCTTTGCTTTTGCTAGATCTTGTATGGTTGGATAGGCAATAATGAACTTTTCGTAGTAGGCCCTACCTTGATCTACTCTTGTTTGTTGGAGGATGATCTCACTCAACCAAATTTTATAAGGATCAGTTTCCCCTTTCCATGGCATTACACGATGGTTCTCAGTTTGATTCCATTGAAGCAGCTGTTGGGTAAAATAGATAGACATTCGACGCAAAATTGCCTAAAAATAGGCAGATCACCCCTTGTTTATTCGAAAAATGAACAAATATTATGACCCTAATTAATTATATTTATTTTTTTATAATATATACGAGCTTAAAAATATGTCTATAAATGGATAAAAAAAACAGACATATAATTGTTAAAAGTGAAAATTTCTTATATTTAGTGTACAAAAACCCCAAAACCAAATTCCATGAGAAAATCTGATCTCATCAATCAAATCTCTGAGAAAACGGGAATTCCTAAAGTGGACGTTTTAGTTACTTTAGAAACCATGTTTAAAGAAGTGAAAGAAAGTTTAGCAAATGGCCAGAATATCTATATTCGTGGCTTTGGCAGCTTTATTACAAAGAAGAGAGCCGCAAAAATTGGTAGAAATATCAAAAAGAATATTGCGGTAGAAATTCCTGAACATTTTATTCCTGCTTTTAAACCAGCAAAAGAATTCGTAAACGAGGTGAAAAGCAAACGTAAGTAGTTAACTTTGGCAAAAGAATTCGTAAACGAGGTGAAAAGCAAACGTAAGTAGTTAACTTTGCAAAAATCTTTTTGCATTGAGAAAACCACAGCTTATACTCATCTTGTCGGGGCTCCTATTATTTAGTGTGCTCTACTTTTTTACCCCTAGATTTACAGCCAAAGAAGCCGCTGCTTCTAGTCAATCAGCTGAAAATCAAATTGTTACAACCGAATCGATTCTAAGTACAGCTAAATTAGCCCTTTCGGAAAGTCAAAAGATATCGTTGTTATCCATTGAAAATCATTTGATTAAAGCATCAAATGCCCAAGATAGTTTGAAGTCTTATAAGGCATTGACTCAGTTCTGGGCAGATTCAGCTCAAAAACTAGCTCCCTATTTATATTTCAGTTACAGTGCTGCTTTGTTGGAAAATTCTGAAAAAAGCCTCACTTTTGCAGCCCAGCTGTTGGTAGACAATCTACTGACGCCGGATGCACCTCCAGCACTCCTACCTTGGATCGCTGGAAATGCGAAAGTTCTTTTAGAGAAAGCATTGGTAATCAATCCAAAAAATGACTCAGCAAAAATTAATTTAGGTGCCTGTTATTTATTTGGCAACCTATCTGACAATCCTATGCAAGGGATTACAAAGATCAAAGAAGTGGTAGATAAAGATTCTACCAATGCTTATGGTCAATTTATCCTTGCGCTTGGAGGTAAAAAATCAGGACAATATGATAAAGCAATTGAGCGCTTTTTAACGGTGATCAACATTCAGCCTAATCATATCGAAGCGATGATTCATTTGGCAGAATGTTACGAGTTGACCGACCAAAAAGCTTTAGCCATTGAATGGTATACAAAAGTTAGCAATAGCGTAAATATTCCAGAAGCCAAAGAAGCCATCTCCAAAAGAATAAAAGAATTAAAGAAATAACATTTTATAACAGAAAAAGAATCGAACATGCCTTGTGGGAAAAAAAGAAAGCGTCATAAAATTGCGACGCACAAAAGAAAAAAACGTTTAAGAAAAAACCGTCATAAGAAGAAGAACAAATAGTTCTAATTCAATACAAGCATTTTTCAATTGAAAAATGCTTGTATTCTTTTCCATTGCACGCCACTTCTCTACCTAGCAACTTTACTTTACCTTTTACCTTCCTTTGTAAAGTGGCCGTGTCTTCAAAAACATAAAGCATTCTCCCGCTATTAGGCGAGTTGTATGTTTTATTAAAAGTTGCTATTCGTGAACAAAGAATTAATTATTAATAGTTCTCCTGATGGGGTTGAAATTGCCCTTTTAGAAGAAAAAAAATTGGTAGAAATTCACAATGAAAAGATTGATGCCCGCTTTGCTGTGGGTGATCTATATCTTGGAAAAGTGAAAAAAATCATACCAGGATTGAATGCTGCATTTGTAGATGTGGGATTTGATAAAGATGCCTTTTTGCATTATACCGACCTTAGCCCATATATCAAATCCATTATTAAGTTCACGCATGATGCGATGAACGACCAACATAATCAATTTGATTTTGCTAAGTTTGAGACCGCGCCTGAGATTGTAAAAACAGGTAAAATCAGCGAAGTCTTGAATGGTAAGCCAAATATATTGGTACAGATTTTAAAAGAACCTATTGCAGCAAAAGGACCTAGATTGACATGTGAGATTTCACTAGCTGGTCGTTTTGTAGTGCTCACCCCATTCAATGAAATTGTTGCAGTATCTAAAAAAATTCATTCCTCTGATGAGCGAAAACGTCTTCAGAAAATGATGGAGTCAATCCGTCCAAAAAACTTTGGTGTGATTGTAAGAACTGCTGCCGAAGGTAAGACTACCGCAGAATTGCATGAGGATTTACGCACATTAGAAGCCAACTGGAAAAATATCCAGTCCAACTTAAAGGGTGCGGTACCTCCTACGCGCATCATGAATGAAGAAAGTAAAACAACAAGTATCTTAAGAGACCTCTTAAGTGAGGACTTTAATAAGATTGTTGTCAATGATAAAAAGATTTATGATATTACTTTAAGCTATTTGCAAAGAATTGCACCTCATAAATCAAATATCATCAGTTTACATACTGGAGATATTGGAATCTTTGACCAATATGCGATCACTAAACAAGTGAAATCGTCTTTTGGTAAAACCATTAATTTAAACAGTGGTGCTTACTTGATCATAGAACATACCGAAGCGCTCCATGTAGTAGATGTGAATAGTGGATTTAAAAGCGTAAGTAATAACCAAGAGGAAAATGCCTTACAAACAAATTTAGAGGCCGCAGAAGAGATTGCAAGGCAATTAAGGCTAAGAGATATTGGAGGAATTATTGTCATTGATTTTATTGACATGAAATTACCAGAGAATAGAAAGAAAGTACAAGAAGCTTTAGAAGGTTTCATGAAAACAGATAGAGCTAGACATTCTATTTTGCCCATATCAAAATTTGGCCTTTTACAAGCGACCAGACAAAGAATTAGACCCGAAGTCAATATCAATACCTCTGAAGACTGTCCTGCATGTTCAGGTACAGGCACTATTACAGCTTCATTATTATTGGAAGATGAGATGGAAAAGAAATTAGCTTATTTGGCGACACATGGTCACAATAAACTGACCATATTGGTACATCCTATCATTCATTCACACTTGACAAAAGGGATCTTTAATAGCATATTAAAGCGCTGGAAAAAGAAGTACAAATTAAAACTACAATCTCAGGCTTCCAATACCAGTCATTTGGTGGAGTACAAATTCCTGGATGACCAGATGGAAGAAATAAAATTATAATGAAAGTCAGTTTTTTCGGCAATTACTGAGTAAAAAAATGATAATCCAGGTATCTTTACCACATGAGTAAGTCAAAATCTGCCTTTTTTTGTACCAATTGTGGTTATGAGTCCGCAAAGTGGGTTGGCAAATGTCCAGCCTGTAATGAATGGAATACATTTACAGAAGAAGTCATTGATAAAGGTAAAGGAAACACGCAAACTTGGGAAGATTATGCCCTGACTCAAAAAGGGACCGAAGTCATCGCCATTAATGAAGTACAAAGTCAATCAGAAAAAAGAATTGATAGCTCAGATCCAGAATTGAATCGTGTTCTAGGAGGTGGCATTGTGCTAGGCTCAATAGTACTTGTTGCAGGTGAACCAGGCATAGGAAAAAGTACCTTGTTTTTACAACAAGGGTTGATGATGAAGGACCAAACTGTTTTATACATCAGTGGTGAGGAAAGTATTCAACAAATCAAAATGCGTGCAGACCGCTTGAGTCTTGAGAATGACCATTTTTATTTACTGACCGAAACGCATACCCAAGCCATTTTTAAAGCAATAAAAAAATTAAAACCAACTGTGGTGATTGTTGATTCAATTCAAACACTTGAATCCAATTTAATTGATGCTGCTGCTGGAAGTATTTCACAAATCAAACAAACTGCTGCAGAATTTCAAAGATTTGCAAAAGAAACAGGCACGCCAGTTTTTTTAATCGGGCATATCACCAAAGAAGGTTCCATTGCTGGGCCTAAAATTTTAGAACATATGGTGGATACTGTTTTACAATTTGAAGGTGATCGTCATTATGCATATAGAATGTTGCGTACATTAAAAAATAGATTTGGTAGCACGAGCGAATTAGGTATTTATGAAATGACAGGAACGGGTATGAAAGTGGTGACCAATCCTTCGGCTTTTTTAATCGCACAAAGAAACGATTCATTAAGTGGAAGTACCATTGCAGCAGCGATGGAAGGGATGCGTCCATTGTTGATCGAAGTGCAAGCACTTGTCACTCAAAGTGTGTATGGCACACCGCAAAGAACAGTCACTGGCTTTGATTTAAGAAGATTACAATTATTATTAGCGGTGCTGGAAAAACGCGGTGGATTTGCGTTTGGTATGAAAGATGTTTTTGTCAATATTGCAGGTGGACTTAAAATTGAAGACCCTTCTTTGGACCTTGCTGTGATTCTTGCATTGCTTTCTTCCTATGAAGACATCCCATTACCACAAGGCATTTGCTTTGCTGGAGAAGTTGGATTGAACGGCGAAATTCGTGCGGTAAATAGAATTCAACAACGCATTGCAGAAGCAGAAAAATTAGGATTTGAAAAAATAATTATTTCTGGATTCAATACAAAGGGCATTGATACAAAAAAACATAGTATCGAAATTATTCCTGTAGAAAGAGTAGACGAAGCTTATCGATTATTCTTCTAATTTTGAAAATTTTTGAAGGTATACGAAACTATCTAAATGCCTTTCTGCATTTATTGTATCCACAAATTTGTTTTGGATGTGGAACAGATCAAGTCGAAAAAGTCATACCCTTATGCGCCAAGTGCATACAAGATTTACCCTTCACTGACTTTTTTAGCATCAACGATAATCCAATTGAAAAAATATTTTGGGGCAGAGCTGATATTCAAAATGCTGGTGCATTATTATTTTTCACAAAAGATAGTTTGGTACAAACACTGATCACGCAATTAAAGTACCACCACAATAAAAAAGTGGGTATTTTATTTGGGGAATTAATGGGCGAAGCAATTGCTGTTGAAGAAAAATTTAAGAAGGTTGATGTCATTATACCTATTCCAATTAGCGCTTCTAAAATGAATAGTAGAGGCTTTAATCAAAGCGAAGTGATTGCAATGGGCATACAGCATGTTTGGCAAAGGCCAATGTTCAACGATGTTTTAATTAAAAAAAGCTGGTCCAATTCACAAACAAAGAAAAATAGAAAAGCAAGGCTGCAGCAATTGCCCGACCTCTTTTTTTTACAAAAACCAACTAGTATTGAAGGAAAACATATTTTATTAGTGGACGATGTTTTAACCACTGGAGCCACTTTAGAAGCAGCCGTCAAAAGCCTGATGACTGGGTCACCTGCATCCGTTTCGATTGCAGTGGCTGCTTATACGCTCAAATGAGTTGTTGAGTCAACACGCCCATTGTCTATTTAGTCTAAAATCCAGTCAACTTTTTGGTCGATTTCTTGTTATATTTATTACTTCAAACATTTAATTATTGATTATGAAAACAATACTTAGTTTCTTATTTATTGCTTGCAGCTTATTCACAAATGCACAAAGCATCCATAGCTTTAAAGTTAAAAGCATTGATGGTGGTCAAATTGATTTGTCAAAATACAAAGGCAAAAAAATCATGGTAGTGAACACAGCAAGTCAATGTGGTTACACACCTCAGTATGCCTCATTACAAAAAGTATATAGCCAATACAAGGACAAATTAGTGATCATAGGTTTTCCATGCAATCAATTTGGTGGACAAGAACCTGGCACAAATGCTGAAATCGTGGAATTCTGCGAAAAAAATTATGGCGTTACTTTCCCACTAGCAGATAAGGTAGATGTGAAAGGTGCTGATCAATCTTCGATCTACCAATGGTTGACACAAAAGGCAAAAAATGGGGTTTTAGACGCGACTATCGGATGGAATTTCAATAAATTTTTATTGGATGAAAATGGCAAGATGTTGGCTTATTTTCCTAGCAATGTTAAACCAGATAGTGAAGCAATTTTGAACTACTTAAAATAAGTCGCTTACCCTAGGAAATACTATCTTCGTTGCATGTTATTGCGCGAAATCATTGGTCAAGAAAAATTAAAGCAACAGTTAGTAGAGATGGTTCAACACCAAAGATTGAGCCATGCCCTTCTATTTGTTGGACCAGAAGGATCAGGCGCACTGCCTCTTGCCATTGCATTTGCTCAATATTTAGTGAGCTCCCCTGCAACTACCAACCAAGTGTTGGATATGTTTGCAGACCCGGATGCCCTTGCAAAACAAATCCATACTTACAACGAACCTGATGCCATTGCTGATCTGCCTGCTTATCAGCGTGCGAATCAGTTGATGCACCCCGATCTGCATTTTTCTTTTCCAACCATCACAGAAAAACCAGGTCAAAAAAATATCAGTGCAAATTTCATAGAGCAGTGGAGGGAATTTATACAGGGCTACCCTTATGGTAATGTATTTGACTGGTTGCAATTCATCAAAGCAGAAAATAAACAGGGCAATATTAGTGCAGACGAATGTGCTGAAATCATTAAAAAGCTAAGTTTCAAAAGTTTTGAAAGTCCATTCAAAGTGCTGGTTATGTGGATGCCAGAATACTTAGGCAAAGAAGGTAATAAATTATTAAAGCTAATTGAGGAGCCCCCAGCAGATACCATCTTTTTATTGGTAGCCAATTCCGAGGAACAGATCCTTCCAACTATCCTTAGCCGATGCCAGTTTATTCGTGTGCCAAGATTAACAAATACAGACATTGCAGGCGCATTGGTGGAGCGGGCTAAATTAAGTCCAGAAAAGGCACAGCTGATCGCAGCCATGTCCGATGGCAATTATAGAGAAGCACTTCATTTAATACAACATAGTGATAGCGATTTTTTAGACCAGATTAGGGACTGGCTCAATGCCCAAAAACAATTCCTAAAATACTTTAACCACCTGCTTGAACAGAGCATTCGGATCAAAGTTTTGGGTGCAGACCTGCCTTTAGACCCAGATTTAAAGGATTTTGCTATAAGAATCAATAAAATCGCCGGGGTTGGTCAATTAGAGGCCATTATACAAGAATTGGACAAAGCGGTCTATTATATAGAGCGAAATGCCAATGCTAAGATGTTATTTATGGCAATGGGCATCAAGTTCTATCATATCATTCGGAACAAAACCTTAATTTTGACATAGACCCCAATCTAGTGAAAAGGGATATGAAGCAATCTGGGGTCGGGTATTTCAATTAATAACAGTTAGAACTTAGAATATATGGGATGTGGATCATGCGGCACGGGTACACCCAATGGCTGCAAAAGTAATGGAGGCTGTAGTACAGGTGGATGTAATAGATTAAATGTACATGACTGGTTACGTGACTTACCTGTAGACGATGCAGAAAGTCAATGTAGGGTAGTAGAAGTAAGCTTTAAACAAGGAAGCCGAAAAGATTTTTTTAGAAACCCTACTTTCCAATTTTTTGAAAAAGGAGATTATGTAACAGTGGAAGGCGTGAACGGCTTCGACGTTGGAGAAGTTTCTTTGACTGGAGAATTGGTGCGTTTGCAATTGAAAAAAAGCGGCACGGATGAATTCCATCCAGACATCAAAAAGATCCTTAGAGCAAGTACAGATAAAGATATTGAGACCTTTAAAATAAGTAAAAGTAGAGAATCAGATATGTTGGCCAGAAGCCGAGCACATGCAAGAGACTTGAAATTACAGATGAAATTAAGTGAGATTGAATTACAGGCCGATGGTAAGAAAGGTACATTCTTCTACACAGCCGATGATCGTATTGACTTTAGAGAACTCATCCGCATTTTCGCAGGAGAGTTCAAAGTGAAAGTTGAAATGCGTCAAATTGGTATTCGTCAAGAAGCTGCTAAAGTAGGTGGTATTGGAAGTTGTGGTCGTGAACTTTGTTGTAGTACTTGGCTGCATGATTTCAAAAGTGTCAACACCACTGCTGCACGTTATCAAAATTTATCCATCAATCAAACAAAATTAAGTGGCCAGTGTGGTCGTTTGAAATGTTGTTTGAATTTTGAATTAGATACTTATTTAGATGCATTACAAGCATTCCCTGATTACGCAGACAATTTGCAAACAGCAATGGGTACAGCGTTTTTAATCAAGAAAGATATTTTTAAAAATTTAATGTGGTATACCCTTCCTAACAATACCAAACATTATCCGCTCACAATAGAACGTGTAAAAGAAATTAAAAAATTGAACCAACAGGGTGTTGTAGTAGAAGAATTGGAAGCGGTAGAAATCACTAGTAAAAACAAAGAAGTAGAACCAGAATTTGTAGAATTAGTAGGTCAGATAAGTTTACGTTCATTAGAAAAGAACGATCGACGCAGAAGAGATCAACAAAGAAATTATAGAGAACCACAAGGGCCAAACGGACCTCGTCCTCAAGGTCAAAACGGTCCAAGACCACAAGGACCAAATGGACCAAGACCAAACAATGGTCCACGTCCTAACAATGGGCCGCGCCCTAATAATGGTCCAAGACCACAAGGACCAAATGGACCAAGACCAAACAATGGACCGCGTCCAAACAATGGTCCACGTCCAAATAATGGACCAAGACCCGAAGGTCCAAGTTCAGAAAATGGAAACAACGCATAAAAAAAAGACCTCGAAACATCGAGGTCTTTTTTTTATAATCATCTTCAATAGCCATTTATTTTTTCGTTGGCTTTTTTAATTTTACCAAGACAATCCCATGTTTATACTTTGCTCCAAATTTTGCAATGGCATCCGGACCTTTGTAAACATCCATAGAAGCTATGAGTGCTGTATTGATTTTAACCACTTTAGCATAAGGTGTTTCCACGCCATCCACTAAATAAACTGGCATTACAGGATCCGATTTTCCAGTAGGTGCAGAGCTAGGTTTTTGTGCTGCAACCACAAATGTGAACATGCTTAATAAAATTACAGTACCAATTTTTTTCATAGTATTCAAAATTTAAATTTAGTGATATAATTTTTCAAGTTCTTGATTGGTAAATTCCATTAAATTTTTAACATACGCTGGTGAGAAGTTAAATTCCAAGCCAGCAGTTTGATACAATTCAGGTAAGGTTTTTGTGCCACCTAAAGCTAAAGCATTCATATAATTTTCTAATGCTTGTTTAGGATTT
Organism: Bacteroidota bacterium; assembly: GCA_039798125.1. GTDB lineage: Bacteria > Bacteroidota > Bacteroidia > Chitinophagales > Chitinophagaceae > Sediminibacterium. The sequence continues at coordinate 6,355 of JBDKGO010000043.1, read as the reverse complement.
TTTTGGTACTGCATCCACATGCCTATCGCACCTAATTGTGCAATACCATATTCAATATAATAAAATGGCACTTCAAATAAATGCAATTGTCTTTGCCATCCTATTGCTCTAAATTCTTTTAAACCAGACTGATTCAAGGTCTTAGAAGAAAATTCTTTTACAATGTTTTGCCATTCATTGGTTCTTTGTTCAATCGTATGTGTTGGATTTGTATACACCCAATGTTGGAATTTATCGATGATGGCAATCCATGGAAAAATGGTGATTGTTCTTTCTAGCTGATGTTCAATCGCTCTGTTCAAATCTGACTCCTTTTCAAAAAACGGTTGCCAATGCTGCATGCTAAATAATTCCATTGCCATACTTGCCACTTCTGCAATTTCCATTGGATATTCTTTGAATGCACTCAATGACAAAGGATGTGCTAAAAAAGAATGCACAGCATGCCCGCCTTCATGTACCATGGTGGTTACATCGCTCATCTGACCTGCTGCATTCATGAAAATAAATGGTGCACCTGATTCTGCTAAAGGACAATTGTAACCGCCTGGTGCTTTGCCTTTTCTACTTTCTAGATCAAAATGTTTAAGCTCATTCATTTTTCTTAAACAGTCTGCAAAAAAAGGATCGATCTGTTCAAAGCATGCCACAGATTTTTCATATAAATCCTTCCCGTCTGTGAATGGACGCAAAGGCTTAGTACCAATAGGTTCTGCTTCTAAATCCCAAGGCTTTAAAGCATCTACACCTAGTTTTTCTTTTTTACGTGTATATATTTTTTCGATCAAAGGCATGACATGAAGCTTAACTGCATCATGAAATTGAAAACAATCTTCTTTGGTGTAATCAAAACGTCCTAGTTCGGCGAATTTATAATCACGGTAATTTTCAAATCCAGCATTCAAAGCCACTTGATGTCTTTTTTGTACCAAGTTTGTAAACAACTCATGCATCGCTTCCTGGTCTTGCAGTCTTCTAGTTTGAATTTTTCGATAAACTTCTTCTCTAAATGCACGGTCTTCATTTTCTAAAAACTGAGCGGCTTGTTGTAAAGTATATTCTTTGCCACCTACTTCGATAGTCATCTTGCCTGCAATCACGCCATATTGTTGTTGTAGCACGCTTAACTCAGCTTGAATAGGTATGTTCTCGGTTCTGAATAATTCGATGCTTTTTTGAACTGATCTTAAATAAGTATGGTATTTCGCTTGATCTAATTCCGCAGTATATGGAGATTGGATCAACTTCTTGTTCAATGCATCTGCATAAGGTTGCATCTTGGGTTGAATCTCCATGCAGAAATAGGTAAAGGCATCTTCTAAACTTTTATCTGTAGTATCGCAGGTCATTTTGATTTGTCTCCAACAAGCATCTTCACTGATATATGCTTCCAATTCACTCAAATCTGTCAACCATGCCTCTAATGCTTCTACAGAAAGGATCGGTCGATCATTTAATTCTTTGAAAAAAGGCTCCAAACTAGCCCAATCCGTTAGCACGAAGTCGGTCGGTAGGTATTTATGGCTTAATTTTTGGATGTCCGCTGTTCTCTGCATAAGGTTCGTTATTAAGACGCAAATTTACTACTTTTACACACTTTAAAACAGTTAATTAAGTGTCCGAAACAATTCATTTACTGCCAGATCATATTGCCAATCAAATTGCGGCAGGCGAAGTCATACAAAGACCCGCCAGTGCTGTCAAAGAATTATTGGAAAATGCAGTAGATGCCGAGGCTACCGAAATTCGATTGATTATCAACGAAGCGGGCAAATCCTTAATTCAGGTAATTGACAATGGCAAGGGTATGTCCGAAAAGGATGCTCAAAATGCATTTGCTAGGCATGCAACTAGTAAAATAAGTGTGATTGAAGACTTGTTTGAAATTCGCACAATGGGTTTCAGGGGCGAGGCCTTAGCGTCCATTGCTGCGGTGGCACAAGTACAATTAAAAACAAAAAGACCAGAAGATGAGGTTGGCACAGAGGTATCTATTGAAAATAGCAAAGTGATCTCGTCTGCTCCAGTGGCTACTCCTGTCGGCACAAGTATCAGCATGAAAAATTTATTTTTCAATGTGCCTGCCAGAAGAAATTTTTTAAAAAGTAATTCTGCTGAACTTAAACATATACTAGAAGAATTCACCAGGGTGGCATTGGCTTTCCCTGAGATCTATTTTAATTTACATAACAATGGACAAGAAGTTTACCATTGGGATGCAGGTAGCTTTAAGCAAAGAGCCATTCAAGTATTAGGCAATAATTATCAAAGTAAATTGGTTACCGTAGGAGAACATACAGACTACCTAACCATCTCTGGATTTGTTGGCAAACCAGAGACTGCAAAAAAAACAAGAAGCGATCAGTACTTTTTTGTCAACAGAAGATTCATTAAAAGCGCCTATTTACATCATGCGATTGCCAATGCCTTTGAAGGCCTCATTGCAAAAGATAGTTTTCCTAGCTATATTTTATACATCGATGTAGATCCTTCTAAAGTGGATATCAATGTGCATCCAACAAAACAAGAAATTAAATTCGAAGACGATAAAATCATCTATGCTTTTGTTCAAGCTGCTGTAAAACATGCTTTAGCGCAGTTCAGTATTGCCCCTTCTTTAGATTTTTCTTTAGATGCCGATATTCAACAATTAGATGCGATACAAAAACCTTTTTCGGATAGTCAAGTGCAAGAGACTTCTAGAAAGTCATTGTATGAAGGGTTTACACAAAAAAATCAAGCCCATTTTATTCCAAAAATAGGACAAGCAGGACAGCAGGATTGGAAAAGTTTTTTTACTGACTTACCTAGTGCAAATCAGGAATTTATTGTCAAGCCCTCTTCTATGGGTTTATACAAGGAAGACGAATCTTTGTCTGTTCCAGAAGATGCTTTTTTGATGCAGCTCCATCAAACCTATATTATCGCACCCACAAAAAGTGGTTTGATTATTATTCATCAACAATTAGCGCACGAAAGGGTCTTGTATGAAAAATATCAAAGAGCAAGTGCTCAACCGCATGCCACACAAAAAAGTTTATTCCCAGTGGTATTGGAATTAAGTGCAAGTGACGCTGTATTGCTCCAAGAAATGGTGGAAGACTTAGCCAATATTGGATATGAAATAGAAGCTTTTGGTCAAAATAGTTTTATCATTCAGGGTATCCCGGCAGACGTGCTTGCGGGTAATGAAAAAAATGCCATCGAACTTTTATTAGAACAGTTCAAGCATTTTAGTGCAGATTTGAAATTCAGTAAGAGAGAGAAATTAATTCGATGCATGGCAAGACAAATGGCGATCAAAGCAGGGCAAAATTTAGGACAAAAGGAAATGCATAGCTTGATTGAATCACTCAGCGAATGTGATATCCCAAATACCACCGCCTCTGGCGCACCTACCTTCATTGAATTCAATGAAGATTATTTAGATCGATTATTTAGTAAGTAAAGAAAGTGCTATTTCCTATTAAAACTACCTATAAGAAATTAGGGAATAAGTTTCATTTAGTGCACTACATTCCTTTGGTAACGCTCGTTAAATAAGTTTCAACAGCTCTTCTAACTTGAGCGCTTGATGGACTCATATGGTTGGCAACCAAAACAGAGAAATATAGTTTTTGTTTTTTAGGTGTATAAATGAATCCACTCAATGCAACCTGTCCACCCAAGGTGCCGGTTTTTGCATACATCGTGCCAGGGAAGTTTTTATAATAAGCCGCAATGGTACCTTCTCCACCTTTTTCAAAAATATTTTTTACACGGGCTTCACCAAATTTGGCTTGCATCTGTTGTAAAATAGCAATATAATTTTCGGGGGTATTTAGATTATAGCGACTCAATCCACTGCCGTCTACCCAACGCATTCGTTGAGGCAGGTCTGCAAAAAATAATTTCTTAGCGCTATCAATCAAAGCTGCATCATCCATCTTGCCAAAGAGCTGCGCACTTGCCATCAATACAATTTGATCTGCATAAAAATTATCGCTACGCAGCATCATGATCTTTAACAAACTATCCGTTGGAACCGTTTTAATGGTCTTAAAAGGAATAGATACAAGTGTGTTGTTTTTTTGAAAACTAATTTTTTTACCTAAGGTGTCGCTCAATAATTCTAGCGCTTTTACCATTGGCACATCTTCTTGGCTAAATGGGACTTGAAAATACTTGCTTTTATTATTTTCATTTGTTGTGAAAAAGCGATTTCCCAATCTATTTCTTGACCAATTTTTTTCTTCTACTTTGTCTAAGTCAACCAAATCTTTAAAAAAATAGAAAGGCTTAATGGCCTCTAATTTTTTATTGCTTTGGTAAAAATGAACCACGTTCCCATAAATAGGCATCCTGCTTCTTTCTGGTTGATAATCTTCCGCATAATCAGCCCATGACCAACCACTTCCAAATACTTCAAATTGGTCTTGATGATTGCCAATTACAACAACCTGCTTGTTTGTATTTTTAATAAGATCCACCACAGGTTGATACTTAAATTCAGGATGCATAAAACTTGGATCACCCAATGGCATTAAAAATAAAGTATCCGCATTTTCTGCCATCTTCCATCCTGGCAAAGAATCACCTAAAAATTGTAACCCTAAATAAGTCGCTAAGATTTTTGTATTGCTCGCAGGGGTAAAATAATGATCACTCTGGTATTTGGTCAGCCACTGCCCCTTCGTATCATTGTAAACAGCAATACCAATATGCGCTCCTTTAACAGCTTCAGAACTCAATAATGTTTTTTGCGCTTGACGCACCGAGCATGCACTTAAAACCATTGCAATTGCTGCAACAATAAATAGAATTTTAAACCAATTCTCAAACTTAAAGTTTGTTATTCTCTTTCTAAAGCTCTTAGCCATCTTTCTGGGATTTCATTATTAGAAGCTACTAAATAGTCCTTGTAACTACAAGGCATCCATTCTTCATTATGCAATTTCATCCACCACCTTCCTGTGCTTTTACTTTGTAAAAATTGCGTATCGATATCAGAAAATGCAATATGAAATTCTTTAAAACGATCAAGTGCCGAAAGTGGCGCTTCTTTTTTACCGCGATGTACGCCGTCAATGATATACCAGATCATCTGTGCCATTTGTATAGCTGTTAGTCCATGATGATCTAATTCTGCTTGGTATCCAAATAAACCTATGGTACTTGTTTTCCAGCTCATCCCTGCGTATTGCATCAACACGCAAGCTTCTTCTCCGTTAAACCCATTGGATGTAATGATATTAGCAGGTGCTTGTGCATGTTGAATAGCACTGATATCAAAACTCATCATGTGACTGTCTCTAATGACTGGCTCCATTTCTTCGATACTTTCACGCACTACACCCAATCTAAAACAATCAAACCTTAGCTTATCAATGGTCTCGAGCATATGCGGATGCATAAAATAACTTTGAAAACCGATATGTGCATAATGGTTTAAATGATTCGGTAAACCAGTAAATAATTCTTCTAAAAAATGATCCGATGGTAAGCGCGCTTCTAGATCTAAATCAATCTTAGCATCTGCTACTACTGCATTCACTAAAGTAGGAATCGAAGTATAGGCGTGGTATTGAGGCAAAGTGAGGTCATGAGAACCACCCATGATCACCACTTTTTTATTTTGTAAAATCAATTCGGCTATCACCGTTCTCAATGCAGCATAACTATCCTGAATAGTTTGTCCAAGTTTTACGTTTCCAATATCTGCAATTGTGACTTGAGCATGCCAATAATATAAATTATATAAAGCTGCTCTAACCGCATTGGCAGCTTCAAAACCATTCAATGCAAACCCAGCACCCCTGCATTCACCTGCGCCTATCAATACAATATCAGCATCCTTGATATCTGGCAGTTGATTTTCATATGATTTAATATGCTTTCCAAGCTGGGTATCGCGATAACCTTCGTCTTTTGACAAAAAGGACAGGTTAATTGGTTCTACAAAGTCTTGGATAGAGGACAATGACATGGGCTAAAATTATCTATAAATACTAACGCAAATTTTGCCCAAACATTGCGTAAAGGGGTATTAATCTTGGAATTTATAGCCTACGCCCCGCATTGATATAAAGTGTTTTGGGTGCTTGGGGTCTATTTCGAAGTATTTTCTAAAATTTAGTATGAAATTATCGATGGTCCTGGTATTTGGGAATACTTGATAGCCCCAAACCAATTGCAGGATCTTTTCCCTTGTAACCACGGTATTCTTTTGTTCAATGAGTAGTTTTAACAATAACAATTCTCTTTTAGTCAGCGTGATTTTTTGCCCAGAAGCAAGCAATACCTCTGAAGCATTGAAATCGATAAGATGTCCTTTAAATTGGTATTGGTCAATTTGTGGGGTGGTCTTTGCCTGCTG
>JBDKGO010000042.1:0-12525 GCA_039798125.1 Bacteroidota bacterium | reverse complement strand
GCTAAGCTTTCGAATGCGCAACAAAAACCACTGAGCATTCATTTCACTTCTCCAACGAAAATGTTTTTAGGGGAAACTATCAAGTTTAAAGTGCAGGTGAAGCATCAATTGACCAAAGAACAAACAGGACATCTTGAATTTGCATTGTTCAATGCCGAAACTAAAAAATCGGTGGATGGATGGTTCTTGAATTTTTTCCCTTTTCAATATTTTACGACTATTTCAAATGAAATTTTTGAAACCGAATTTCCTTTTACAGTACCAAATGATTATAAAGGAAAGTTTAGCATTGAATTAGTTGCAAAAGTAGATAGTATAAAAGATAGCATTCGCATTGATATTCCTACTTATATTAAGCAATAATATTGGATCAATTAAACACGCATAAAAAAATAGACTACTTAATTATTGGTCAAGGCCTTGTAGGCACCTGGTTAAGTTATTATGCTATGCAAGCGGGAAAAACTTGTTTGGTGGTGAATGACAGCCAATCAGTATCAGCATCTCAAGTAGCAAGTGGGGTGATTAATCCAGTGACTGGAAGACGCATTGTTCAGACATGGATGATCGATACTTTTTTACCATTTGCTTTAAAAGCTTATTCGGATTTAGGTGCGCAATTAAATGCAACAATTGTTCGAGAAGCGCCTGTGGTCTTGATTCATCCTTCCTTACAAATGCAAGAAAGTTTTGAATACCGATACGAACACGAGAATGTGTATTTGCAAAAAAACAATACTTCCGATTTTGAAGCATTCATGCAGGTCCCTTTTGGAACAGGACAAATCAATCAAACAGTTTGGATCGATTTAAATTTAATGATAAATGGATGGCGCCAACAATTAATCAAGAATGATCAATACATTGATACCAAATTTGATATTGCAGATTTACAAGTCACCAATGAAGGCGTTACCTGGAATGGTATAGATGCCAAACGTATTGTGTTTTGTGACGGCATAGGCAGCATGCAAAATCCATATTTTAACATGCTACCCTTTGCACCCAATAAAGGAGAAGCATTGATTGTTGAAATCAAAGACCTACCGAATCAAGCTATTTACAAACATAATTTATCGATTGTGCCTTGGAAGGATCAACTATTCTGGGTAGGCTCAAATTATGAATGGGAATATACAGATGCTGCCCCAAGTAGTGCTTTTAGAACAAAGATGGAAACTGCACTCACGCAATTATTAAAAATTCCATTCACAGTGGTGGAACATATTGCTGGCATACGCCCAGCCAATCAGGAGCGAAGACCTTTTGTGGGCTTGCATCCTAACTATCCTGCCTTGGGCATTTGCAATGGCATGGGTACCAAAGGCTGTTCACTAGCACCCTATTTTGCGCATCAATTCATTGCGCATTGTGAAAACGGAACACCTATTCATGCTGAAGCTAGCTTGGAAAGGTTTGAAGAAATTTTGAAAAAACAACACAACAGGAATTAAAAACTATTTTAAATTTTTATCTTTAGACTCAGCAATATTTTTTTACCATTTATACCAGCTAAAAAATGAACCAAGAACAACAAAACTATTACAATATTCCTGTTCAATATCGTAAGATGGAAAACCTCCATATTGTTTTTTGGATTTTTAAAGATATTGGTTGGTGCATGGGTTTTGCTTGGTTGGGTATTTTAATGATTATTCCTACCATCATTATTTCAATTGTCATTGCTTGGAGAACAAGAAATATTGTTTCAGAGCTTTGTCATAACCTGGCTATCACAGTTTGGATTTCTGCCAACTCATTTTGGATGTGTACCGAATTTTTTGGCGTGGACGAACATGAAATAGGATATGGATTTACCTTGAAACATGTAGCCATGATTCCATTTTTAATTGGGATGTTCATTCTAGGCTATTATTATATCTGGTATAAACCAAGACACCAAGAAGATTTAAAAACCTTATAGGTATTTTTTTAATCGATAAGATTGAATAAAAGTCACTAAGCCTAAGATGGAGATGGTTAAAAATGCCCATCTTAAACCAAGCGCACCTGATAAAAATCCAACAATTGGTGGACCAATTAAAAATCCAAAGAAACCTATAGAGGATACCGATGCGAGTGCAATACTTGCTTGACCTGGTTCAGCAGATTTACCTACACTGCCATAAATAGTTGGAATCACTGAGGATACACCAAACCCTACTAACATAAATCCTATTGTACTTGTAATGATTGTTGGATAAATTATGGCAATCACCAATCCTAGCGTCACCAATAATCCGCTTAACATTAATTGTTTTCTGGGGCCCCAGTAATTAATCAGCGCATCTGCAAACATTCTTCCTGTGGTCATACAGCCCATGAAACTAATATACCCTATGGTTCTTTGACTTTCGGTCACCTTTACAACCGATTGAAAAAACACCCCACTCCAATCAAACATCATCCCTTCACAAACCATATTACTGAGTGCAATTAATCCAAATTGAAACATCAATGGTGTTGGTTTGGTCCACATTTTTTTGAGTGACTGTTTGTTGGACGGACTATGTAAAAGGTGTTGCTGTGTTGCAAAAAGAAAAATATAACCCAATACAAGAATCACAAGAAATTGCATCAAGGGTGTTAAAGACTGTGCAATAAAATAGCTGCCAATTAATCCGCCTACAAATCCGGCTAAACTCCAGAATCCGTGAAATGTGGAGATGATACTTTTCTCATATAATTTCGCCAGTTCAACAGCTTGTGTGTTCACAGATACGTTGAATAAATTACCTATCATACCAAAAATAAAAAGGGCTAGTCCTAAATGCACCACATTGGTATCTCCAGCCCACCCAATATTGACCAAGCATAATGGATAAAGAATGCATGCTATTTTAAGCATGATGTTACTTCCATGCCTTGCCGTTAAGCTGCCCGAAATAGGTATGCCAATAAATGAGCCCAATGGCAGGAACAAGAGCATCCCCCCAAACTGTGCATCCGTCAATCCTAGCGCCAATTTAATGTCGGGAATTCTGCTCGCCCAACTAGCAAAACAAATACCGGTATAGAAGAAATAACCTGATAAAATAACGCGTCTAGACTGCTTAGATATACTTGTTTCGCTCATGGGCCAAAGATCGGTAATTTATAGGATTTGGGCTATATTTGCAGACCATTCATTATAATAGTCATCTATGTATCGTACGCACCATTGTGGTCAGTTAAATAGTCAATTTGTCAACCAGGAAGTCACCCTTGCAGGTTGGGTACAAACCATTCGTAAATTCGGGGCCATCACTTTTGTGGACCTTAGAGATCGTTATGGTATTACACAGCTTTTATTAGGGGAAGCATTACAAGCGCAATTGGATGCACAACCACTTGGTCGTGAGTTTGTTTTACAAGCAAAAGGTAAAGTGATTGAGCGCTCAAGTAAAAATGCCAATATCCCAACTGGTGAAATTGAAATTGAAGTGACTGAGTTTAAAATATTAAATGCATCGATTGTGCCTCCATTCACAATTCAAGATGATACGGATGGTGGAGATGATATTAGAATGAAATACCGTTTCTTGGATTTAAGAAGAAACGCTGTTAAAAAGAATATTGAATTAAGGTATAGTGTGAATCGTGCGACAAGAAACTATTTACATGAAAAAGGATTCATGGATATTGAAACCCCATTTTTAATCAAGTCTACCCCAGAGGGTGCGCGTGATTTTGTGGTGCCTAGCAGAATGAATCCAGGAGAATTTTATGCCCTACCCCAGTCTCCTCAGATGAGGATTTAAGAGCCGATCGTCAACCAGAATTTACACAGATTGACTGTGAGATGAGTTTTGTAGAACAAGAAGATATTTTAAATATGTTCGAAGGGTTAATTAAGAGCATATTCAAAGACGTTAAAAATATTGATTACACCGAAGCTGTTCAACGCATGACTTGGGAAGATGCGATGTGGCATTATGGAAATGACAAACCGGATATTCGTTTTGGCATGGAGGTTTGTAATTTAAAGAAGCCAGCACATGTATTCTCTGATAAAGCAGATCATGCAGCATTGATCAATGGTGTTGATTTTAAAGTATTTGACGAAGCAGAAACAGTGGTAGCCATTGCTGCACCAGGCTGTAGTGAGTTTACCCGTAAACAAACAGATGATTTAACCGAGTGGGTGAAACGTCCTCAGATAGGCATGAAAGGCATGGTATTCATTAAATGTAATGCTGATGGTACATTTAAGAGTAGTGTAGATAAATTTTATTCAGAAGAAAAATTAAAAGCCATCGCTGCAGCAGCCAACGCAAAAGCAGGTGATTTAATATTGATCCTTGCAGGTGCAGAGGAAAGAACTCGTAAAGCCATTAGTGAATTAAGACTTGCATTAGGCAAACAACTAGGCTTTAGAAAAGAAGATGAATTTAAATTATTATGGGTAATGGATTTCCCATTATTTGAATATGACGAAGAAGGTAACCGTTGGGTCGCCAGACACCATCCATTCACTTCTCCTAAGCCAGATCATATTGATATTATGATCAACAATGCACCAGAAATTAAAGACGCTGCAAAATATTTAGAACATCCATATGCAGGTATTAAAGCCAATGCTTATGATATGGTTTTAAATGGCAATGAAATAGGCGGAGGATCAATTCGTATATTCCAAAGAGCTTTACAAGAAAAAATGTTTGCCGCATTAGGCATGTCCCAAGAAGAAGCGCAACATAAGTTTGGCTTCTTATTAGGTGCTTTTGAATACGGCGCACCGCCACATGGTGGTATTGCGTTTGGATTTGATCGTCTATGTGCTTTATTAGGTGGCAGTGAAAGTATTAGAGACTTTATTGCTTTCCCTAAAAACAATAGCGGACGTGATGTAATGTTAGATGCCCCAAGCAGTATCGATGACAAACAATTTGAAGAATTGCATATCAAACTTAATTTAAAGTAGTCTCATGCAACAACCTTCGAAATTATACCTAGTATTGTCTTACATCCTTATTCCTATTGCCTTGTTTTTTGGTTTTATGGATAGCATATTGGTGATATCTGCTTTGGCCAATCCAAGTGCATTGATCCTAGTGTTTGCAATGGCTTGCATTGTGATTTATAGTTTCACTAGTTTCAAATTTTTAAAATTAGGTATTGAAAGAGAACAAATTCAAACGACTAAATTAAAAGACTGGATCAAAGTCAATGCTTATGTAAGCTTGTTGATGTTTTGTTTGATTTTTTTGAATGCAGTGAGCATCTTGCTTTCAAGCGATGTTATTCTAACTAAATTTATTGATGAATTTTTAGCACAACAATCTGGCTTACCGCCCGAAATGAATAGCCAATTTGTACTGAAGACCTTGCGTGTTGCAGCTTATTTCCTATTTGTCATTGGCGCAGTTGGGATCTTACATATTCGTATGACTTTAAAATTAGTCAAGGAGTACGATTACCTTTTTGAATAAACAATCAAAAGACTTTTTAAAAAAAAAGGCTCCAATTAGGAGCCTTTATTTTTTACTGTTAGATGGGTTTTCGACCTATCGTTTATTTAATTTGTAATTTTCTCTGGTACCGCGCGACCAACAATGCCTGAAGCAGCACCTCTATCTCCCCCCTCGTGGTATTCTGCATCTTCATTCACATCCCATAGATCAAATAATTCTTTACCTGCAATGATATTTTTAGCAGCTAACATTGCCGTCATCATACTATGGTCTTGGTTGTTGTATTTATGCATTCCATTACGGCCTACTAAATACAATCCTTTATATTGCTTTAATGCTTCACGAATTAAATTTAAATGATCCTTGTATTCATGGTCGTATACAGGATAAGCTTTTGGTTGTCTTACAACATAACCATCTACCACTGCAGAAGGTTTTGTCAATCCAATTTGATCAATCTCTTTGGTACCCAGTGCAATTAATTCCTCATTGCTACTTGTCCATAAGCCATCACCTTCAAAACAGAAATACTCTAAACCATAACATGCCATTTCTGGATCTGGTACCATGTATGGACTCCAAGATTTAAAGTTTTGAATACGGCCCACTTTCACATTTGGCTCATGAATATAAATCCAGTTATCACTAAATGCGTCTTGGTCTTTGCAAATTAATACAACGGTTAAGAAGTCTCTATATTTTAATTGGCTAGCCGCATGCAATACAGGTGCGCTAAATGCAGGCGCTACTGCAGGAATCAATTCACGCATTGGGGCAGAAGATAAGACATAATCAAAGCCTTCTAATACAGCACCATTGCTTGTATGCACATTCCATGTATCCCCAGTTTTTTCAATTTTATTAACCCCTGTATTCATTTCAATTTTTACACCCAATGCTTTACTCTTTACTACACATTCCTCCCACATCATGCCTGGTCCACGTTTTGGATAGCGGAAAGAATCAATTAAGGTTTTAATCACATCCCCCTTGCTTTTTTTCCCAGATGGTTTAAATAAAGCATTCCAAACTGCACTGCTCAAAGACAATCCTTTAATACGCTGTGCTGCCCAGTCTGCAGAAATTTCTTTACAAGGTATCCCCCATACTTTTTCGGTATAGGTTTTAAAGAAGATATTGAACAAACGTTTTCCAAATTGATTGGTCACCCAGTCTTCAAAGTTTTGAGGATCTTTAATTGGAAATAATTTTGCTTTCAAATAACTCATCACACATAAAAAGCTTTCAAAGATGCCTAATTTTAATAAGGCTTCAAAAGCTGCTAGTGGATAAGAGAAAAACTTTTTATTATAAAATATTCTTGAACTTCTTGGACGCTCTAATAATTCATCCGATAAAATCTCTGTCCAAAAATCTTCTACCTCTTTTGATTTTGAAAAAAAACGGTGACCGCCAATATCAAAATGATATCCTTTATAAGATTCAGTTCGGGAAATGCCTCCCACATAAGTTGGATCTTTCTCAAATACAATGACATCTTGTGCCGCTTTGCCTAATAAATAAGCAGCAGTTAAACCTGCTGGACCGGCACCTATAATGGCTACTTTTTTGCTCATGGAGGGTTATAATTTGAGCAAAATTGCAAAAATATATTGGGATTGTGGCGAATATGCACAAAGAGTTTGATCAAAACCTTAAATTTGTTCCTATGTCAATGAATACAACCATAGAATGGAGCACCAAGCATTTCTCAGAACTCAATGTGGATGAACTTTACGCCATCTTAAGACTTAGGTCCGAGGTATTTGTAGTAGAACAAAACTGTGTCTTTTTAGACATGGATAATAATGACCAAATTGCTTACCATACCATGGGATGGCTGAATGGCGAACTCATTGCCACTACCCGATTATTTAATGTAGACCAAAGCTACCCAGGTTACCAAAGCATTGGTCGCGTGGTAGGATCACCTAGACATAGAGGGATTGGTGCTGGTAAAGCACTCATGCAATATTCCATTGCTGAATGTGAAAGATTATTTGGCAAACACCCAATTAAAATTGGCGCGCAATTATACCTTAAAAGATTTTACGGAGAACTAGGTTGGGAACAAGCAGGAGAGATGTATTACGAAGATGCCATTGAGCATATTCCAATGATCAGAAAATAAGATTAATCTCACCTAAGCCATCACTAGATTTACTTTCTTAATTAAGTAATTATTAAGACTACTGCATTTCGATGGCTAAGAATTTAGCCGTATGCGTTTTTGATTTTTTAATCATTTGTTCTGGCGTCCCCACAAATTGCACTACGCCACCAGCAGCTCCACCTTCTGGCCCCATGTCAATGATATGATCCGCCATTTTAATCACATCCATATTGTGTTCAATCACTAAAACTGTATTGCCCCTGTCCACCAAACGATTTAATACGCCAATTAACAATTGAATGTCTTGAAAATGTAAGCCAGTGGTTGGCTCATCTAAAATATAAAAGGTTTTACCCGTATCTTTTTTACCTAACTCTGTGGCTAATTTAATTCTTTGTGCTTCTCCTCCACTCAATGTCACAGCTGATTGTCCCAAAGTGATATAACCTAATCCTACTTCTTGTAACACTTTTACTTTTCTATAAATAAAAGGTACGGCTTGGAAAAATTCACAAGCTTCCTCTACCGTCATGTTTAACACATCACTGATAGATTTTCCTTTGTACCTAATCTCCAAAGTCTCTCTATTGTATCTTTTGCCCGCACATTTTTCACAATGCACATACACATCTGGCAAGAAATTCATTTCGATCACACGCATACCTCCACCTTCACAAACTTCACATCTTCCACCTTTTACATTGAAAGAAAAACGACCTGCTTGATAACCTCTGATCTTGGCTTCTGGCACTGCCGCAAATAAAGTTCTAATATCAGTAAAGAATCCGCAATAAGTGGCAGGATTGCTTCTTGGTGTTCTTCCAATTGGAGATTGGTCAATCTCTATGACTTTATCAATATGTTCTAATCCAGTAACCGATGCATAAGGCATTGGCTTGGTCTTACTATGATAACAATATTGTGATAAAATTGGATATAATGTTTCATTGATCAAAGTCGACTTACCCGATCCGCTCACACCCGTCACCAATGTTAAAGTACCTAAAGGAAAACTTGCATTCACTTTCTTTAAAGTGTTTCCAGTAGCACCTTTAATTTCAATAGATAGTCCATTGCCTTTTCTGCGTTCTGTGGGAACAGCGATTGATTTTTTACCTGCTAAATACAACGCAGTGTCCGATTTTAATTTCAAAAAAGAAGCTGGTGTACCTGCGGCAACTACATGACCTCCATGAATACCCGCCCTAGGACCAATATCCACTAAATAGTCAGAAGCCATCATAATATCCTTATCATGTTCTACCACCAAGACTGTATTGCCAATATCTCTTAATTGTTTGAGCGCCACAATTAAACGCTGGTTGTCTCTTTGATGTAAACCAATGGAAGGCTCATCTAAAATATAGGTGATACCTTGTAATTGAGAACCAATTTGAGTCGCTAAACGGATACGTTGTGACTCTCCACCACTCAATGATTTAGAAGGCCTACTTAAAGACAAATAAGACAATCCCACATTCATCAAAAATTCAATACGATCATTGATTTCTTTTAAAATACCCGTCGCTATTTGTGTATCCTTTTTATCTAATTTTTTTGGCAGGTCTAAAAACCATTGTTGCAAATCATTTAAATGCATTTCATTCAAAGCCGCAATATTCAATTCATTTACCTTAAACCAAAGACTTTCTTTTTTTAACCTTGCGCCATTGCATGTGGGACAAGTATTTAGCTCCATATAAGATTCCACCCATGCCTTTAAATTGTCTGTGCTTTGAGAGGATGTAAACCATCTTTTCATCATAGGCACAATCCCTTCGTAACTACCCGTATATTCATTGGGAATGTTTTCATCGTTTAAATCCATATCCAAACTCGATGAAATATTTTTATCGCCAAATAAAATTAAATTCAACTGCTCTTTAGTTAAATCTTTAAGTGCTTTGTCTAAACTAATTTTATGCTTTCTGGCGAATGTTTTTATCTGGTTAAACACACTGGCTTCTCTTGCTTCGCCCAATGGGTGAATCGCGCCTCCATTGATACTTAAGGAATGATCTGGCAAAAGCAAACTCATATCAATTGCATACACATTTCCTAAACCTTTACAATTAGGACATGCTCCATATGGTGAGTTAAAAGAAAAACTATTAGGAGAAGGGGTCTCATAACTTAAACCAGTTTCAATACACATCAATTGTTTTGAATACTGCACAATTTTTTCTTTACCCTCTTCTAACACAAATAATAAATCCTTACCCATTTTTAAACTCTGCTGCACACTATCTGCTAGTCTTGTTTTCATAGCGTCGTTCACAGGGATACGATCTACCACAATTTCAATATCATGAATTTTATAACGGTCTACTTGAAATTTTGGTCTTAATTCAATGATCTCTCCATCCACTCTCGCTTTTACGAAACCTTTTTTTCTGATCTCTTCGAACAATTCTCTATAATGCCCTTTCCTACCTCTTACAACTGGTGCTAATAGATTGATTTTTTTATCCTTGAACTTTTTTTGAATATCCTGAATGATTTCGGCTTCTGAGAACTGCACCATTGGTTTGCCCGTCTCATAACTATACGCTTTACCTGCACGTGCATACAATAAACGTAGGAAATCATATAATTCTGTCACTGTTCCTACGGTAGACCTCGGATTTTTATTGGTGGTTTTTTGCTCAATTGCAATCACTGGAGATAAGCCCGTAATTTGATCCACATCTGGACGCTCCATGTCCCCCATAAATTGTCTTGCATAGGCGCTAAAGCTCTCCATGTATCGACGTTGCCCTTCATTGTAGATAGTATCAAATGCAAGTGAAGATTTTCCACTTCCACTCACACCTGTGAACACTACCAACTGATTTTTGGGAATAGAAAGATCAAAATTCTTCAAATTGTGCTCTCTAGCACCGATTACTTCTATATGGTCGTTGATTTTGCTCATTGGGTGGCGTAAAGTTATAACAACCATTCCTATAATTAGTTGACATGAGGCTTAAACATTTGTAAATTTGCCTGAGCTAAAGTTATTTTAACCATGTTGGATCAAGCATCAAATTTGTATCAAAGGGCAAGAAATTTAACCATTTTGGGTGGTCTTTTGCTTATTGCAACAAGCGCTTATTTGGGCAGGATTCCTGTGTTTCTGTTTTTTAATACAGATGGAGGTGCTTTCATGGATCAATTTTTTAAATGGGCTACATTGGGTGCTGAGGGATGGGTTTGGATTCCCTACTTATCATTTGTAGTTATTTTGTTTAAAAAAGACTTTAAATTAATTATCCTTAATTTTTTACTATCCACGCTCATTACGCAAATTCCTAAAAATTTTATCTGGGATAAAATAAGTAGACCAATAGCAAGCGGCATACCTTTAGATGAAATACATTCTGTACCTGGGGTGGTGATGCATTCTTGGAATAGTTTCCCATCAGGTCATACTGCGACTGCTTTTACCTTATTCTTGTTGACTGTTTATTTATTTCCTACAAAATGGACTTTCGCTATTGGAATTATATACGCATTCATCTGTGCGTATTCAAGGGTGTATTTAGGACAACATTTTCCTATAGATTTGGGAGGAGGCATGTTTGTTGCTGTAATTAGTGTTCAATTAAGTATTTTGATCCATCAAAAAATTTCAACTAGATAATTCATAATCATATACGATGAAAAATATATTCAAGTTTTTTTGTGGCCTAAGATTAATTGTATTGCAAATATTTGTGGCAGGCGCCTTGTTTGCCCAAGACACCACAGAACAAATTAATCCATTGACTAAAAACGATCCTAGTCAATATCAAAAACCCTATGTGATTTTGATTTCAGCGGATGGATTCAGGGCTGACTTTACAGAAAAATATGAGGCTAGCTTTTTACAAACCATCAGTCAAAATGGGGTTCGAGCAAAATACATGCAACCCTCTTATCCTTCAGTCACTTTCCCTAACCATTATACCATCGTGACTGGTTTATATCCTTCGCACCATGGTTTGGTTGATAACACTTACATTGATGTTCCAACTGGTCTTCAATATAGCATGGCCAATAAGAAAATGGTATCCGAAGGAAAATGGTATGGCGGAACGCCTTTATGGGTTTTAGCAGAACAACAAAAAATGTTATCTGCTTCCTTTTATTGGGTCGCTTCAGAAGCGGATATTCAAGGCATTAAACCGACCTATCATTATATCTATAATGAAAAAACAAATATTGGTACAAGGATTCAAGCGGTCAAAAATTGGTTGATGCTTCCAGAAGATAGACGTCCACACATGATCACTTTTTATTTTCCAGATGTAGACCATGATGCACATACATATGGACCAGAAAATCCAATTGTAAAAAAATCGGTGCAGTTTGTGGATAGCAGTATCAATGCATTGCAAGCAGCTTTAGCCCCTTTGAACTTACCAATCAATTATGTATTTGTTTCAGATCATGGTATGACAACGGTGGATGTGGATAATACGATTGGATTACCTGCAGCAGTTAATAAAAATGATTTTAATGTGCCTTGGAGTGATGCATTGTTGCATTTGTATGCAAAAGATACAAGTAAGGTTGAAGCGACTTATCAGGCTTTAAAAAAAGACAATCGTTTCACTACTTATAAATTAGATGAAACCCCCGCCCATTGGCATTATAAAAAATCGGATGATCGATTTAACCGTTTAGGTGATCTTATTTTGGTACCTAAAACAATACATCAAGTGTTCAATCTTGGAACAAGAAAACCAACTCCAGGTAAACATGGATTTGATAATAAGGAAGTGGATATGAGGGCAAGCTTTATGGCATGGGGACCTGCATTTAAAAAAGGACTAACGATTGATGGTTTTGAAAACGTACATGTATATCCTTTGGTGGCGCATATTCTTGGCCTAAATTACGATGAGCAGGCAATTGATGGAAAATTTAAAGTCCTAAGTCCAATCCTGAAAACTAAATAAGCTTATTAAACTAGTTTAATATATTTGGCTCCTTTCCTATTTCTTAAACTAGTTTAATTTAAAAAAAATATTTATTTGATAGGTTTATACTCTAAAC
>JBDKGO010000041.1:0-17398 GCA_039798125.1 Bacteroidota bacterium | reverse complement strand
ACTAATATGCTCATTTAGCACATCCAACACATTTTCCTTATTCTGCATAAAGATGGGAACCCACATTGCAGCATTGGACTTTGCCAAACGCACTGTGCTTTCAAAACCACCACTCGCTAATTCAAAAATAGCATCGGACTCTTTCTCCTTCTCTAACACGGTATTCGCCAATGCAAAAGAAGTAATATGCGATATATGGCTAACATAAGCCACATGGATGTCGTGCTTCATTGCATCCATGTATAATATATGCATCCCTAATTGCTCATACACTTGCTCTACTAAAGTCAAAGCATCTTGGTCAATTTGTTCTTTATTACAAATCACAGTTGCCTTTTCCTTAAATGCATCTTGTTGAGCCGCTTCTGGACCACTAAATTCAGTTCCCCACATTGGGTGGGTCGGAACGAATCTTCCTTTCTTAGAATGTACGTTCGCGATTTGTACAATACTTTCCTTAGTAGACCCTACATCAAATACAACCTGCTTGTCAATTAAATTTAAAATAGTGGGAAGTAATTTTTCTGCAATGTTGACAGGCGTTGCAATTACAATCAGATCGGATCGAACAATGGCTTCTTCCAAAGTCATCATCTCATCTACAATACCCAATTGCAATGCTTGATCTTGGTGCAAAGGATTATTGTCCACTCCAATGACATGCTCCACAAAGCCTTTTTGCTTTAGGGTCATGGCGATAGAGCCACCAATTAATCCAATACCAATCACTGTTAAACGCATGCTTCAATTCTTTTAATTGCTTCACTAAATTTTTCTAAAGACCCACACAAACTCACACGGATATAATCGTTTCCAGCAGTACCAAAAATACCTCCTGGTGTGATAAATACATTGGCTTCATAAAGCACTTTATCACTTAACGCATAACCGTCTTTGAATGTGGCTGGAATTTTTGCCCAAACAAACATTCCAACTTGTTGTTTTGAATAAGCACATTTTAAAACATCTAATAATTCGAATACTTTTTCGCGACGTGCTGTATATATTTTATTCACGGATTCATACCAACCCTCGTCTAGGCTTAATGCTTTTGCAGCTGCTAGTTGGACTGGTAAAAACATACCACTGTCCATGTTGGATTTAAACCTAAGTATTTCATTGATTCTGTCTTCGGCAGCAATTAACATGCCGACTCTCCACCCTGCCATGTTTTGGCTTTTACTCAGAGAGTTCAATTCGATCACCACCTCTTTTGCACCTTCTACAGACAATAAACTTTCGGGTTGATTGTTTAAGATAAACGCATAAGGATTGTCATGACAAATCAATATTTGATGCTTCTTCCCAAAGGCAACCAATTGCTCAAAAAGCGCTTTGGTTGGACTTTGTCCTGTTGGCATATGTGGATAGTTTACCCACATCAACTTGACCTTTGATAAATCTGATTTTTCTAAATTTTCAAAGTCAGGCGCCCAACTGTTTTCGGCAGTTAGCTCATAATAAAGCGGAGTGCCACCCGCTAATTTAACTGCACTTGTATAAGTAGGATAACCAGGATTAGGGATTAACACCTGATCTCCTTCATTTAAATAGGTCATGCAGATATGCATGATCCCTTCTTTACTTCCTAATAGTGGTAATATTTCTGAAGCAGGATTGATGCCTTCTACTTTGAAATATTTTTGATACCAATTGGCGATGGCTTCTCTTAAAGCCGGAACACCTTTATATGATTGGTAAGCATGTTGGTTGTCTTTGCTTGCTTCTTCTTGCAAAGTTTTAACCACATCTGGATGGGGTGGCAAGTCGGGACTACCAATACCTAAATTGATAATTTGCTTGCCTGCTTTGTTGAGTTCGTCAACTTCGCGCAATTTGGTTGAAAAATAATATTCTCCAATCCCTTCCAATCTTTTTGCTACCGTCCAATTCATACTTATCCTTTTACAACTTTACCTTTTTTGTACAATCCAAATAATTTGAAACTATTGGTCATGGATTTTAAATCCACCAATAATTTATCCAATTGTTTTTTTTGCTCAAACTCAATGTCTGCATAAAAACCATATTTGAAAGTACTGCCTGGTATTGGCATACTTTGTAGTTTGCTTAAGTTCGCTCCGCCCTGCGCTATCTTAGCCAGTACCTTGGATAAAATCCCTTTTGAGTGGTCTGTTTGAAAATAGATAGAGGCTTTATCAGCATCGGCTATCTCTATTTTTTGCTTTGCAGGCACCATGATTAAAAAACGTGTGATATTGTTTTTTAATGTATGGATATCTGGCGTGATCACATCTAAGTCAAATAATTGCGCTGCCAACTTACTAGCAATTGCAGCAATATGTTTGCTTTTATGTTGACGCACTTGTTTTGCACTCAATGCAGTATCCTCTGTCTCCACTAATTTCCAATCTTGGTTTTCCAAATAATCCAAACACTGAAGGATGGCCATTGGATGACTATGCACTTCTTTAATGTCTTCCAATTTTACACCAGGATACACCAATAGGTTTTGACTAATGGACAAGTACACTTCCCCAATCACTTGTAATTTGCTTTTTTGCAACAAATTATAGTTAGGAAGGATACTTCCTGCGATAGAGTTTTCCATTGCCATTACTGCACCATCGGACTGTTTCGCATCTTCCCCAATTCGAACCACATCTCTAAAAGTGGCGCATGGGATCACATCTACGTCTTTACCAAAAAACTGTCTAGCAGCCACTTGGTGAAAACTGCCCTCGTATCCTTGTATCGTCACTTTTTTTTGCATCCTTCTATCTATCCTTGTTATTGATCCTATTTATTTAATAAAAAATCCCGGCTGTTTGAGCCGGGATGGTATATTTAGTTATTTCGTTTATGCTTTTACAAATACTACCCGGCTACTTTGGTTAAAGTAGAAATAAAAGAAAAAGTAAAACCAGTTGCTATTTGCTTTCATCGTGGAACAAAGATAGGCTAAAAGTCCCTAAAATAGCCTAAAACAACAAAGTTTTTTACATTTTACTAACAAGTATTCGTACAAAAAAAGGCACTATGAAACATAGTGCCTTTAGTAGCAGCAGAATCAGTAGCAGTTGAATCAGTTGCAACAGCAGCAGAATCAACAGCAACTACAGCTGTATCAACAGTTGCAGCAGCAGAATCAGTTGTAGCTTCAGTAGAAGCACCACCACATGCAGTTAAAGCAGCGATAGCGAAGATTGCGAATACTTTTTTCATTAGAATGAGTTTAATGTTTAAATGATACTCTTAATACGCCATCTGATAAAAGGTAACCTGGTTTTTGTAAAATATTTAAAAAGAAGCCATTTTTAGCCTAGTTGGGTTACTTTTGTACCCTAATCGTATTAATCTCTTGAAAGCTGAACTCAACGAACAAGCCCTTTTAAAAGGGTTAGCAGAAAATGACTCCAAGGCGGTGGAAACCCTCTATAAAAGTCATTTTAGCATGATTCAGCACTTTGTTACCAATAACAATGGCTCTTTTGACGACGCTAGGGATATTTTTCAGGAAGCAATGATCACTTTGTACGAAAAAGTACAATTAGAACATTTTACCCTTTCCTGTCAAATTAAAACCTATTTATTCTCTATCTGTAAAAACCTTTGGTTAAAAAGGCTACAACAAATGGGGAAATATAGTGCCCCGCTCAGTTCGCAAGAAGAAACGATCTCGGTCCAAGAAGATTTGGATCAGTTTGAGAAAAAAGATGCCGCTTTTGCGATCATGGACCGTGCCTTAAATAGTCTCGGTGAACCATGTAAAAGTTTGTTAGAAGGGTATTATTTAAATAAGAAAGGAATGCAGGAACTAGCAAGTCAGTTTGGATATACCAATGCAGACAATGCTAAGAACCAAAAATATAAATGTTTAATGCGCTTAAAGAAACTCTTTTTTGCGCAATACAATATAGGAGAATAACCATATGGACGACATTCAATTACAGGAAGCGATAGAACGATATTTGACAGGCGACATGTCTGTTGAAGAGCGCACTCAATTTGAGGCTATGCGTAAAGCTACCCCTGAGATTGACCAGATGGTGATTGAGCATGCGATGTTCTTAAGGGAAATGGATATTTATGTAAATCGTAAAAATTTCTCAAAATTAAATAAACAAGTATTCAATCAATTATTGGATGCAGGTACTTGGGCACCTGAAATAGCACAATCTACTTCATCAAAAGTGATTCAACTTTGGACAAAGTATAAGAAAGTCACTGCCATTGCAGCTTCTGTGGGTGGATTTATTGCATTGTTTACATCTGCTATGATGCTTTTCTTTTTTCCTACAATTAATGGGAATCAAATTTTAGAATTAAGCAAGGCGGTTGAAAAAATTGAACAAAATCAAAAGGTACAAGGCCATTTATTGAACGAAGTAAAAACTAAGGTACCAGAGAATGCAAAATTAGTGAGTGGAGGTTCTGGCTTTTTAATTGATACCAAAGGTTTTGTCATTACCAATGCGCATGTATTAAAAGGAGAAGGTGCGATTGTTGTAAATAGTTTAGGACAAGAATTCAAGGCCACCATTGTATACAGTGATAAAAATTCGGATTTAGCTTTATTGAAAATCGAAGACGAAGATTACAAACAAGCAAAAGCTTTACCATTCACCATTCGTAAAAAATCAAGTGATTTAGGGGAAGATATTTTCACGCTAGGCTTTCCAAGAAATGACAATGATATTGTATACGGCAAAGGCTACTTAAGTGCTCAAACTGGATACAACGGGGATAGTAATACCTATCAAATTCAGATTAGTGCTAACCCTGGTTATTCTGGCGCCCCTGTTTTCAATGAGAAGAACGAATTGATTGGTATCATGAGCAGTAGACAAAAACTTGCCGAAGGCGTTGCTTTTGCTATTAAGTCTGATAAATTATTTGATTTGGTTCAAACATTAGAGGAAAATGAATTAACCAAAGACCTTCATGTTAAATTGAATAAGCAAAAAGTAAAAGGCTCTAAGAATCGAAAAGCACAGATCAACAACTTTAAGAACTACATCTATAGCGTTCGTGCTTTTAACTAAGTTAAGACAGTTTTACAAAAACAAAATACAAGAAGGTCTTACGAGAAAGTTTTATGAGAAAGTAATTATGAATTATTCCAAAGGTTCGTAGGATATACTTTCGCATCCACCAATGCATCAATACTCGCTTTCACTCCTGGCGCATCTTCTTTATAAGTTACACCAAACCATTTTGCATTTGTAGGAATTACTTTCACAGCGCCTAAGTTCAATGCTTTGAATCTGCCTGCTACAAAAGGAATATAAAATTCAGATTTTAATGCTTGTCCTTCTTTTTCTAAAAATAGTTTGAATTCAGATGCACACAAATCAATAAAGCCTGGTGCAAAACACATAAAGTTCATACTCACTCTTGTATCTTCTTGCAGTGGTGTTTCAATGCCATCTTCTTCAAACACAATACCAGCGCCTTCTTTTCTGTAAATTT
The DNA here is from genome assembly GCA_039798125.1 of Bacteroidota bacterium. Classification (GTDB taxonomy): domain Bacteria; phylum Bacteroidota; class Bacteroidia; order Chitinophagales; family Chitinophagaceae; genus Sediminibacterium. The sequence goes on along the minus strand of JBDKGO010000041.1, from coordinate 11,965 downwards.
TAGTTCGCTCGTTGATGGTAGTTAAATATCCAGCCGCGTCTAAACTACATACGCCCCTGCTCACTGTGCCGTTTTCACTTAATGTATTTGAAAGTTCATAACCCAGTATACAATATTCTTTTTCAGAACATGTTGTTGTTAAAAAAGTATAGGCTTCTACAAACGCTTCCTGTCCATAATAATCGTCTGCATTGATTACTGCAAATGGTTCGTTCACCACCCCCTTTGTACATAATAATGCGTGCGCTGTACCCCAAGGCTTGGTTCTTTCTTGAGGAATAGAAAAGCCTTCTGTATATTGATCTAAGGATTGGAAAACATACGCAATCTCAATCTTGCCTTTTAATTTTGGTTCTAATACCGATTTAAAAGCTTCTGCAAAGTCTGCTCTAATGATGAATACCACTTTGCCAAAACCCGCTCTAATGGCATCATAAATCGAATACTCCATGATTGTTTCTCCGCTTGGACCAAATCCTTCGGTTTGTTTCATGCTGCCATATCTACTTGCCATTCCAGCTGCTAATATCACTAATGTTGGTGCACTCATTTTTCTTGATTTAATTGTATTTTCACAATCCATTAAGGTCGTCAAAATTAGTTGATTTATCTTAAATATAAAATTTTGCATACAAAGCCTCCTATACAATACGTTCCTTCCTTAAGTCATTCACAAAAGGTGGATTTATTGAGGCTGGACCTATTGCATCCAATAGTAAGTGGGAATAAATTCTATAAGCTTAGATATTATATTGAATCAGCAATCCAAAATCGGGTTTCGACAGTGGCCAGTTTTGGTGGACCCTATTCTAACCATCTTGTGGCATTAGCCTATACAGCTAAAGAAGCTGGACTAAAAAGTATTGGCTATATTAGAACGAATGAAGATGAACCCATGACGCCAAGTTTAAAAGAAGCAAAGGCCTATGGAATGAAATTGGTTTATTTAGGAAGGACCGATTTTCAATCTATAAAAGCAACAATTTTACAATCAAGTGAAATGAATGCTGATTGTTATTTCATAGACGAAGGTGGTTATGGAATCATTGGCGCAAGAGGTGCTGCCACCATTTTGACATCGCAAGATACAAGTCATTACGACTATATCATTTGTGCTGTTGGCACGGGCACCATGCTTGCTGGAATCATCAATGCGGCAGATCCTCATCAAACAATCATTGGTATCCCTGTTTTAAAAAACGAAGGCAGTATCGATACTGAAATCAACGCATTGTTAGAAGATAAAAATAGACCTTATACTTTATTGCATCAATTTCATCAAGGGGGCTATGCTAAAACAAATCCCATGATGTTTGATTTTATGAACAGGCTTTGGGATGCAGAAAAAATACCAACTGATATTGTGTATACTAGTAAATTATTATTTGGTGTAGAACATTTGATCAAAGCAAATTATTTTGAAAAAGACGCAGCCATTTTAGTCATACATAGTGGTGGTTTGCAAGGAAATCGATCTTTACCCGATGGCACTTTGAAATTCTCTTAAACTAATTCGCAATCAAAGATAGATTCGAAATGGAATTTTATTTTTTGCTTCACTTCCTCGTAATCAACCTTCCTTCCTAATTCTTTTTCCAAAGAAGTCACCGTCTTTCCTTGTATACCACAAGGAACAATAAATTCAAAATGAGACAGGTCAGTATTCACATTCAATGCAAAACCATGCATCGTAATCCATCGACTACATTTAATGCCCATCGCACAAATTTTTCTTGCTACAAAAGGATCCTGCGGGTCTAACCAAACCCCTGTTTCTCCTGCACTTCTTTCGCCTTTTAATCCATACTCAGCAAGCACTTGGATAATCACTTCCTCTAAGCTTCTTAAATACCAACCTAAGTCTGGCTTAAATTTGTCTAAGTCAATAATTGGATACCCAACCACTTGCTGTAAACCATGATAGGTGATATCTCCCCCTCTGTTGATATGATAATACTCAATACCTAATACTTTCAATTGTTCATCAGAGACCAATACATTGGACCTGTTACCATTTTTACCCAATGTAAAAACAGGTGGATGTTCTACCAATATTAAACGATGATCAGTTGCCGCCTCAGATGCGTCCTTGCCTTGGGTTCTCGCTTCGGTCTTTAGCGCAACAGCTTCTTTTAAACGCTGTTCTTGGTAATCCCAAGTGGGCTGGTAAGATCGTATTCCTAAATCTTCAAAAATTACTTGTTGGCGCATAGAACAAAGTTACAAACTAAGCGGCAATAACTTACTTTTGCATCATGTCAACCGAAGAGCTACAAATAGAAAGCGAAGATGTCTATGAAAAACTGACCTATATCGTAGATAAGGGTCAAGAACCTGGGCTTAACTAGAAGCAAATTACAGAATGGCATTGAGGGTGGATTTCTAACTGTGAATGGCAAAGTGGTTAAGAGCAATTACCGCACCCGTCCAGGAGACGAAGTGGTGTATATGAGCTATGTCAACCCAGATTACACCGAATTGAAGCCAGAGGAAATGGATTTGGATATTGTGTATGAAGATGATGCCATCATGGTGATCAATAAGCCATCCAATATGGTGGTACACCCCGGCATTGGAAATTATACAGGTACTTTACTCAATGGTGTAGCATTTCATTTATTGCAACAAAATCCAAATTTAAATGAGGAGATCCTTCCAAGATTTGGCTTGGTGCATCGTATTGATAAAAATACCACGGGCTTAATTGTACTAGCAAAAACACCCGAAGCTGCTAGTCATTTAGCAAAACAATTTTTTAACCATACGGTTGAAAGAAAATATATTGCCTTGGTTTGGGGGAATATGGAAGAAGATGAAGGCACAGTGAATGCCCACATCGCTAGACATAAAACCTTCCGTAAAATGTTTGACGCCTATCCTGAAGGAGAAGTTGGAAAACATGCCATCACCCATTACAAAGTGATTGAACGTTATAATTATACCACCCTTGTATCTTGTGTATTGGAAACGGGTAGAACACATCAGATTCGTGTGCACATGAAACATATTGGACATACTTTATTCAATGACCAAGAATACGGTGGAGATCGAATTTTAAAAGGGACTATTTATACCAAGTACAAACAATTTGTAGACAATTGTTTTGATGCTTGTCCTAGATGTGCATTGCATGCTGCTACCCTTGGATTTATTCATCCAAGCACCGAGGAGATGATGCGCTTTGATAGCCCATTACCTTCGGATATGGAAGCCGCCATCACCAAATGGAAAAACTACAAAGCTGCGGCACATACTTAGTGCACGATAATTTTATTTGACAGGAATTATTTCAGACGAAAAATTTATTCCTAATAGTATACCCCATAAAAAAGCCGCTTCGATTTCGAAGCGGCTTTTTACTTTGAAATAAATCAACTTATTTTTTGTTTTGACTTGCAGCCATCGGAGACAATCCAATAGATTGACCTCTCGTAAATCCTTTAGACTTGAATAAAGCAAACTTGCTTGGCGCTGATACATTTGGCCATTTGTTATTGCTCTCATCGATATCTGCAGTTTCACGCATTGGATCTAATAGAATAGATACCGCTTTCTTGCTAGTCAAGAACACTTTAGTAACTTTGTTCTCATTCTTTCTCCAGATTTGTGCTGGTAAACGTTGTGTTTCTTTAGTACCATCTTCAAAAGTAAATTCAAGGATAATTGGCATTACCAATCCACCTTTGTTTAAGAAGCTTACTTCATACAAATTAGCACTTGCATATTTTGCTTTCTCAGCATCTGTTAAAGCTTCAGCTGCAGGCATGGCCATTGCTGGTTGTTTAGTCACTGAATCATAAGGCTCTAAACCTCTGTCATATCTCCAATAGAAATCACGTAAAGTGGTATCTACATCTGTTAAAAATACAATAGACTTATCGTTTCTATTTCTGATTTTTGAAATGTCTTCAAAGCTATTCACTTCTGGCTTAGATAAACCTCTTGGTCCCATTGTTCTTGCTGCAGGTACTGCAATAGATGGATCATACACCGCATGTTTCACTGTATCAATCGCAATATCTACTGGATCGATGCTGTAGAACCAACCTCTCCAGAACCAATCTAAATCTTCTGCACTTGCATCTTCGATTGTTCTAAATAAATCTGCAGGTGTTGGGTGTTTAAATGCCCATCTTCTTGAATATTCTTTAAATGCATAATCAAATAAGTCACGACCCATAATTGTTTCACGTAAAATATTCAAACCAGTTGCTGGCTTCGCATACGCGTTTGGACCAAACTGAATAATGTTCTCGCTATTGGTCATGATTGGCTCTAATTGATCCTTTGGCAATTTCATATAATCTGCAATTGCGAAAGCAGGACCACGACGACTTGGGAATTTATTGTCATATAATTCTTCTGTCAAGTATTCAACATAGGTATTTAAACCTTCATCCATCCAAGACCATTGACGCTCATCGCTATTCACAATCATTGGGAAGAAGTTATGACCTACTTCGTGGATGATTACACCTAACATACCATTCTTAGTGGCTTCTGTGTAGGTGCCATCTTTTTCGGTACGGCCATAATTGAAACAAATCATTGGATATTCCATACCGTTAGATGCTTCAATACTTTGTGCTACAGGATATGGATAAGGGATCGTAAACTTAGAATAGGTTTTAATGGTATGTGCTACCGCTTTAGAAGAGAAAGGACGGTATAAACCATACGCTTCTTTTCCATAAGCACTCATACACATAACTTTCTTACCTTCTACATTTGCAGCCAAAGCATCCCAGATAAATTTACGGCTTGATCCAAAAGCAAAGTCACGTACATTTTCTGCATTGAACACCCAAGTTTTTTGAGTCGTTGCTTTTGTTTTTTCTGCTTTTTTAGCTTCTTCTAAAGTCACCACTTCAACTGGTTCAGCAGAAGTTTGTGCTTTATTCCATCTAGCCAACTGAGCTGGGCTCAATACAGCCGCATAGTTTTGACAAGCACCAGTCGCCATTACAACGTGGTCGCTAGGAACAGTGATAGCCACTTTATAATTACCAAAAGTCAAAGCAAACTCACCTCTTCCAGTAAACTGGTGGTGTTGCCAACCTTGGAAATCAGAATACACAGCTAAACGTGGATACCATTGAGCCATGGTGAATAAGTGGTTGCCATCTTCTGGGAAGAATTCAAATCCACCTCTACCACCTACTGTCATTCTATCTGTAATTTTATAATTCCAATCTACTTTAAAAGCAAATTTTTGACCAGGCTTCAATGCTGTTGGCAATTCAACACGCATCATCGTTTTGTTCACCGTGTATTTTAATTTAGCACCTAATAGATCTGTGATTTTTAAAATATTCACACCCAAACCATTATCGCTTTTTGCTTCTTCTAAATTATCAATCATTGCAGGGCTCATGCCTCTTCCTAATGAACTTCCATCAGGGTAGCCAGCATTTTTTGTGGTGCTATGCTCGTTCTCATCCAATTGCAACCAGATATACGTTAACACATCAGGAGAATTGTTGAAATAAGTAATGGTCTCGGCACCATGTAACATCAAATTCTTTTCGTCTAAAGTTGCTTTAATGTCGTAATCGGCTCTTTGTTGCCAATACTTTGGACCTGGAGCACCACTCGCCGTTCTGTATTCATTTGGCGTTGGTAAAATAGTACCCAATTGTTCAAACTTGTTTCCATGGTTAGAACCAGGGTTGTTGCGGATATCTTGTGCTACAACTGTCAAGACAGTCAAGAACATGATTCCGAATGACAATAATTTCTTCATTGTTGTTTCTTTTTCGAGGTTTAAAGAGATCCAAATCGATCTATGATCATACGTAAAGATAAGCATATCGCTAAGATAGAACCATACCGCATATACATTTTTCTAGGAATTTTCAGCTGTGCTGTCAATCCATAAGACAAGGCCAATATCACCATCACAATCAAAATTTGACCTATTTCAAGGCCAATATTGAATGAAAATAAGGGCCCTAACAAGGAATCCTCCTTCCCCAAGAGGCTTTTGAGGTAATTACTAAACCCTAAACCATGAATCAGGCCAAAAAATAGCGCTAACCCATAATGGGCCGAAAAGCCTTGTTTAAATTCAAAATCCCTCACCCAAAAATTGGATACCGCAGTGATCAAAATGGTCACTGGAATGAGGAACTCAATCCAATTCACAGGAATATCTAACACAGAAAGGGTGCTTAAGGCAAGCGTTAAGGAGTGGCCAATGGTAAAAGCAGTCACTAAAATCAAGATCTTTTTCCAATCTGTCCAAACATAACGCAGGGTCAATGCCAAAACAAATAAAATATGATCTACCCCGCCTAAATCAATGATGTGTTTAAAACCAAGTCTTAAATACAAAAACAGCTCGTCCATAAATGAATTTTTCTGGTGTTAAATTAATGAAGACCTTTGTAACCACAAAATAAACTACTATGGCTTGGATTGGTTTGAAACATTGGATGGTATGGATGCTGACTGCATTGCACCCTTTTTATATTTCGGTAGTAGAAATTGAGCACAATGCAAAAGAAGCCACCATTGAAATTAGTGCACGCACTTATACTGACGACTTAGAAAAGATGATTCAAAAAGAATTCAATGTTAAACTGGATTTGAGCCAAGCAAATCAAAAAGAGCAAGCCAACAAGTATATCAATTTATACATGCAAAAAAAATTAGCACTACAGTCAGGTGGTGTAAAATACAAGATGGACTTTATTGGTTATGAAATTCAGAAAGAAAGTACTTGGAGCTATTTTGAAATCAAAGAAGTGAAGCAGGTGAAACAATTGAATGTTTTTTGTGAAATCTTATTTGGAATAGACCCAAATCAAATTAATATTCTACATACCACAGTGGGTGGTGTCAGAAAAAGCTACGAGTTGGCAACACCAAAAAATACAACCCAGTTTAATTTTTAAGACCTACTTTTTCAATTCCATCAATACATAAGGCGTTAATTCCTTGTACCTTGTGGCTGGATTTAAAAATTCCAAAGTCAATAAAGTGATATGGAATCTGTAACCATGATACAAGATATTTGAGTTAGGAAAATCTTGTAGCAACGCTTTAGCGGGTATGCTATCTGCCACGATCCATTGTCCTTCTTTTAAAGCACTGCTGTCTTGCACGACTGGGAAAACATGTTGCCCATAATAATGAAATGCATTGCTATTAGGGATTTTATATAATGCCGCTTTTTTGATATCCCATTGATTTGTCTTTGCTTGCTGAACCAGTGCATTGCCCCACTGGTATTGTAGTAAATGAGGATAAAAGAAACTATTTAAAATTAAGTTTAGCCCAATCATTAAGACCAAGCTCATGTAGATCCATCTTTGGATTAAGTTTTGGCGACTGAAGCCAATTTTTATCATGATAATGAAAGTGCCAAAAAGAATGAAAAGACCCAATAAACCCATTTTTCCAAAAGGAATATTGCTAATCAATCCCATCGCAACCAACAAAACCATAAAAATAAAAAGATGGAAACCAAAAAACCATTTAATCCATTTATGTAAGCGATCGGCTTGTTCTAACAAAGCAGAAAAATGTGCAGCAGTTAATACCGCAGCCAATGGGAACACTACAAAAATATAATGCGGTAATTGGGCTTGGCTTCTGGATAACACTAGATAGGTCAATAAAAATCCAAAAAAACTAATTCGTTCTTTTTGTACATTAAATAATCCTTCTTTAATTATTGCAATCCCCTTTGCTATAAAGGCCCAGATAAAAACAAAAATCCAAGGTAAAAAACTCCAAAGCATATTCTCCAAAAGGAAGGTTGGATAACTCATTTCATGGTAAAAATTTTCCCCTGTATACCTGCCAAAACTTTGGGTCCAATAATAAAACCTCAACCCTGATTGTATTGGTATATTGTTAATTAATTTACCTGGATGCAAATCATATTGTTGGTACAATCCCCAACTCATGGGTATCAATAAAACGCCAATGATCAATATGCCTAATAAATAAATTGGCTTGAAAAAATAAGCCCATTTTTTTTCAAAAAACCATTGTGGTGCAAAAGCCAGAACCGGCACAACAAGCGCAATAGGCCCCTTGGTCATCATGCCCCCAGCAATCGCCACCATGGCCCAAATAAAATCTGACCATTTATTAGAGGATGCCCATTTTGCAATCAACCATATACTCAATGCCACCCATCCCATCAACATTGTATCCGTTCTTACATCATGCGCAATTAAGAAAAAAGCTTGACAGCTAGCTAAAATTAAGACTGCTAGATGTGCGACCCTTTGATTGTACTTTAATTGAGCAAATTTAAATGTAGCATACAATGCTAAGATCAAAAAAATAAATGAAGGCAACCTATATGCCCAATCATAAATGCCAAATATTTTCATAGACAAGGCAGACAACCAGAAAAGCATTGGGGGTTTGTCTAAATAATCTTTACCAAGGTCATAAATTTGAAGAAAGCTATTACGCTCTAACATCTCTCTACTAATAGACGCATATTGTGAAGCATCGATATCCATTAATGGAATACAAAATACACCAACCAATTGTACACCTAATAATGCAGTGAGTAAAAGCCAGAATGTATTTTTATTCATTTTTAATTTTGATTATATTGGAGACTTAGTCCCTATAAGCTTGTTTAAATAGCATTGGACCTTCCAATTTTAAATAAACCTTTGCCATCGCAAATCCCGAAACCAATCCTATGATGGCGCCACCTATAATATCCAACGGATAATGCACCCCAACATATATTTGCGCAAAAGCAATGATGCATGCCCAAACAAAAAAGAATTTTGTATAACGTTGTTGCGTGATACCCCATGTCATAAAAATAAATATCGCTAAACCAAAATGATTTGCAGCATGGGAGGAAGTAAAACTAAATCCACCAGAACAATGGTCTAATAAAAGTCTGGTTTTGCCTATGAATGCAGGATCGTTACAAGGTCTTAAACGATGAAAAAATGGCTTAAAGACACTACTACTTATTTGGTCTGTCAGACCTACATTGATCAATGCAAACAAAAGCCATTTCAAAGTTTTCCAACCAATTTGATAGATCAACCAGCCAATTAGTCCAATATACAAAGGAATCCAATTATTGGAATGCCTGGTCCAAGGCAGCATAGTATCTAATATAGGATGATGCCATACCCCATTGATTTGGTAAAACAATGCCTGGTCGATGTCCTTAATTTGTTGAAAAATACTTAGCCCCATGCGGTAAAGATACAAGGAAGTGGAAAAATTTAAAGTAAATTTGCATACCGATTTATTTTAATATTTAGCTATGTCATTAATTAAGAGCATTTCAGGTTTTAGAGGCACCATTGGTGGTCGCCCAAACGATAACCTAACCCCAATCGATATTGTAAAATTTGCATCCGCATATGGTACCTGGTTGATCAGAAAATCTGCTGGTAAAAAGAAAGTGATTGTTGGTCGTGATGGTAGAATGAGTGGCTTAATGGTAGAAGCACTGGTGGAACAAAGTTTATTGGCACTTGGGATTGATGTGGTGCATTTAGGATTAAGTACAACCCCGACTGTAGAAATGGCTGTCGTATTTGAAAATGCAGATGGTGGTATTATATTGACAGCAAGTCACAATCCAAAAGAATGGAATGCGCTTAAATTATTAAATGAAAAGGGTGAGTTTGTGAGTGGAGAAGAAGGTAAAACCATCTTAGCTTTAGCAGAACAAGAAGATTTTGTGTACGCCCCTGTGGATGCGATGGGCGAACTAATTGGTGATGATAATAGTTTATCTAAACATATTCAAGCCATATTGGAACATCCATTGGTCGATATTTATGCCATAAAGAAAGCAGGCTTTAAAGTCGTTGTGGATGCTATCAATAGTTCTGGTGCATTTACCGTGCCTGCTCTATTAAAAGCAATTGGTGTAGAGGATGTGCTTGTATTGAATGCCGAAATGACTGGAGATTTTGCACATAATCCAGAGCCACTTAAGGAACACTTAACTGAACTTTGTACAACCGTTGTAAATGAAAAAGCACATCTAGGTATCGCAGTAGATCCAGATGTAGATCGTTTATGTTTTGTGAGTGAGGATGGAAATTTATTTGGCGAAGAATATACCTTAGTAGCTGTTGCGGATTATATTTTACAATATACTAAAGGTGCCACAGTGAGTAACCTCTCCTCTACTAGGGCTTTAAGAGATGTTACTGAACAACATGGCTGCACTTATTTTGCGAGTGCTGTTGGCGAAGTGAATGTGGTGACTAAAATGAAGGCCGAAAAAGCAGTGATTGGCGGAGAAGGTAATGGCGGTATCATTGTGCCAGATTTACATTATGGTAGAGATGCTTTAATTGGCATTGCATTGTTCTTATCGCATCTTGCAAAATCAGAAAAAACCTGTTCCAATTTAAGAGCTAGTTACCCTGCTTATTATATGAGCAAGAAAAAGATGGACCTGAATGCGAACCTTTCATTATCAAGGATATTTGAACAATTGAAAAAAGAATTTGCTGCTTACCCAATGAACGATGTGGATGGATTGAAGATAGACTTTGAAAATGAATGGGTGCATTTAAGATCAAGTAATACAGAACCAATTATGCGCATTTATACTGAAGCAAAAACACAAGCAGGAGCTGATGCATTAGCGGATAAAATTATTCAGCTGATCCATAAAATTCAATAATTTAGCAATCATGCAGAGAATCTATTTTGACAATGCGGCGACGACCCCACTTGCGCCTGAAGTACTAGAAGCAATGATGCCTTATTTAACCGAAAAATTTGGCAATCCTTCCTCTATTTATAGCTATGGCAGAGAAACAAGATTGGCCATTGAACAAGCAAGAAAATCTGTGGCAAAAAACTTAGGTGCCAAGCCTGCTGAAATATTTTTTACGAGTGGAGGTACAGAAAGTAGCAATACGGTTTTAAATGCTGCCATCAACGATTTAGGTTGCAAGCATATCATTAGTTCTCCGATAGAACACCATGCTACTTTACATACGGTAACGCATTTGGCAAAATTGCATAACCTACAATTAAGCTTTGTTCAAATTTTACCAAATGGCCATCTTGATATGGACCATTTAGCATCACTACTTGCAGCTTCAACCGAAAAGACAATCGTCACCATCATGCATGCCAATAATGAAATTGGGAACATGATTGACATGGTAGCTGTAGGTCAACTTTGCAAACAACACCATGCTTATTTTCATAGCGATACCGTTCAGACTGTAGGTCATTTTCCATTTGAATTAAGTCAACTACCTGTTGATTTTATCACTGGTGCTGGACATAAATTCCACGGTCCTAAGGGTGTTGGTATTTTATACATCAATGAAAATGTGAAGATCAGCCCATTGGTGCATGGAGGATCTCAAGAGCGTAATATGCGTGCTGGAACAGAGAACTTATACGGCATTGTTGGTTTTGCAAAAGCACTCGAATTGGCTACCGAAAAATACCAAGAAGATCGTGCTTATATCCAATCTTTAAAGCAATACTTACACGATCAGTTGGTTGAAAAAATACCTCATGTCAGTTTTAATGGCGACCCATTTGGAAGAAGCTTATATAATTTATTGAGCGTTAATTTTCCAAAAAATGAAAAAACAGAAATGATCTTATTTAATTTAGATATGCATCATGTTTGTGCAAGTGGAGGAAGCGCTTGTTCTAGTGGTGCACAACAAGGATCACATGTTATCAATGCACTCAATAAAGGTTCAGAGATTGTGACCGTCCGTTTTTCTTTCTCCAAACAAAATACCATAACCGAAATTGACCAAGTTGTGACAGCATTATTGACCATGTTGAACTAATAATAAAGGCGCTTCAAACGAAGCGCCTTTTTTATAGCAACCTATTCAATTATGGTTGACTTGCTACTGGAACTCCTTTTTCTATGGCGTATTCATACTCCTTTTGAGTCCAGCTCGAATCACTTCCGGGGTACTTGGTACCAAACAGGCCTGCTACAATAACTATATAGTAATCGGACAAA
>JBDKGO010000040.1:0-9723 GCA_039798125.1 Bacteroidota bacterium | reverse complement strand
AAGCACCTGCAGAAGTTGTTGCTGAAGAAGCACCAGCTGCAGAAGTTGAAGCACCAGCTGCAGAAGCGGCTGCTGAAGAAACACCAGCTGCAGAATAACCTAAAGAAATCTAAAATTTATTTAAGATTCAATAGTATTTAACCTCCCGAATTTCGGGAGGTTTTTTTTATCGTCCAATCATTTACTAAATTCGTGTATGAGTGAATATATCCACATAGGAAAAATTGTTGCAGCACATGGTCTAAGTGGTCATCTGATTTTAGAGCATGCTTTGGGGAAGCCCATACACTTTAAAGGCATTGACGCTATTTTTATAGAAAAAAATGCAGCCAGTTTTATTCCATATTTTATTCAGTCCGCATCCGCTAAAACCGAAAATTTAACCCACTTACAAGTCGAAGGAATCACAACAAGAGAAGCTTGTGGTATTTTGATTGGGAAAAAAGTATGGCTACCAGAAGCTGAGTTCCAATTGCTGGTAGATAAAAATTCGCCACTTTCCTTACTTGGATATATGGTGGTTGAAAATGGTAAAGAATTGGGTAAGGTGCAAGAAGTCATTGAGCAGCCACATCAGTTAATGGTGACGATTTTATACCAAGGCAACGAAACCTATATTCCTTTGCATGAAGAGAGTCTTAAAGGGGTAGACCATGCAAAAAGGCAAGTGCATGTGGCATTGCCCGATGGTTTATTGGATTTAGCGATTCCACTTGTCTAATTGCTTAATAGTCGCCGCTAAATCTTTAGGAAGCGGCGCTTCAAAAGCAAATGCTTTTTCTTTAAAAATAAGTTTTAAACTATGTGCATGCAAGGCGTGTCTAGCAAGTAGTGGTTTTTCTTCTTCTTCGGATTTGCTTAATTTAAAATTCTTTTTCTTAATACTAGAGAGTAATAATTTAACGCCATCACCATAAATTTCATCTGCAATGATTGGATGTCCAATATGTTTTGCATGCACCCTAATTTGATGGGTCCTTCCAGTATGAATTTGAAATGAGACTAAGGCGTAGTGTTTATAATAGGTCACCACTTCATAAGTTGTTAAAGCATTTTTTCCTTTTACATGGATATACATCTGTCCCTTTTTAACAGGATGTTCCATAATGCTTCCGTCAATGCTGCCATTGGGTGCTGGTCGACCTAACACTAAGCCAAGGTATTCTTTTTCAATCGTTCTGCCTTCAAATAAAAGGCTTAGTTCCTTATGCGCATCTGCATTTTTTGCAAAAATTATAAGTCCACTCGTTGATTGATCTAAACGATGTACGGTAAAAATAGTACCATATTTATCTTGTAAAAGGGACTTAATGGAAAGTTCTTTTCCAAAACGGTCTGGAATACTTAATACACCAGCAGGCTTGTTAACGACAATCATGTCTTGATCCTCAAATAGTATATCTAACATCCCTTACTTACTTGCTTTTCTTGTAAATGACTTATTTAAGAATTTTAAAGTTCTTACTTCTTTTTCTGCTAAGAATCTCCATTTACCTCGGTCTACATTCTTCTTAGTTAAATTCGCGAACATCACCCTGTCCAAATGTCTCACATCATATCCAAGGTGTTCGAATATTCTTCTTACAATTCTGTTTCTGCCACTATGAATTTCTATACCAATCACATTTTTAGATGTGTTGGATAAATAACTTACTGCATCTGCTGCAATGAATCCATCTTCTAATTCAACACCTGCTGCAATAGATTCCATATCGGCCTTAGTTACCGGCTTGTCTAAAGTGACCTCGTAGATTTTTTTAATTTCATAAGAAGGATGGGTTAGCTTTTGTGCCAAATCACCATCGTTGGTTAAAATTAAAACACCCGTTGTATTTCTATCCAAACGACCTACGGGAAACATTCTTTGCGTGGTCGCGTTTTTAATAATATCTAAAACAGTTTTTCTGCCTTCTGGATCGTTTGCCGTGCAGATATAATCTTTTGGCTTGTTCAATAAAATATACACAGGAGTCACTTGCAACTGCAATACTTTCCCCTTTAATCTTACCACATCTTTGTATTGTACTTTATAACCAGGCTCTAAAACTGTATCTCCGTTCACCGTGATATGACCAGACTTAACAAGTTCTGCTGCTTCTCTTCTTCCGCAAGTGCCAGCATGTGCAATGTATTTGTTCAATGGCATTTGCTCGTAAGGCATATCCTCATTGGCAGTGACTTTGCCAATACTTGCTGAACGTTTTGCGTCTGCACGATCCATTGATGCAGGTGTACGCTTATTCGCTCTTGGACTACCCGATTTTTGTAACGCACCATATTTTGGTGGACCTGTTACAAATTCTTTTTTATCGTAGCCTCTTTTTTTATCAAAGCCAGGTTTTTTATTATTCCCTAGTGGTTCAACAGCAATGCCTCTTTCAATATCTTTTTTTCTTTGACGCGCAGCTTCACCAGCAGCTCTTGCATCTTTTTTTGCCTGCTTTTTTTCTTGTCTATATTCTTCTTTAACTGCACTTCCTTTTTTCTTATTGGCAAACTTGTCAAAGTTGTCGGATCTTTTCGCTTTCATGGGAGGCGGTATTAATTGTCTTTATTGGCTAACTGTCCACAAGCCGCATCGATATCTTTACCACGACTTCTTCTTATACGAACGTTCACTCTGTTTTTTTGTAAAATTTCTACAAATGTTTCAAATCCATCTTCATCAGGTTTGTCAAATGGAAAACGATCAATGGCATTGTATTCAATGACGTTGATTAAATCTGCAGGCACTTGTCTGTAAATTTTAACTAATTCCATCGCATCTTTTTCGCTATCATTGAAATCTTTGAATAAGATGTATTCAAATGTAATTTCGTTACCTGTCTTCTTATAGAAATAGTTTAATGCTTCAATTAATGATTCAATATTATTACTCTCATTGATTGGCATAATTTCATTACGCTTCTTATCATTGGCTGCATGAAGCGATAGTGCTAATTTAAATTTCACTTGATCGTCTCCTAATTGCTTGATTTGTTTTGCCACACCAGCAGTAGAAACGGTGATACGTCTTGGGCTCATGCCTAGACCATCTGGTGAAGTAATTTTTTCAATCGCCTTCATTACATTCTTGTAATTCAGTAATGGCTCACCCATACCCATGAATACAATATTGGATAAATTTTGATCATAGGTTTTTTCTACCTGTTGTTTGATCATCACGACTTGATCATAAATTTCGTCGAAATTCAAATTCCTGCTTCGCTCCATATAACCAGTAGCGCAAAATTTACAACTAAGACTACAGCCAATCTGAGAAGACACACATGCGGTCTTTCTTAAAGTGGTTGGAATTAGTACGCCTTCAATCATATGATCGTCGAAAGTTCTGAACCTTGTTTTAAAAGTGCCATCGCTACTCATTTGAGTGGTATCAATTGATAGTGCTGGTAAACTAAAGTGCTCCACTAGTTTTTTACGTAGATCCAGGCTTAAATTGGTCATTTCGTCAAAGCTATGTGCATGTTTTTGCCATAACCATTCTACAATCTGTTTTACCCTAAACGGCTTTTCTTCGATTTTTGCAATAAATCGTTCAATCTCAGCGACCTCTACTGCCCTGATATTTGGTCTTGTTTGCTCCATGTTGCAAAGATACTTGATCAGTCTGTTAACATTCAACTATTTCTACCCGAAATGGCCATTTTATATGGGAATTTTCACTAAAACATAGTAATTTGGGTAACTTAAAACTTAAATCTACAATTATGAGAAAATTATGCTTTATTACTATGATTTTGATGGGTGCTTTCTTGTCGGTAAATGCACAACAAGGGCCATTAAATGATTATTTAGGAAAATATGTTTTTGCGGAAGGAAGTCCAGTGGCCGAAGTATCTGTAACTATTCAAGATTCTAGCTTGGTAATCAATTCTGCTATGGGTTCAACAATGCTTGAGAAAAAAGGAGTAGATAGTTTTTATTTAGCAACTTATGATGCCTTAGTGATCTTTAAAAGAAAAGATGGCAAGTCTGTTGAGTCAGTTAGTATTTTAGTACAAGGCATGGAACTTTTGGGTAGAAAAGAAGCAAGTCCAGTTGCGTTAAAAGAAGATGAATTCTACGTTAAATATTGGGCGAAACAAAACTACTAGCGCATTTAAAATTCCATAGTTGCAAGTGCTTCAAATGGAATTGTTTGCTGTGTTCCAGTGATTAAGTTTTTAAGAGTGCATTCTTTTTTACTCAATTCATCGGATCCGATGATGATAATATTTGGGATGCCTTTCTTTTCGGCATATTTAAATTGCTTGTCGAATTTACTCTTGTCTGGGTAGATTTCACAAGCAATTTTTTTGGCTCTTAGTGCGGCCATTAATTGGTAAGCTTCTTTTGCTTCCTCTTCCCCTAAATTAAAAAATAGAATAGTGGTATGTTGCTCTACTGATGCAGGAAAAAGATTTTTTTCCTCCAGTACATCATAGATACGATCCACGCCAAAGCTAATACCCACGCCAGGTACATTCGGTACGCCAAATAAACTTGTTAAGTCATTGTACCTTCCACCGCCACCAATACTGCCCATCGCTGCGTCGATTGCTTTTACTTCAAAAATTAATCCAGTATAATAATTTAAACCTCTAGCTAAAGTAAAATCTGCTACTAAATTTTTCGCCAATCCACTTTGTGCATGATAGTCTAAAACATATTGTATTTCTTCAATTCCTTTTGCGGCATTTTCATTGCCATTTAAAAGCTGGCCCAGTTGTGTTAATTTTGATGCATTGGTTCCTGTAATTTCCAAATAGGCTTGGATTGTTTTTTGTTGCGCTGCAGTAAATCCTTTTCGCTCTAATTCCTCTGCAACTTTTTCCCAGCCAATCTTATCTAATTTATCTATGGCAATTGTTAAGTCAATCATTTTATCGGCTCCACCACAAACTTGGGCAAGGCCTAATAAAATTTTACGATTATTTATTTTCACCTCCACATCTAGTTGAAGTTCCTTAAACACAGTTAGGTAAATGGCTGTTAATTCTACTTCATTTAATAAACTGTCAGAGCCAACAATATCAGCATCACATTGGTAAAACTCTCTATACCTTCCTTTTTGTGGTCGATCTGCTCTCCAAACTGGTTGAATTTGGTAACGTTTAAATGGGAAACTTAGTGACCCATGGTTCATGGCGACATATCTAGCGAAAGGAATGGTCAAATCGTATCTTAATGCCCTTTCTGTGATCTGCGTGCTAGATTTACCTTCTAAAATTTTTTGAAACCCTTCATTCGTTGCTGTAGCTTTTTGTGGGTTATCTAAACCGTTATTTAAAATTTTAAAAATCAGTTTATCTCCTTCTTCTCCGTACTTACCCATCAAGGTGTCCAATTGTTCCATCGCAGGTGTTTCCAGTGGCTGGAATCCATATAGTTCAAATACCGTCCTAATTGTTTGGAAGATATACTGTCTTTTTTGAACGGTTGCCGCGTTAAAATCTCTGGTGCCTTGTGGTAAAGAAGGTTTACTCATGAACTCAATTTGGTTGTAAAGATAATTTTTTAAATCGTTACCATGTTAATTGTTTAAATTGCTTTTTCAAAATTGCCCTATATGGAAGAAAGAGAAAAATCTGAAAGGTCATTTCGTTTCTTTAGACGTATTTATGACTTCTCCATGTCTACATTGATTCTTGGAATTGGGTGCCTCTTATTTGGTGCCAAATACCTTAAAATGGATATGGTTTTGAATATCGACAATGATTTTAGACTCATTTTTGGCACTTTGTGCTTGGTTTATGGCGGATTTAGGCTTTTTCGAGCGATTAAACAAGATTATTAATGCGACCAATCAACACACAGGAACTATGCGCAACATTTTAATTGGCTTCACTTTTATACTACTATTGGCTTCATGCAGGAATGCATCCGAAAAGACTTTAGAATCCCCAAATGAAGGACTCATTCGTATTTCTGTAGAGGCAAGTTTTAAGCCATTTATGGAGGAACAATTAAAAGTTTTTTTGGAAAGCAATCCGAAGGCAAAGATTGAGGTAAGTTATAAATCGGAGATTGAATGTTTCAAAGATTTAGCGAATGATAGTACCAGGATGATTTTTGTTACAAGAGGTCTGAATAAGGAAGAACAAGTGGACTATAAAAAAAGCCTTGGTTTTAATCCAAATTTTGCCATCCTTGCATACAATGCAGTGGCTGTTCTGGTGCATAAATCAGCAAAGGATTCTATTTTTAGTATAGCAACTTTAAGACAAAGATTGAGTGGAAAATCAGCTAAAGAAGTGGTCATGGATGGCAACAATTTAACAGGCATCATTCGTTTTTTAAAAGATAGTTTAGTAAAAGATGCTCCTTTTGGAAAAAATGTTGTTGCTGCAAATGGAAGTAAAGAAGTAATAGACTATATCGCTACACATCCTGATGCCATTGGGTTTGTGGGGATGAACTGGATTGGGGATGGATATGATCCAGCACAAATCGAATTGCGTAAAAAAGTAAAACTAGGCTTGGTAGAATGTACACAATGCATCGAAAAAGGGTATTTTTCAAAACCTTCACCTGCCACCATCAGCAAAGCGCAATATCCACTTACTTTACCTATTTATTATATATTAAAAGAAAATGCTGCTGGCTTAGGTACGGGTTTTTTAAACTTTTTAAGTTTAGAAAGAGGGCAGTTGATTTTTAAGCGTTCTTTTTTAGTGCCAGCAAAAATGGGCTTTAAAAAAAGGAATAGTTTGCTAGAATAGCCCTAAATGCTAACAAGGTTTAGTAGAATTAACTAAAAATTAAAGCGGTTTCTTGCGAAAAAATTAATATTTTAGCTTTCTTATAGTAGAAGCCCGATAGGATGCTCGAAATCTGGGTTTTGAACTGAGCATTATTTATAAATTAGAAAAAACACTGTGATGAAAAAATTGGTTTTCTTAATGATGGCAGTCGCATTTGCTTTAACTGGAGTTAATGCACAAACGCCTGTATCTCCATTAAACGAGGGATTGAAATTGTTGCGTTATGAAAAGAACAAATCTGCATTAGCTTTCTTTAAAGATGCCTACGAGAAAAATGCAAAAGACCCGGAAACGATATTTTGGTATGGTCAATCGATTTTATCTCAAAATGGTGCTGGTGTTCCTCCAAAAGCGATTGTACAAACCGCAAAAGACTTATACCAAAAAGCAGCAACTGAATTAGGCAACAATGCATGGATTTTAGTGGGTACTGCCCATATTCAATTATTGGAAGAGGGTGCATCTGCTGACCTCAATGCAATCAAGCAAACCTTAGAAGTTGCCATCACAACTACTTTAAATACAAAGGGTAAATTCAAGGGCAAGCCAAGTCAAGATATTGTGAATGCAATTGGTTATATACACTCTGAAATCCCTACTAATGTTGGCGATCATCAATATGCGATAGATAAATTAAAGGAAACAATTTCTGCATATGAAGGCGCACCAGTGTTGCCAAGTTTGTATGTTAATTTAGGTATTAACTACCTTAAATTGGGCGGTGAAAATGGGGGTGAAGCAGTAACTGCTTTTTTGGAAGCGATCAACAGAGACCCACAAAGTGCGTATCCTTATTATAGAATCGGTAAAGTATACCAATCACAAAACAACGTAGAGTCTTTTGATGAATATTTTAAAAAGTCATTGGCTGTTGATCCTAAGTTTCCTTCAACTTATTTTGCCTTGTATCAGTATTATGCAGATAAGAACACAGAAACTGCAAAAACAAATCTTGATTTGTTTTTGCTAAACGCAGACAAGGACCCAGCTTTGGATATCTTTAATGCAGATTATTTATTCCGTGCTGGACAATATGAAGCTTCTTTAGCGAAATCGAAGGAATTAGAGTCAACTATTGGAGTTGAGGCTTTACCTCGTATTGGTGTATTATTGGCCTACAACTTTGACCGTATAGGAGACTCTATCCAGGCTAAAAATTATATCGAACAATTTATCAATAAAAGTCCAGCCGATCAGGTATTGAACTCGGATTATGAGCTTGCAGTAAAAGTGATGTCTAAATTCAAAGGCAATGAAACGGTTGTAGCAGGCATCCTAGAAAAAGCAATTGCTGCGGATACGGTGAAGGCAAATCGAATGAAATATTACAAGCTTGGTGCAGATATGTACGAAAAAGCAAATATGTATGTTGATGCTTTAAAGTGGAATGTGAGTTATTTTAACCTTAGAGCCATTAAAGACGAAGTCTATTTTTACAAGTTATCTAGCATTGCCTTGAATGCAAAAGATGGCCTTTTTACAACAGATATTGCAAAGCAATACATTGCTGCTTTTCCTGACCGTCAAAATGGGTATTCATTCAATTTAAAAGGCGCTAAATTGCTCGATACGGCTAATAATTTGGGTATCCAGTTTCAAGCTGCAACCCTGCAAAATGAATTTTTGTTGAAAGATCCGGTTAAAAACAAACAGGGTTTGGTGAACAATTATTATGTGATGATGGGTTATTACAATGAATTGAAAGACCTAGAAAAAGCAATTGCCATGTGTGATAAAGTATTGGAATTAATGCCTGCCGAAGCACAAACTTTAAAAATTAAAGAGAGCTTGGTTAAAAACTGGGAAATCATTAAAAAGATGCAAGGCAATCAAAAGCCTGCCCCGGATGCCCCAACTCAAAATCATAACTAATTTACCTTTTTATTGTCCTTTTTAGGCTTCAAAAAAAAGATGCTAAAAACTCCCCATAATTGGGGAGTTTTTAGTTTAAACAAGTTCCTTTGCGTATTTTTGCGGCACCTAAATGACTTATAAATGAATAGTGCTGCCAATTACTTACCAATTGTATTGCAAATATTGTTTGCAGCTGGCTTTGTAGCCATCATGATATTGGTGTCTAGCTTAGTAGGACCTGCAAGAAAAACATCAGACAAATTAGAAAATTTTGCGAGTGGAATTGAATCTCATGGAGATGCAAGATCACCAATGGCCATTAAATATTTTTTAGTTGCGATCTTATTTGTTTTGTTTGATGTTGAAGTTATTTTCTTTTATCCATACGCAGTTAATTTTAAAAGTTTAGGCTGGGCTGGATTTTTCGAAGTGGTTTTATTTGTTGGATTTTTCTTGGTAGGCTTTGTCTACATCATCAAGAAAGGTGCACTTAAATGGGAAGATTAATTTTAAAAAATATAATGCATAAATTATGCGTCCAGTAAGATTTAACATACATCCAAAAGAAGCCGAAATTGCAGATGCAATTGGAATGGGAAAAGCACCTGATGGTGTAACAGGTGATGGTTTTTTTGCAACACAATTAAGTTCTGTTGTAGGCCTTGCGCGTAAAAATTCTTTATGGCCTTTGCCTTTTGCAACATCATGTTGTGGTATTGAATTCATGGCGACCATGGCTTCACACTATGACTTATCTCGTTTTGGTTCAGAGCGTGTAGGCTTCTCTCCACGTCAATGTGATTTGTTGATGGTGATGGGTACCATCGCAAAAAAAATGGCACCGGTCTTAAGACAAGTGTATATCCAAATGGCAGAGCCACGTTGGGTAATTGCAGTAGGTGCTTGTGCGTCTAGCGGTGGTATTTTTGACACTTACAGTGTATTACAAGGGATTGATCAAGTAATTCCAGTAGATGTGTATGTGCCAGGCTGTCCTCCAAGACCAGAAGCGATCATTGATGGTTTTATGAAAATTCAAGACCTAGTTGGACAAGAAAGTATTCGCCGTAGAAATAGCGAACAATACAAAGCATTATTAAATAGTTATGGCATTCAATAGCCA
>JBDKGO010000039.1:0-9769 GCA_039798125.1 Bacteroidota bacterium | reverse complement strand
ATCCCATATTGAATCTTGGGTTGTTCCAATAACCAAAATCGTCGATCGTTGACCAACGGTTTCTGTTCGCCACTTTTAATCTTAAAAAGCGGTCGTCCTGGTAGTTTTGATAATCTTGGTATTCGGCTTCCTCTGAAGCTTCTGCATTGGCTGAATTATTTCTGGCAGTTGTTTTTGTACTTGTTTCGGCCTCTTTAGAAGGCGTGAAATATAGATCGTCTGTTGCTACTGTTGTAGTTTGTTGTAAGCTGGTACAGCTAGTTAAGAAAAAACTACAAGCCATTAAAAGAACGATGGCGTTGAACCCAATGAGGGATTGGTTGTGTTGCTTTTTCATGTTGTTCATTTTTTGGTTTTAATATGCCCCTGATTTAGCATACATTTGACATCCTAAAGGTAACAAAGTTTAAAACATAGAACGTTATTAGGAGCGGTTTTGTTACAATTTAAAATGTTAAGAATTTTTAGAAAATGGCAAAGGAACTAACAACAAGAGCACAGGACTATTCACAGTGGTATAATGACCTCGTTTTAAAAGGGTCGCTTGCAGATTATAGTGCGGTAAGAGGCTGTATGGTGATTAAACCTTATGGTTATGCTTTATGGGAAAATATGCAAGCAACATTAGACAAAATGTTCAAGGATACAGGACATGAAAATGCTTATTTCCCTTTGTTTGTGCCAAAATCATTATTTGAGGCAGAGGAAAAAAACGCAGAAGGCTTTGCAAAAGAGTGTGCGATTGTAACCCATTATCGATTAAAAACAGATCCTAACAATAAAGGCAAGTTGATGGTAGACCCAGAGGCGAAGCTAGAGGAGGAATTGATTGTTCGTCCAACGAGTGAAGCGATTATTTGGAATACCTATAAAACATGGATTCAATCTTACCGTGATTTGCCAATTTTGGTGAACCAATGGGCCAATGTGGTAAGATGGGAAATGAGAACAAGGTTGTTTTTAAGAACGGCAGAATTTTTATGGCAGGAAGGGCATACAGCGCATGCAACGAAGGAAGAAGCAATTGCAGAAACTGTAAAAATGCTTGACGTGTATGCAGACTTTGCAGAAAATTGGATGGCCATGCCAGTGATTAAAGGTGTGAAAACGCCTAACGAAAGATTCGCAGGTGCAGAAGACACTTATTGCATAGAGGCTTTAATGCAGGATGGTAAAGCATTACAGGCGGGCACTTCGCATTTCTTAGGACAAAATTTTGCAAAAGCATTCGATGTAAAATTTAGTGATAAGAACAATACTTTAGATTATGTATGGGCCACCTCTTGGGGCGTGAGTACCAGATTAATTGGAGGATTGGTGATGACACATAGTGACGACGAAGGGTTGGTTTTGCCTCCACGTATTGCACCTTTGCAAGTTGTGGTTGTACCCATTTATAAAGGCGATGAACAGAAAGCATTATTAGATGAAAAAGTACATGCAATGGTGGCCTCTTTTAAAGCGGCTGGTATTCGTGTAAAATATGATGACTCTGATAATCAAAGACCAGGTTGGAAATTTGCAGAATACGAATTAAAAGGCGTGCCTGTAAGAATCGCCGTAGGTCCACGCGACTTAGAAAATAATCAAGTTGAAATAGCACGTCGTGATACCAAAGAAAAAACAACCGTGTCGATGGATGGTATTACCGAAACAGTATCACAATTGTTATTAGATATTCAATCTAATTTATTCAATCGTGCTAAAAAATATAGAGACGAACACATCACTAAAGTGGATAGCTGGGATGATTTCATTGCAACACTTGACACTAAAGCGGGATTTGTTTCGGCACATTGGGACGGTACGCCAGAAACCGAAGATAAAATCAAGGAGATGACCAAGGCAACCATTCGTTGTATTCCTTTGAACAATGCACAAGAAACGGGCACTTGTATTTTAACAGGAAAACCATCTGTGCAAAGGGTTTTATTTGCACGTGCTTACTAGTATTTAAGTTACAAGTAACATGAAACAGAAGCCCATCCCTCCAGCACTCACTCCTTTTTTAGAAGGAAAGGTGTTGTTGATTGATAAGCCATTGAATTGGACTTCATTTGACATGGTCAAAAAAGTGAGGTGGTTAACAAAAATCATGAAAGTTGGACATGCAGGCACACTCGATCCTTTAGCAACTGGGTTATTAATTATTTGTACAGGTAAGTTTACAAAGCAGATCAATGAATTCATGGGCATGCAAAAAGAATACACAGGTAGTTTAGTGCTTGGTGCCACAACAGCATCTTATGATTTAGAACAGGAGCCTGAAAATTTTAAATCAATCGATACGATTACGGAATTAGCGATACAGGATGCGACAAAACAATTCATTGGGACTATTTTACAAATGCCTCCACAACATTCTGCAATCAAAAAAGATGGTAAGCGATTGTATGAGTCTGCACGTCAAGGGATCGAAGTAAAAGTAGATCCAAGACAAATCACCATCGAAGAATTTGAAATCACAAAAATTGATTTACCCAATGTTGAATTCAGGGTACTATGTTCAACAGGTACTTATATAAGAAGCTTAGTGCATGATTTTGGACAAGCACTTGGCGTAGGCGCTTATATGAGCGGTTTAAGAAGAACTAAGATTGGAACATTCAATGTTGAAGATGCGATACAATGGGAGACGCTAGAAAAAGAAATCAATACTTTATTAGAAGGGTAATCCAATTCCAAATTGCCATGCGTAGTTATTCACTTTAAGACCATTGGGTTTTATCTCATTCCATTTCATATCACTCAAATTCAACCAACCATTATTATTGGATCTTGTTGGGTCTTTCATCTTTAAGGCATAGTCGATTCTGATAATAAAATATTCAAAGTCCATACGAAGTCCGGTACCAACCGCAATAGCAAGATCTTTATACAATCGGTCTAATTTAAATCCTGCATTCAGGTCTTTTCCTAAATCTCTTGTATTCCAGACATTACCCATATCTGTAAATAGGGCAGATCCGAATTTATAGGATCCAATTTGTAATAAAGTAAAACGGTATTCAAAATTGGCTTCTAATTGAAGGTCTCCAAAGCGGTCAAAATTTTGACTTGAAGCACTGGTATCATAAAATGTAGAACTTCCTAAACCTAGTTGTCTCAATCCCCAAGCACGCATACTATATGGCCCACCGGCTGTAAATTGTTTGAAGAAAGGCAATTGTCCACTCAACTTTGCATTGTTACTATAATTATTTCCCCAGCCACCCATTAATCTCCATGCAATTTCTGAATGTTCATATTTATAGGTAGATCTATATTCTGCTTCCAATTTCAAATAACGATAAAAGTTATTGTACAATTTTTCTGAAATGCCAAATATACCCCCAGCTTCTTCTATGCCTAGTCTCAAATATTGTTGTTGGCGAGGATTTTTGGATGAAGCCCCAATATTGGTATAACTCAAGGTTTGACTCGCAATATTACCCTCGTTAAATGAAGACCTCAAAAAAGGATTTGCGATCAACAAGCTATCCAATTTAGAAAACTTATTTAATTGGTAAAGTTCTATATTCAGTGGGGTGTAATTGATGACTTGTTGCTTACCATTTTTATTTTTTTTCCACTCATAACCCCAATTGGTGGTGAATGATTTTAATTGATAGTAGTCCAGTCGATCCATGTAAGCACTGTATAAAGAAAAGTTGGTTTTCACATTTTGATTTGCCTTTGCTACTTTTTTTACAAATGGAATAATCAAATTAGGGAAGCTATACGTTTGACCAAGATTCATTAATAAGGTTTGTGTAACATTACCACCGCTATTTAAATTCAATTCCACACCAAGTCTTAGACTAGTGATAGCAGGAATTGCTTTTCGTTGAACGTTCTTGTCTTTGTATGTGAGGTTGGTAGATAAGCCTAATAAATTACCTGATCCTAACTGCGCAGTATTTCTGCTGCCTTCTACATCAAAGTTGACACTTCTTCTTGTATTGGGCACTAAAAAATAATGAAGATATACGCTATCATGCACTAATGTTGTTCTTCCGTCTACCTGTTGCCATGTGCCAAGACTACTGATATTATTGAGTGTTTGGTAATAACTTGTTTCATTAAAAAGACTTCCGTTTTGAATGAAGGCCTGTTCTTTAAAAATAGAAGATTTAAATTTCGGAATGGTATAAAGATGTACTAGATTGGTGAGTGTATCTCTTTTCAATGGTGCATTTATAAGTATACTGTCTGGGTTCGATAATACCGCTACATCGCTATAAAATAACTGTTGACCAATGGGATATTGTTTTGAGGTTTCTTTTGATAGATTTCTTAATTGAATACTAATTTTCCAACTTGGATTTTGATCATTCTTTGCATTTGCTTCTGTAATCTGTGTAATTTGACTGAGTGGATCAAGTTGTAATACCATCAATGACGCATCGATGGTATCTACTTCTGCAAATATTTTTTCTTTAGTAAAATTATAAAATCCATTTGCTCTAAATAACCCAACCAATCTATCTAATTCGTTATTGATGCCTTCGTCAGAAAAAGCTTGTCCTTTTTTTAAGTAACTAGCTTCTTTATTTTTTATTGCAATAGATTGTAAAATCGGATCTGATAACTGAAAGGTGACGGTATCTATGATTGTTTTTTTATTCAGTGATACTTGCATTGTCACTGTTGTTCTCCACTCATTTTTAACGGTATCAGTGGTGATAATAGGTGTTATGACAGGATGATAATAACCTTCAGATGCTAAAAAATTGGACATGTATTGTATGGTCCTTGTCATCCTTTCTGGCTGATAGCTTCTTGGATTGATGATGGTATTAAAAATACCATATTGTCGAATTGTACTTACTTTGATACTGTCATCCCAATAATTATCCAATGCAATAGAAAGGGCCTTGGCTTGCTGCTTTGAAGCAGCGTCTTTAACAATAATTTTGTTGTTGTAAATAAACGCCTTTTCCTTGGGATAATTATGCACAATGGCCATTTTCAAATCTGCACAGCTATTTAACAAAAATAAAAGGCTGAATAGACTCAAACTTGAAGAGAATCGAATAATTTTAACTTTCCCTAAATGCATGTGCATGATCAATAAGAATGAGCTCAAATATATCCAATCTTTCGCCCATAAAAAACATTGGGCAGAAGAATCTGTTTTTATCATCGAAGGACCAAAGATGATGGAGGAGCTGATGGCATCCAATTTTGTAATTAGACAAGCTTATGCCACCAAAGAGTGGATCGAATCTCAGCCCTATAAGCCACATTATGTCACCGAGGTAGCCGATTTTGAATTAGATAAATTAACCCAATTACACAAATCCAATCAAGTCATTGCACTAGTTGAGAAAAAACAAATAAAAGGCCCCATCCAATTAAAGGGTAAGATGACTTTGATTTTAGACGGTATTCAAGATCCTGGAAATTTAGGTACAATTATTAGAACGGCTGATTGGTTTGGTTTAGACCAAATTGTAGTAAGTGCAGATACAGCAAGTTGTTATAATCCAAAAGTAGTGCAAAGTACCATGGGCAGTATTTTAAGAGTGGATGTGGTAGTTGCAGATTTACCTGAATTCATCCAGTCCGCGAAAATGCCTATTTATGGTGCAGTACTTGAAGGGAAGTCAATTCAAACAACTGAATTAGCAAAAGAAGGAATATTAATAATTGGCAATGAATCAAAAGGGATTCGATCACCCATTTTGTCTTTGATTACTGATCCAATTACGATTCCAAAATATGGCAATGCAGAATCCTTAAACGCAGCTGTTGCAACTGGAATTATCTTAGCCAAGTGGCAACATTAATCGAATCTAATTGCTTTAGCAGGACTGATTTTTTTGATCCAAATGGTGGGTAAAAGAAATGACAAGTAACACAGGATGGCAGTTCCAACAATAACACCAATCACTTGCAATGGTTGAATCTGAATGGGCAGCACATCAATTAAATAAGCGGATTCGTCTAATTGTATCCATTGAAATTTTAATTGTAGGATTGAAAGTCCAATACCTATCAATACACCCAGTCCAATACCTGCACATGCAATAAAACTTGCCTGATAAAGAAATACCTTTCGAATCATGGCATGCGTTGCGCCCATTGCATTTAAACTACCTATCATCGGTACTCGTTCCAATAACAAAATCAATAAACAAGTTATCAGATTCACAATAGCAATGAATAGCATTATGATTATAGTGATATTCCTATTGATATTTTGTACTTGAATCCAATCAAAAAGTTGAGGATACAGGTTTTTGCTTTCGGTGGCAACCCAATTTTCTGGGAGGTTGGATTGAACGTCTATTTGTGTTTGTGCTATTGTACTCAAATCCTTCACTTTGATTTGATAGCCTGAGATTGCATTTGGAGCTTGTATTAGTTGTTGCAATAAATGAATATCTACAAATACATTTTTTAAATCATATTCTTCGATTCCGGAATGAAATAATCCTACGACCGATAACTTTCTTTCTTGTACTTGATTATTTTGAAAAAAATAAAGTCTTACTTGATCTCCAATGGTAATATGTAATTTGGTAGCTAAGTTTTTTGAAAGTACAATTTCTTTTCTAGATGATTGGCCATCGCTTTGAATGACCCTGCCTTGAATCAAATTGGGGATACTAGCATAATCAGCAATCCCTTTTGCATTCAATCCTTCAATCTCGATCTCCTTGGCAAGTACCATGGTTTGATTCAAAAACGCGGAAGCAGATTGGATGTTTGGAATGGACTTAATTTTTTTTGCTACTTGTGCCTCATCACTCAGGTTAGCACCACTGACCGAGCTAATTTGAAGATGTCCCCAGAAGGAGAATAATTTATCACTTACTGTTGACTGAAAGCCATTGACAATAGAAAAAGTCAATAAAATTGCAGCCACACTAATAGCAGTCGCAGCGATAGATAGTCTTACTATAAATCGGGTATAGTTTTTTTGCTTGTAAAAACTGATTCTTTTGGCTATTTCTAGTGCAGTATTCAACGCTTAATTTTAATCAAATCTAGTTTTTTATCTTTATAATTAGCGCATTCAACTTAGTTTCGTAGGTGTAAACAAGCGGTATGAAAAACTGGATACTTTTAATTTGTTTGATTTTTTTGACTTCGCCCATAATAGCGCAGGTAGATAAAATATTGGATGCCAATATTCAGTCTGTTTTGATATTTCCTAAAGGGAAGCCATTGGCCTTACCAGTGATTGGGCTTAATACGCAAGACGAATTATTGATTCAGTTCGACGACTTATCTGCAAACTATAAACAATATTATTATACCATTGAACTAATGGACATCAATTGGAAGCCTGTTGCACTCAATCCATTTGATTATACAAGAGGGCTTACACAAAATAATATCAGGGCCTATACTATTTCGTCTATCGCACAACAAGCCTATTTTCACTATAGTTTTACATTTCCAACAAGCGCTTGCAGACCCACTAAGTCGGGCAATTATTTGATGAAAGTGTATAAACAGGGCAGGCCGAATGAGCTAGTATTTTCAAAACGTTTTTTTGTAATTGAACAGGAAGTGCCTGTCACGGCAAGTATTCAGGAGCCTTTTGATGAAACCATTTCAAAGTCGCATCAAAAAATACAAATGCAATTGGATGTTAAAAGAATCCAACTGCAACAACCAGAATTACTACATGTCGCTGTCTTACAAAATACAAGGTATAATGACATTTTAATTTCAAATGCACCAAGTTTTATTAGAGGGAATCAATTGGAGTATAATGCAGACAGGGATTTTGTTTTTCCTGCAGGCAAGGAATCTAGGTGGCTTGATTTACAAAATTTAAGGTTCAAAACAGACCGTATTGCTGCCATCCAACAACTAGGTTATGGTTCAAGGATCATTTTAAAACCAGATCAGTCTAGGGCGACCATCCCTTATTTTACATTTAGAGATTTGAATGGGCAATATATCATTAGTAATACTGAATTAATCCGTTCAGATGATCAAAATGATTATGCCCAAGTGTTGTTTACTTATCTACCCAAAAATGGGGTCGCATATGAAGGGAAATCATTGTATCTATCGGGAGCACTTACAGGTAATGTATTAGATACCAATGCCCGTATGCAATGGAATAGCTCAGAAAAAGTGTATGAAAAATGGCTCACTTTAAAACAGGGTTATTATAGTTACAATTATATCCTTAGGTCCGACCAATCTCCTAATCCAATGCATGATTTTATGTGGACAGAAGGGGATCATTGGGAGACCGAAAATAGCTATACCATTTTTGTATATTATAGGGCTCCTGGGAGTAGGTATGACCAAATTATTGGGTATTCCAGCCTGAATTCCATTCAAAATTGGTAGGAAAACCAATCTGATTTTACTACCTTCGCACCGGCAGGTCTTACACGACCAGCTCCTGCTGAACCTCCCCAGGGTAGGAATACAGCAAGGATAGGCGGTTGAGCGGTGCGATGTGAGTAGCCTGCCACTTTTTTATATTTTATAATATGATTAAGTGGCATTATTTTTATAACTATAAACCTACCATATGAAATTTTTTATTGACACAGGAAATTTAGCACAAATTAAAGAAGCCAATGATTTAGGCATCTTAGATGGTGTAACCACCAATCCTTCTTTGATGGCCCAAGTGGGTGTAAAAGGAGAGGAAGCCATTGCTGCACACTACAAAGCGATTTGTGAATTAGTAGAAGGTGATATTAGTGCGGAAGTGTTGTCAACAGATTTTGCAACGATGGTAGAAGAAGGAAAAAAATTAGCTGCTATTCATAAAAATATTGTGGTGAAAGTACCGATGATTAAAGACGGTATCAAAGCCATCAAATGGTTTACAGACAATGGTATTCGTACCAATTGTACATTGGTATTTTCTGCAGGTCAAGCCATCTTAGCTGCAAAAGCAGGTGCAACTTATGTCTCTCCATTTATTGGAAGAATCGACGATAGTTCTTGGGATGGGATGGATTTGATTGGTCAAATCCGTCATATATATGATGTACAAGGTTTCCAAACCCAAATATTAGCCGCATCTATCCGCAACGCTTTGCATATTGTAAAAGCAGCAGAAGCTGGTGCAGATGTTTGTACTTGTCCGTTGGATTCTATCTTAGGATTATTGAAACATCCATTAACAGATATTGGACTAGCTAAGTTTTTGGAAGACGCAAAGAAGATGTAGTTTAAATTGACAGGTATCAATTTATCATGATCATACATTTAATAAATTTAAGTAGGTTATAAGTTAATTTTATTATATGTTTGTATCATATGGATGCTACTATTGCTTTTACTATTTTGCTTTTGGGTTTGTTTTCGATATTAGAACTAATAAAAGCCAATCAAAAATTTAGCTTTCTAAAGTATTTCATGCTTGTACTGTTGTTTTGGATAACAATGTCAAGTTTCTTGGATTATTTATATTTAACGGGATATGCTATTCCTTATTATTATTACGAGATTTCAAAGTTTTTTGGCACAGGCTTGTTTATCAATTTATTTTATTTACTAGTATTCAATAAAATTCCAAGGATCGTTATAATCATTGATGTAATCTTTGTTATCTTTTTTGGCCTTCTATTCATCAATGGAAATCTATTTCCATCTATTCTTAATAAACAAGTTCAAGGGCCTCAAAATATCTACCATAAAGTATTTTATGTATTTTATTTTTCATTTATCATATGCTCAGTAATATTTGTATATATTAAACTGCATATTAAAAAAGAAAGAAAAAATTTGTATGAAATCAAAATCAATCAATGGGTCAATAAACTTTTTATAGTCATATTTATATTGATTTTGTTACATG
>JBDKGO010000038.1:0-22339 GCA_039798125.1 Bacteroidota bacterium | reverse complement strand
CCAGAGTGGATGGTAATGAAATATATTCCAGTTATTCCTCCAGAATTACGTCCATTGGTGCCATTAGATGGTGGCCGTTTTGCGTCTTCTGATTTGAATGATTTATACCGTCGTGTAATCATCCGTAACAATCGTTTAAAGCGTTTGTTAGAGATCAAAGCACCAGAAGTAATCTTGCGTAACGAGAAGCGTATGTTACAAGAGGCAATCGATTCTTTATTCGATAACTCTCGTAAATCTAACGCCGTTAAAGCAGAAGGTGGACGTGCATTGAAATCTTTATCTGATGTATTAAAAGGTAAGCAAGGACGTTTCCGTCAAAACTTATTAGGTAAGCGTGTGGATTATTCTGGACGTTCTGTAATTGTTGTAGGACCTGAATTGAAAATGCACGAGTGCGGATTGCCTAAGGACATGGCTGCGGAATTGTTTAAGCCATTTATTATTCGTAAGTTAATCGAAAGAGGTATCGTTAAAACAGTGAAGTCAGCTAAGAAATTAGTAGACAAAAAAGAAGCTGTGATTTGGGATATCTTAGAAAACATATTGAAAGGACATCCAGTGATGTTAAACCGTGCCCCAACATTGCACCGTTTATCAATCCAGTCTTTCCAACCTAAAATGGTAGAAGGTAAAGCAATTCAACTTCACCCATTAGTTACCGCGTCTTTCAACGCCGATTTCGATGGTGACCAAATGGCGGTGCACGTTCCATTAAGCCACGCGGCGATCTTGGAAGCACAGTTGTTGATGTTGTCTTCTCACAATATCTTGAACCCACAGAATGGTACGCCAATCACCCTTCCTTCTCAGGACATGGTGTTAGGTTTATACTATATCACAAAGGGTAAAAAATCAATGGGTGACTTAGTCGTAAGAGGAGAGGGCAAAGCTTTCTACAATTTAGACGAAGTAATCATTGCATACAACGAAAATAAAATCGATCTACACGCAAACATTAGAGTAAAAACAAATGTGCGTGAAGGTGGTGTATTAGTAAACAAATTAATTGAAACAACGGTAGGTCGTGTGTTATTCAACCAACATACTCCAAAACCAGTTGGATTCGTAAATCAATTGTTGACTAAGAAAAGTTTAAGAGATATCATTGGTGATATCATTAAAATCACTGACGTTCCTACAACAGCTAAATTCTTGGATGACATTAAAACATTAGGTTTCAGAATGGCATTCCGTGGAGGTTTATCATTCAACGTGAACGACTTAGTTGTTCCTGAAACTAGACATGCTTTATTGGAAGCTGCGAAAGTTGAAGTAGAAGAAGTTTGGGAAAACTATAACATGGGTCTTATTACGAATAACGAGCGTTACAACCAGGTAATTGATATCTGGGGACGTGTCGATACACGTATCACTGATACTTTAATCCGTGAGATGGCTACCGATAAGCAAGGTTTCAACTCTGTATACATGATGTTGGATTCTGGAGCAAGAGGTAGTAAAACACAGGTTAAGCAGTTAGTAGGTATTCGTGGATTGATGGCAAAACCTCGTAAGAGTGGTAGCACAGGATCTGAGGTTATTGAAAATCCAATCTTATCTAACTTTAAAGGTGGATTGAACGTATTGGATTACTTTATTTCTACGCACGGTGCGCGTAAGGGTCTTGCGGATACTGCCTTAAAGACAGCGGATGCAGGTTACTTAACACGTCGTTTGGTGGATGTATCTCAAGATGTGGTGATCTCTGAAGAAGATTGCGGAACATTAAGAGGCATTGCTACAAGTGCATTGAAAGACAATGAAGATGTAATTGAACAATTAGCAGATAGAATTGAAGGTCGTACTTCTGCTCATGATGTATTCCATCCAATCACCAACGAATTAATCGTTGCAGGTGGCGAAGAAATTTCAATTGACGCAGCTCGTTTAATCGAAGATGCAGCTATTGAAACAGTGGAGATTCGCTCTGTATTAACTTGTGAAAGCAAGCGTGGTGTTTGTGTGAAATGTTATGGTAGAAACTTAGCGACTGGATATATCACACAAAAAGGTGATGCAGTTGGTATTATCGCTGCACAATCAATTGGTGAGCCAGGTACACAGTTGACATTACGTACGTTCCACGTGGGTGGTGTTGCTGGATCATCTTCTGTTGAATCTAGCTTGAACGCTAAGTTTGACGGTACAATCCAGTTTGACGGTTTACGTACAGTAGATACTATTAATAACGATGGTAACAAAGTAAAAGTAGTTATCGGACGTACTGGTGAAGTAAGAATCATGGATGTGAAGAATGATCGTTTAATGATCACGAATAACGTTCCTTACGGTGCTATCCTTGCAGTAAAAGATGGTGCGACTGTGAAGAAAGGAGATGTGATTTGTACATGGGATCCATTCAACAACGTAATTGTTGCTGAGCAAAATGGTAAGATCTCATTTGAAAATATATTAGAAGGATTCACAT
The DNA here is from genome assembly GCA_039798125.1 of Bacteroidota bacterium. GTDB lineage: Bacteria > Bacteroidota > Bacteroidia > Chitinophagales > Chitinophagaceae > Sediminibacterium. The sequence goes on along the minus strand of JBDKGO010000038.1, from coordinate 19,908 downwards.
ATCGTGATGAAGCGGATGAGCAAACTGGTCACCGTGAAAAAGTGGTTATTGAATCTAAGGATAAAACAAGGATTCCAACCATCATCTTATCGGGTGCTAAAGACAATAAGATGTATAACTTGCCAGTAGGTTCTCACATCGTTATCGAAGAAGGTGTGGAAGTGAAAGCAGGACATATCTTGGTGAAAATTCCAAGAGTCTTAGGTAAGTTAAGAGATATCACGGGAGGTCTTCCACGTGTAACTGAATTATTCGAGGCAAGAAATCCAGGTAACCCTGCGATTGTTTGTGAGATCGATGGTATCGTTACTTTTGGTAATATCAAGCGTGGTAACAGAGAAATCATTGTTGAGTCTAAAGATGGTATGGTGAAGAAGTACTTAGTGCCATTAACACGTCAAATCTTGGTTCAAGATAGTGACTTTGTGAAAGCAGGTTCTCCTTTATCAGATGGTCAAATTGCACCAGCAGATATCTTAGCAATCAGAGGTCCTTATGCTGTACAAGAATACGTTGTAAATGAGATCCAAGAGGTATATCGTTTACAGGGTGTAAAGATCAATGACAAACACATTGAAATTGTACGTCAAATGATGAAGAAAGTAGAGATTGTGGATGCAGGGGATACTAAATTCTTAGAAGAAGATTTAGAAGACCGCTTTGACTTTATCGAAGAGAATGATCGTATTTATGATAAGAAAGTAGTTACTGATGGTGGTGAAAGTGCTAAATTTAAGCCTGGTCAAATTGTAACTGTTCGTGAATTAAGAGAAGAGAATTCTATCTTAAAGCGTGCAGACAAGAAAGTAGTAGAAGTGCGCGATGCGAAACCTGCTACAGCTCGTCCAGTCTTATTAGGTATCACTAAAGCATCTTTAGGTGTACAAAGCTGGATCTCAGCTGCGTCATTCCAGGAGACTACAAAAGTATTGAGTCAGGCTGCTATTCAAGGCAAGGTTGATTTAATGCTTGGATTGAAAGAGAACGTAATTACAGGTCACTTAATTCCTGCAGGTACTGGTCAAAAAGAATTCGAGAAATTGATCGTAGGAAGTAAGGAAGAATATGAAGTGTTGGCTACAACTCGCGAGGCGATGAGCTTTGATGAGGAAGAATAAGCACTTTAATTGATTTTGTTAAAAAGCAGGAAATAGTACTATTTCCTGCTTTTTTTATGCTTTAAATACAAGGTTGATTTATTTATTTTACCTATTTTTATAGGGTAGGGCGACCTGCCTACAATCAAATAAATTATAATTCAAAATGAAGTCGACTAACTGGGTTTTTAATGGTGTTTTAGCTTTGGCAATTGTTATTTTGTATGTGTTACATTTTAGTAGCGGGACTACTACGAGTAAAAAAGCAAGTATGCAAAATGCAGGTGGAACCAAAGTAGCCTATTTTGAAATTGATTCTATTCAGAATAACTACCTCTTTTTCAAAGATGTAAAAGATGCATTACAATTAAAAGACATGGAGAATGCAAAGCAATTAACGGCGCTAAAGAATGCTTTTTCTGCTAAATACCAAGATCTTCAAAAGAATGGTCAATATTTATCTCAAGGTGAGGTGGTTGCAAGACAACAAGAGTTGCAACAATTAGAAAAGAATTATACAAATACAGAGCAGCAATTAACTCAAGCTTTGCAAGAGGAGAGTTATAGAAAATTACAGGAAGTAAAAAAGAAAATAGAAGCGTTTATTTTAAAATATAATAAAGACAAGCAATTTGCCTATGTGTTCTCTAGTAATGCAGACTTGATGTATTACAAAGACACTACTTATGATATCACGAATGATATTGTAAAAGGGCTTAACGCGGAATACAAAAAATAATGTCAGAAACAAACACAGAATTTAAACCAAGTTTATCCGCATTCGATGCAACAATGATTGTTGCAGGAAGCATGATTGGATCGGGTATTTTTATTGTAAGTGCAGATATTACCAGAAATGTTGGTGCTGCAGGTTGGTTAGTAGCAGTATGGTTATTGACAGGTTTCATGACTTTAACTGCTGCATTGAGTTATGGCGAGTTAAGTGCCATGTTCCCAAAAGCAGGTGGACAATATGTCTACTTAAAAGAGTCTTATAATCCTTTGTTAGGATTTTTATATGGGTGGAGTTTTTTTGCAGTAATACAAACAGGCACCATTGCGGCTGTGGGGGTTGCATTTAGTAAGTTTGCAGGTTATTTTTTCCCTTCATTAGAAATGACAGATGCCAATATTTTATTGCAATTAGGTTTCTTGAAAATTTACCCCGCACAAGTTTTATCTATTGTAACTATTATTTTGCTCACCTATATTAATACCAAGGGCGTACAAGGTGGCAAGATGATTCAATCTACATTTACCATAACCAAATTAGCTTCTCTATTTGGGTTGATCGGATTTGGTTTTTTATTGGCGTCTAAAGCAAGTATTTGGGATGCCAATTGGGCGAATGCTTGGGAGATGAAAACAATTGCTTCGGACAATAGTACAACACCCATTTTTGGCGTAGCTATATTAGGTGCCATTGCAGCTTCGATGGTAGGCTCAATTTTTAGTAGTGATGCATGGAACAATGTTACATTTATTGCAGGAGAAATTAAAAATCCAAAACGCAATATTGGTTTAAGTCTTTTCTTAGGTACACTCATTGTGACAGTAATCTATATTTCTGCGAACTTGATGTATTTAAGTGTCCTTCCATTAAATGAAATTGCCAATGCGCCAGCAGATCGTGTGGCAGTGGCAGCATCCAATGTGATTTTTGGGAATATCGGCACTTATGTTATCGCAGTCATGATCATGATTTCTACATTCGGTTGCAATAACGGATTGATCCTTGCAGGAGCAAGGGTGTATTATACGATGGCAAAGGATGGCTTGTTCTTTAAAAAGGCGGGTACATTAAATCAAAATGCAGTACCTGCATGGGCACTATGGGCTCAATGTATTGTGGCAGGATTACTTTGTTTAAGTGGAAGGTATGGCGACTTGTTAGACATGGTGTCCTTTATTGTGGTGATTTTTTATATACTTACTATCATAGGTATTTTTATTCTTCGTAAAAAAAGACCTGATTTAGATAGACCATATAAAGCTTTTGGTTATCCTGTATTACCAGCTATTTATATTTTGATGGGTACTTGCTTTTGTGTGCTGTTAATCATTTATAAACCAAATTTCACCTGGCCGGGTTTAATCATTACTTTATTGGGTGTGCCATTGTATTATTGGGCATTGCGTAATCAAAAAACGGCATCTTAAATGATGGATGTAAATCAATTCAATCAATTATTTGAAGGATTTGCGAACACCAAAATAGGTGTTGTGGGAGATATCATGCTGGATACGTATTGGTGGGGTGGTGTAGACCGTATTTCACCAGAAGCACCTGTGCCAATTGTTTCCCTTCAACGTAAGGAAATAAGGGTAGGTGGTGCAGCCAATGTAGCATTGAATTTAAGGGCCTTAGGAGCGCCTACAACATTATTTGCTGTAGTTGGCAAGGACACAGAGGGAAGCGATTTAAATGCGCTTTTAAAGGCAGAAGGCATCGATACACAATATATTTATTCAAGTGGATCCAGGGTGACTACAAATAAAGTGAGGATCATGGGACGTAATCAACAAATGATGCGTTTAGACCATGAAAACACCCACGATATCAATTATGAGGAGTCTAAGGCTTTATTAGATAATTTTTATGCGTATGTGGAAAAAGAGCAGCCTGCATTGATCATCTTAGAGGATTACAATAAAGGGGTATTAACGCCAGCAATCATTGAATCCATTATTGCTTATTGCAATCAAAAAGGCATTCCAACAGCAGTAGATCCAAAGCAAAAGAATTTCTTAGCATATAAAAATTGTACTTTGTTTAAGCCCAACCTTAAAGAGGTAAAAGAGGGTTTGAAAATAGAAGTACCAACAATAGATCTTGCAAATATGCAACAAGTCCATCAGGCTTTAAGTGCTGCGTTGCATCATCGCATTTCATTTATTACATTATCGGAACATGGGGTATTTTTTGCACAAGAAAATAAGCAACAATTAATTCCAACACATATTCGCAACATCGCAGATGTGAGTGGAGCAGGAGATACTGTAATTGCAGTAGCTTCGCTTGTATATGCTTTTTCGAAGGACATGGCATTGGCAGCAGAAATTGCGAATATAGCAGGCGGATTGGTTTGCGAATTAGTAGGTACAGCGCCAATTGATAAGGCCTTGTTGGCAAATGAAGTAAATAAATTATTAGTTACATCGCACTCCTAAAATAGATCATGAAAAAAACAGCCATTATCGTAGCTGGGGGAACTGGACAAAGAATGGGGACTGCATTGCCTAAACAATTTTTAGCCATTGAAGGGAAATCTATTTTATTGCACACCATTGGCCAATTTGTGACTGCGTTTTGGGACATCAATTTTATCATTGTTTTACCTGCAAACTATATTCAAGAAGGAGAAGCCCTTATTACAGCAAGTGGACTAATTCAATCTTTTCAATTTGTTGCTGGAGGTGATACAAGGTTTCAATCTGTAAAAAATGGATTGGCTCAGGCAGACCCAGATGCTATTGTATTCGTGCATGATGCAGTACGTTGTTTGTTAACCTCAGATTTAATTCAAAGATGCTATCAACAAGCATTAGAAAAAGGATCTGCTATACCAGCAGTTTCCTCAACAGATACCATTAGAATTACAGAAGGCAAAAATCATCATGTGGTTGACAGAGCAAATGTGATGATGATACAAACGCCGCAAACTTTCAACGCAGCTTTATTAAAGAAAGCCTTTGAGCAAGCCTATCAGCCCTCCTTTACAGACGAAGCCAATGTGCTAGAAGCGAGTGGCAAGGAAGTTTATTTAATAGAAGGGGAATATGAAAATATCAAAATAACAAGACCATTGGACTTGGCGATTGCTACATACATTTTAGCAAAAAGAGCGTCAAAAGATTAGTCTGCTGACTGATTGACTAGTGAAGACGATTTGCTTATCTTTTCCAAAATTTGATGTGCTACTTCCATGGCTAAATAGCCATCAATTTCATTGACAACAGTCGGGCCATCATTTTCAATTGCATTTACAAAACTGCTTAACTCACTTAAAATTGCATTGCCTTCTTCTACCACTGGATTAGATATCGTGATGGTCTTAGTACCTTGATGTGTTTCGATATCGAATGAAAAGGCGTCTGCTTCCTCTGGTAATTTTAATTTGATGATTTCTGTATTCTTCTCCAGAAAATCAATTCCGATATAGGCATCCTTTTGAAAGAGTCTTATTTTGCGCATTTTTTTCATGCTGATTCTGCTACTAGTTAAATTCGCTACACAACCATTATTGAATTCAATGCGCACGTTTGCTATATCAGGTGTATCTGTTAATACGGCTACACCACTTGCAGAAATATTTTTAACATCACTCTTTACAATACTTAAGATGATGTCAATATCATGAATCATTAAATCAAAAATCACACTAACTTCTGTTCCTCTTGGATTGAATTGAGCTAAACGGTGCACTTCAATAAATAATGGATTTAATGTCTCGTTCTTTAATGCTGTAAATGCAGGGTTGAATCGTTCAACATGACCTACTTGTAATTTAATATTGGCCTCTTTGACCATATGCATGATCTTTTTTCCTTCTTCTATAGTGTTGGCCATTGGTTTTTCTACAAATACATGCTTGCCCATTTTTATAGCCATCTCGCATACTGGAAAATGGAAATGGGTAGGGGTGACTACATCTATGGCATCCACAGCAGCAATCAATGCTCCTTCGTCCATAAATCTTTTGATACCATAGGTTTTTTCTACTTCGGCTGCAGCTTCATTATTGGGATCAAAAAAGCCAACTAATTCTACAGTTGGAATCTGTTTCCAGTTATTCAAATGAAATTTACCTAAATGTCCCACACCAAAAACGCCTACTTTAAGCATACAAAATAATTATGGAGCAAAGTTAAGTGGATTAAGGGGTATAAATGATTGACTTACAAGAGTGTGAAAAACTTTTGACTAGTTTGAATTAAGCTGGGTCTTTAGTATCTTGAGGAGGATAAAACAATCTTTAAAATGCACCAGAATATACAAAATTTAATAAATGTTGCAGCTAAGCAAGAGCGCATGGTGGTTGGTTTAATGAGTGGCACCTCCATGGATGGCTTGGATATTGCATTGTGTTTAATTAAAGGGTCTGGAAGAGATACTCAATTTGAATTAAAAGCCTTTACAACAGTGGACTATACCAATGATTTTAAAGCAAAAATATTAAGTATTTTTTCAAAAGAAATGGTGGCCTTGGAAACACTTTGTTTACTCAATGCATGGGTTGGTAAGCAACATGGCAAGATGGTTTTAGATGCACTTGCTTCATGGAAGATTCAACCAATAGCCGTAGACATGATTGCAAGTCATGGACAAACAATTTACCATGCACCAAAGTCTTTACATCCCAATTCTGAATATGATCCAGCGACCTTACAAATAGGAGATGGAGATCATATTGCAGTGACAACTGGTATTTTAACCTTTAGTGATTTTAGACAAAAACATGTAGCTGCAGGAGGAGAGGGTGCGCCGCTAGCTGTATACGGAGATTATTTATTATGCAATCATACAACCGAAAATAGGTTGTTATTAAATATGGGTGGAATAGCGAATTTCACTTATTTATCTGCAGGATGTAGTTTAGACCAAGTATTTTCAACCGATACCGGTACTGGAAATACATTAATGGATGCATACACCAGGGCGCATTTTGCACCATTGGCATATGACAAAGACGGTTCCATTGCAGCTGCTGGACAAATCAATGCAGCTTTATTATCCGAATTAAAAGCGCATTCGTTTTTCTCCCTTGGTTTACCAAAAACCATTGGGCCTGAATTATTCAATTTAGAATTTTTAGCTAATGCACAAAAAGCTAGTCATACTGTAGACTTGTCTAAGGAAGATGTGATGGCAACTTTAAATCGCTTTTCTGCAGAAACCATTGCAGACTGCATTCAATCTAGCATTCCTGCTGAGACCAAATTCAATATGTATAGCAGTGGAGGAGGGATGCACAACCCGGTATTGATGGGACATTTAACAAGTTTATTACCGAATGCAACATTATATTCCTCAGATGTTTTAGGGATCAATCCTGATGCGAAGGAAGCCATCTTATTTGCTTTATTAGCAAATGAAGCAGTGGCAGGAACGCCTTTATTTGCAGGTGGGCATGCTACAAAAATGCCAATCACCATGGGGAAGATCAGTTTCCCTTTATAGGATTGTTTTTTAAATAAAGTACATTCCATCATTTCAACTTAATTGTAAACATCATTGAAAATAAAAAAGCCCTCCCAAAATTGGGAAGGCTTTTTGCTTATGGGGTAAGCTAAATTTATTTTAACTGAAAAGCTTCAATAGATTTTTTTACAGATCCATGAGTGCTTAAAAGTTCAGCTGCTTTTGTTGCATCAATTGAATCTAATTCATCTACGATCATTTTTACACCACGATCAAATAATTTTTGATTCGTTAACTGCATATTGACCATTTTATTTCCTTTGATACGACCAAGTTTTACCATGACAGCAGTTGAAATCATATTGAGTACCATTTTTTGTGCAGTACCACTTTTCATTCTCGTACTTCCGGTAATAAACTCAGGACCCACCACCACTTCAATAGGGAAGTCAGCATGGGCAGACACTGGACTATTCATATTACAGCTAATACTACCTGTAGTAATTTGATGTTGTCTACAAGATTGAAGACCGCCAATCACATATGGCGTTGTTCCACTTGCAGCAATACCAATGACGACATCTTGATTGCTAATATTAAAATCCAATAAATCTTTCCAAGCTTGTTCCATATCGTCTTCGGCATTTTCGACAGCCTGAAACATGGCTTGGTGTCCTCCTGCTATGATCCCAATCACTAAATCATTTGGCACCCCAAAAGTGGGAGGGCATTCACTTGCATCTACTAAACCTAGTCTGCCACTAGTTCCTGCCCCGATATAGAATAATCGTCCCCCATTCGATAATTTTCCCACTATTGAGTCTACCAAAGTTTGAATTGTTGGAATAACTTGTTCGACCGCATAAGCCACTTTCTTGTCTTCTGCATTGATATTTTGTAAAATCTCAGTGGTACTGAAATTTTCAATATGATCATAGTTAGAATTCGATTCTGTAATACGTATAAATGACTTATCCATTCAATTCTTTTTTAATTAAAAACTAGGGTCTGTTGGTGTGTTTGGATTACCATCTCTTTCTCTAAATGGATAAGGGAAAAAGTTTCTCTTTCTCTCAGTAACTGGTCTTCCAAAACGACGCATGTCTTCTAGTTTCAAACCTGACATATACAATTCGATACATCTGTTTTTGTAGATCTCTTCAAGAATTTCAGAAGATGTACTCGCTGTTGAAGCGGTTAATCCAGCACCAACTTTGAATAAATCTGCAGTAGCAGTTTTAGTGATGACTTTATTTAATTCAGCCAAAGCACCCGTTAAATTATTTGTTCTTGCCATTGCCTCAGCTTTGATTAGCATGATTTCACCTGGTAAGTAAATAGGGATGGCAGTGGTTGTGTTGTTATAAAATCCATTGATTCTATACCTTGGAGCAATAGTAGTATTGATAGAAGTATAGAATGGAATACGACCATCAGCTAATGATGGAGCTAATGTTGCAGGGAGACCTAATGTAGAATCAATAACTTGAAAAACGTTATTCGTTGCTGTTGCAGTAGTGAAAATTGGGTTTGTACTAATCGCATCATAGTTGAAAGTAGATCTTTTTGTAAGGTCTACTAAATTAGCTGCTGTTAGTGCTTCTGCATTTTTACCTGCAAACAATAAATACCTTGCTTTAAGCGCATTTAAAGTATTTACGAAATCAATACCTGGAGTAGCATCAGATAAATAAGCAGCACTCACAGGAGTAGAGCTAATGGTACTTAATGCACTATTAATGGTGGCAACTGCAGCATCAAATCCTTCCATACGGCTTCTGAACTTTACATTGGCACCTATACCCTCAGGTACTTGTTCCCAGAACATAGAAAGCGATCCCATTGCCAATGCTTTTAAGATAGAAGCATGTGCAATTAAACCACTAGCATAGCCTTTGTCATTAATATTAGCAGCTGCAGCAAGCACTGTATTCGCATCATAGATCACTTTATTAGAGTTGGTCCAAATATTCGCCAAAACAGTATTGGTATTATCTACGGTACTTCCACCTCTACTAAATTGAAATTCCGCCACATTACCAGCGTTCATTAAAATAACTTCATTGGTTGCAAAACCATTGGCAGTTACTACGCCATAAAGAACACTAGCGCCACCAAAAGAATAAACTCTTTGAGCACCAATATTCACTCCCACTAAACCTCTTGCAGAACTAAACACCTGATCGGTGGTAGGAGCATTCGGATTTGGGAAATCTTTCTTACAACTAGCAAGGGACAGTATCCCCAGTAAGAAAGCGAATTGATATATATATTGTATCTTTTTCATTTTTCTTGTTTTATTGAATTAAAGATTAAAAATCAGCTTTGATACCAAAACTGAATGTACGAGGGATAGGTGTAGCACCGAAGTCAATACCTCTTAGCAAAGTGCTTTGACCACCAGAGTTAACTTCTGGATCGTATCCTTTGTAGTTATCCCATGAAATAAGATTTCTTCCGCTAAAATTGATGCTAAGGTTGTTGATGAATTTTAATTTACCAACATTATAGCTCACAGATAATTCACGCAATTTTACAAAGGAGCCATCATCAACTCTCCATTCTTCTTCAATTGCATAAATACCGCTGATATAACCTCTTGGTAAAATACCTCTTTGCTCTTGTTCAGCAACTTTACCATTACCAACACCTTGTCTAGTTCTGAAATCAGCATTGAATACATCTACGCCTTGAACAGCATCTAATTGTGCACGGAAATTCCATTTCTTATAACTTACTTCATTCACTAAACTTGCTGTGTAATCTGGGTTAGGGTCACCAATTACTCTTCTCAATACACTACCTGCATTCGTTAGATTTTCTGTAGGATTCAATACACTAGTTTGAGTACCTCTTGCTGTTTGAGGAATATTTGAAGAGTTCACAATAAATGTTCCATCTGCATTTCTAGCAAAATAAGTACCATAGAAAATACCGATTGGTTGACCTTCGATGATACCAATTGGTGTACCAGAGTTTGTTGAGAATAGTGTTAAAGCTTGTCCGATTTTAGTTGCTTTATTTCTGTTTCTGTTATAGATAGTTGTCATTTCCCATTTCAAATCTTTGTTTTGAATAGGAACTAAAGTCAACATAACCTCATAACCTCTGTTTTCTAATGCACCAAAATTATCTAACAAACTTGCAAATCCATTGGTCGGAGCTAATTGTCTATTAATTAATAAGTCGGTCACTTTTTTATTGTAGATGTTCACTGTCAAACCAATTCTGTTATTCAACATGCCTAAATCAAGACCATATTCAATTTCTGATTGTCTTTCTGGTTTTACATTTTCATTTGCAAGTGTTGAACTTGAGTTTAATGCACTTCTACCAATGAAAGAGTTTGAGCTATATGTGTTGAATCTTGAGTAAGCACCAATACCAGTAAGGTTTCCGCTTTCACCATAAGCCAATCTAAGTTTTACTAAATCAAATGCTTTAGCAAAAGCCAATTCATTCCAAAAGTTAGTACTTGAAATTACATAACTCGCACTTGCTTTAGAATAAATTTGATTACGTTGGTTTGCACCAAAAACGCTAGATGCATCACGACGAACAGCACCTGTTAAGAAAAATTGGTTCTTTAACTTAAAGTTTTGTTGGATGTATAAACCAGAAATTGAAATTTCACTACGATCATCAACACCAGGTAATGGTGTACTTGCACCGTTCACAGTCTCAATGAAAGGCGCAAAACCTCTACCTTGAATTAAAGCATAGTTGCTTTTTTCATATTGTTGAGAGAATCCAACTTGAGTGGTTGAATTAAAATCTTTAGTGATATCTACTGTATAATTTCCAGTTAAATCATGGTTGATTTGGAAGAAATTATTTGTAGCAGCACTTGAATATCCATTTTGTGTAGGATCCAAAGTTGCACCACCACCAAAGAAACCTGGACTTGCATTGTATGCAAATGGAGGAATATAAGTGGTTCCGTTTTGTGCATAATTATCAATACCCATTAAATAATCAAAAGTTAAACCTTTTGCAGCTTTCATTTTCATGCCAAAGCTTCCAATCAAACGATTGGTTATTTGTCTTTGTTTGATATCTTCTATAACAGATACAGGGTTTACTCTACCTCTTTCACCAACTGCTTTAATATTTCCATTGGCGTCTCTTGTCCATATATCATGGAAGTTACCAATAATGGTCACAGAGTTAGTAGGAGAGAAGAATGATTGTCCATCAGGCTTTTCATTTGCAGATGAATTGGTATAGTTTAATCCCAAATTCATGCTCAACCACTTATTGATAACTTGATCAATATTTGATCTAAAGCTGAATCTTTGAAAATCTGTATTTTGGATGATACCTTGATTGTAAAAATAAGATCCACCAAAATAGTATTTTGTTTTATCAGTACCACCACTTACTGAAACAGTGTTATCTGTACCAGAAGCATTGCGGAAAATATAATCTTGATAATCATAACGAGTTACACTAGTTATATTGGTTGCAGTTGGTGTTAAGATATCTTGTGTCAATGCACCTGGACCATCTGTTGGGCCACCGAATTTAACAGGAGAATTATTCACATCTAATTTCTTTCTTAAGTTACTGTTTAAGTATGTAGTTGTGAAACTTACTTTAGCAGCACCTGATTTACCTCTTTTTGTGAAAATTTGAATTACACCGGCATTCGCTCTACTACCATAAGTAGCAGCAGCAGCAGCACCATTCAAAACTTCAATTCTTTCGATGTCGGCAGGGTTGATGTCCACCATTCTGTTTTGGCCAATGCTTCCAACAAAATTACCACCATCATAGTTGCTCGAAGTGTTCGTTACTCTGTTGGTTGCGTTATTAATGATTACTCCATCAACAATGTACAAAGGCTCAGAAGAAGACAATACTGAACTGATACCTCTTAAACGAACAGACATACCACCAGCAGGATCACCACTGTTTTGGATAATTTGCGCACCAGCAGTTTTACCTTGTAAAGCTGCTAATACGTTTCCAGTAGCACCTTTGCTTAATTCATCTGCATTCACACTACTAATATAGCTTCCTAATTGACGCTTAGTTGTTCCTGCAGATGTACCAGTAACCACTACTTCATCTAGTTTTGAATATTGTTCTGTTAAAACAATGTTCAATCCAGTAGCCATTGTACTTGGATTCACATTCAATTCCTGTGTCTTAAATCCAACCCCGCTTGCTACCAATGTAATAGCGTTGTTGTTATTTAATTTTAAAGAGAAGCCACCAACGTTATCAGAAAACACACCATTGCGTGTTCCTTTGATAACAATTGAAATCCCTTCAATTCCGCTGTTGTCTTTTTGATTCGATACTTTACCGCTAATAACTGTTTGGGCAATTGTGTCGATACAAAAACCAGACAGCAAAACCAAAATCATCATAAGCTTTGCCATAGATAGCTTGCTTGTTTTTTTTAGTCTCATAACTGATTTTTTAATATTAATAAATGGTTAATCCCTTGTGTTTAAATGGCAACAGTATTGGATCGTTGGGATCCAACTCTGTAATTAAAATATCAATCTCGTCGAGGTTGGCTACTTTAATTTTTTGCTGAGAATTTAATTTCTCAGAAATGCCGATGCAAATGGTTTTCTTGGAAGCTTTTATCATTGCCTTTTTAATTTGAACTACTTCCCAGTCGTTTTCACTGAGTCCAAATTGGGTGTCTAAAGAATTGATACCTAGGATACATAAATCTGCTTGTATGGATTCGATGGTTTGAACAGCACTAGCACCTGTTGTTAACATAGAGTCTTTAGAAACTTTGTCACCAATCATGACCACTTCGATACTAGGATGGTGCGCAAATTCAATAGCAGCATTTAGGCTACAAGTAAAGAATGTGGCATTTAAATTGGAGTCTAAAGACTTCGCAAATTCTAAAATGGAAGTACCTCCGGAAGTTAAAATATACATTCCGCTTTGAACCAGTGCGGCAGTTTTTTGTGCGATAATATTTTTGTCCTCTAAATTATACACCATCTTTCTATCAAAAGCAGTGTGAAATGATTTGCTAAGTGCTCCGCCATGCACTTTGATCAATTTATCATCTTGCGCAAGTTCTTGAAGATCTCTTCTGATGGTATCATCAGACACGCCCATTTTATTGCTTAAATCCGCACATAAAATTTTATTATGCAAGTTTAATTGGTGTAAAATGAATTCTTGACGCTCTTTCTTAAGCATTATGCGGTAATTAGACAATTAAATTAGGCAAAAAACCGCAAATACGAACGAATGTTAACAAAATTGAACTAAATGTGGAATTTTAGGCTTTACTCAAGGTATTTAAAGCATCCACAAAAACATCCAATTCTTTGGTAGTAGTATATAGATTAGGTGTTATCCTGCATCCATGCACATTGGCATAATCAATGGCAACAGTAAAAATCTTATGTTCCTTCATTAAACGCTCAGCTAGTATTGCAGGTTTCATATTTTTGATACCCACATTGCTAATGGCGCAAGAACGATCCGGAGTGGTTGGTGTATTCAAAATAATATTTGGATTGTCTTTGACTTTACTTGTCCAATATTGTTGCAAGTATCTTAATCTGGCTTCCTTTTTGGCAGGTCCAATCATTTGATAATAAGCAATTGAATCTGGGATCGTTAAATCTGTATGTACAGGATGGGTTCCAGTATGGTTGATACGTTTGATTTTATTTGCATCTTTTTCATTGTCTCCAAAAAGCGGCCAAATATCTTTGATATGTTCTTTTTTGACAAAAAGAATACCGGCACCTAGTGGCACGCTTAACCATTTATGTAAGGATGCTGCATAATAATCGCAGCCTAAATCAGCGATACTAAATTGGATATGTGCAAAAGCATGTGCGCCATCTACCATCACTTGAACTCCATACTGATGGGCCATTTCACTGATTTTTTTGATGGGTAATATTTGACCAGTGATATTAATCATATGACTCACTAATATGACTTTAGTCTTTGGGGTAATGGCGTTTTTATAAAGTGCAACAATCTCTGCATCGTCTTTTGGATGATTAGGAACAGAAATCATTTTATTCACTACACCATGTCTTTCACTTACTAATTTAAACATGTCTAACATTGCGCCATAGTCTTGCTCGGCCATGATGGCTTCGTCACCAGCCTGCCAGTGAATGCCACCAATTATTGTATCTAAAGATTCAGTGGTATTGCGTGTAATAATTAATTCTTCGGGGCTACAACCAGCAATCTCTGATAATGCAATCACTGACTTTTGTTTGTTCTCCCATTGCACAGTGCGCATGTAATAAGAACCTTGGTAATTGATTTCTTTGATATGCTCGATATACTTATTGAGGATGGGTTGAGGCAAAAAATTATAGTAGCCATTTTCTAAATTAATATAGTCAGGCTTTAAAATGTATTGTTGACGAATTTCCTCCCAAAAACGATTGTCTTCTGCCAACGCTAAAGGTGATTTTTCTGCATGGTTTGCAAAAGCTTTAGCGATGCCTCCAAAACCCATTGGCATTGCAATACCAGTTAAAACAAGGTCTTTGATAAATTGTCTTTTTTCCATAAGGCGTATATTATGGTATTAAATTCCGACAAATTTTGTTGCTTTCAAAATAAAAAATCAATAGAGGTTTGAAAATTGGATAAAAGGTGCATAATAATGGCCGCTTTTACCTAATTTGATCATTCAAAATCATCAAAAGACCTACTATGAAAAACTTAGTAATCAAAGGGTTCATCCTTGCAGCAATTTTACCAATGTCTGCTATGGCGCAATTAGATCCAGCAACCATACAGAAAATCAGAACAGAAGGATTGGAAAAATCTCAAGTCATGGATATCGCGTTTAACTTAACAGATAAAAGTGGCAATAGATTGGCTAATTCAGAAGGTTATGCTAGAGCAGCTAATTATGCCAAAGAGGTACTGACTAAAAATGGTGCAGTGAATGCAGTCATTGAACCATGGGGTGAATTTGGGAAAGGATGGGATTTAGAAAAAATGTATTTTGCGATGACCGCACCATATTATAAGCCATTATTGGCTTGGCCTAAAACATGGACTGCAGGCACCGATGGATTAAAAAATGCAACTATACTTGTTGTTGATGCAAAAGACTCCATCACATTACTAGCTTATAAGGGACAATTAAAAGGGAAGATTATTATTTTGGATCAAGACAATAAGTATAAGCAAAGTTTTAAAGCAGACGCTGAAAGATTTACAGACGAAGCATTGGCTGCAATGGAAGCAGCAGCAGCACCTGCGATTGCTAGAACGCCAGATACTGCGCAACAAAGACGCATGCGCGAGATGCAAGCACAAAGATCCGGACCACAAAGAGTCATGAATTTATTAAAGGCAATGGCTATTGAGGAAGGGGCAGTGGCGATGTTAACAACGGCTACAAGAAATCATGATGGCACCATTTTTGCACAAGGAGGAGGTTCCTATAAAGGAACAGACCCAGCAAATTTTTTAGATCTTGCGATGTCTGTAGAAGACTATAATACTTTTTTAAGATTGGCTAAATCTGGCACCACAGTAAAAGCAGACCTTGAAGTAAAAACTAAATTTCATACAAAGGACTTACAAGGATATAATGTGCTTGCAGAAATTCCAGGTACAGATCCATTGTTAAAAGACGAAGTGGTGATGATTGGCGCGCATTTGGATTCCTGGCAGTCAGGAACAGGTGCAACAGATAATGCATCAGGTTCGGCTGTGATGATTGAGGCTATGCGTATTATTAAAGCAGCAGGTATTGATCCTAAAAGAACCATCCGCATTGGCTTATGGAGTGCAGAGGAAGAAGGCTTATTGGGTTCTAGAGGTTACGTGAAAAAAACATTTATGGATGCGAACAATCAACCAAATGCAGCACATGCAAAATTCTCTACCTATTTTAATATTGATAATGGTACTGGAAAAATTCGTGGGATTTATGCACAAGGTAATACTGCCGCAGCGGCCATTTTCAAAACATGGTTTGCACCTTTCAATGATTTAGGTGCAAAGACGGTGACTTTGAGCAATACTGGAAGCACAGATCATATTGCATTTGATGGGGTAGGATTACCAGGTTTTCAATTCATACAAGATCCTATTGAATACAGCACAAGAACACACCATAGCAATATGGATGTATATGATCATTTAATGCAGGATGACTTAAAACAAATTGCTACAATAGTTGCTACCTTTGCTTTAAATGCAGCACAGCAAACAAGCTTAATGCCAAGGAAGTAATATTTTGATTGAATGAAACAGATTTTTATTTTAATGGTTTCCTTTTTTTGGATTGGTTCTCTATCGCAGCTTGCTGCTCAAAAACTTGAGATTGATTTAAGAACAGATACCACTGATAAAAAGTATGTTGTTGGTTTGGCTGTAAGGAATGATACTTATACTGGGCATGCCTTTGTGATTTTGTATCAACAAGAAAATAAAAGGGCAGAAAAACAAGACTTTAAAGTCTACGGTTATTATCCAAAAACAATTGGAACAGTGCCTATCCCAATTGGTGTAGTCAAAAATGATTCTAATTGTTTAAAAAAGATTCCGCCCAATGGAGACATGTATTTTATCGTAGATCAATCAGCTTATTATGAAGCAAAAGCTGTATTGGAAAGATGGACGGTAAATCCACCTGCTTTTACCTTAATTATTAATTGCATTGACATGTTGGATGATGTAGCGATGTCAATAGGGGTAAACTTACCATCCAGGTATAATACCATTAAATCTTTGGTGCCAGAACATTATATGAAGTATTTGTATAAGAAACTAAGTTCACCGAAGGGGATAGTATACAATAAAAAATATCGATTAAAATTATTGCCAAGTGCAGATTCACAGCAATTGATTGTAAATAAGCCTACAAAAATATTGGGTCAGTTTGTGCCAGATACTGCAAATCCAAAATGGATTTTGCAGACATTAAAATAATACATTGAACATGTCCTTTCTTTTTGAGCCAGAAAACCTTTTGCCATATGATGGCATAGCGATTTACCATGGAGTGGTTTTTGATGAACAAGAAGCAAATGGAATTTTTAAAGATCTTTTTGCAACTATCCCATGGAAACAAGACGAGGTGGTGATGTTTGGTAAAAAAATCATTACCAAAAGAAAAGTGGCATGGTATGCAGATGCAGGTATCACCTATACGTATGCTGGCGTTAAAAAATCAGGATTGGAGTGGACATCCGCCCTAAATAGAATCAGACAAAAAGTGGAAGCGATTACCGGGGCAAAGTACAATGCATGTTTACTCAATTTATACCACGAAGGAGAAGAGGGCATGGGTTGGCATCAAGACAACGAAAAAGAAATGGTAGCAGGATCGTCCATCGCTTCACTGAGTTTTGGGGCTGTTCGTAAATTTGCCTTTAAACATGCCAAAACCAATGAACGTTTAGACATTGAACTTGCCCATGGCTCATTATTGGATATGAAAGGGGCTATCCAAGCGCATTGGTACCATTCCTTGCCTAAGACAACTCGCGTCAAACAAATGCGGATTAATTTGACTTTTAGATTGATGCATAGCTATCATAATGTTCCAATAAGATAGATGGGAACAAATTTGTCTAATAAATAGTTGTAGGAATCTATTTTTTGCTTAATTTTTGTTTCAAATTAAACTTAAACAAATGAAAAAAACATTTTTTGTAGCATTACTTGCTACCGCATTATTTGCATGTTCAACGCCTGCTGAAACAAAAGTAGAAGCTACAACCGGAACAACTTCAGTCACTACAGAAGGGGCAGATGTTGAATTAATGAAAAAAGCTGCTGAATCATGGGCAAGTGGCAATTGGGATGCGTATTTGTCTTGCTATGCTGATACAGCAATTTCTGTGCATAATGTTTGGGCTGTAACTACAGACACAACTGTTGTAAGAAAAGTGTCTTCTTACATTGATACTTTTAAGAAAAGCAGAGAAGGAATGGATGGTAATGTAACTATTGACAATAGTATTTATGAAGTCGTAACGATGGCTGATGGTAGTAAATATGGTCATGCTTGGCTTAATTGTTCTTGGAAAACAAAAGATGGCGGTACAAGCAAAACATTGATCTTTAATTCTTATTCTATCAAAGACGGAAAATTCACAACTGAGTGGCCGATTTATGATACAAAAGAATTTGACAAATTATTGAAATAATTTTTAGTTTGGTATGAAAGAGAAAGGGGGTATTCATTTATAATTACCCCCTTTTTTTATACCCAAAAATATTTTTTAGTATCAAAAAGATACATATATTTATCACACAAAAATTATAAACATGAAAAAAACAATCCTTGTAGCATTATTTGCTACCACATTATTTGCTTGTTCTACACCAGCCGAAAAAACTGCTTCAACTACAACAGATGCAACAGCATCAAGTTGTGTTAAAGAAGGTCCTGAAGTAGATTTAATGAAAAAAGTAGTTACAGCCTATAGCGCTGGTGATTGGGCTACTATGGCCACTTGCTTTAGCGATACAGCTAAATCATGGCATAATAATGACACTGTTGCTATGAAAATGTCTGACAGAATTGAAATGTTTAAACAACTAAGAGAAAGTACAGGTGATGTGGTAGATGCTGGTACACCTAATTATGAGGTGGTAACAGTTCCAACCACTGATGCCCAATATGAAGGTATTAAATGGGGTCATGCTTGGATTAATTTCAAGAGCACTTCAAAAACAGGAGAGGTTTCAAAAACTTTAACTTTTGTATCTTTTGCTATTAAAGATGGTAAAATCTTATATGAGCAAGTGATTTATGATGCAAAATAAAAATCAATCTTTGAAATAAAACAAATCCACAATCAACAACAAGTTCTGATTCGGATGATGGTATCAATGGCGCAAAGATTGAACATAAATATTATGGTGTATTTAAATTTAATAAAGACCATAAAGTGATCGAAACCGATGAATTTTTTGATATAAGTGGCGTGATTAAAGCAGCTACTGAAACAAAAGAATAAAGTTTAAGTTTATAAAAAATACGAAGAAAGGGCCCTTAGCAATAAGGGTCTTTTTTTATTACTTTTTTCGAAGTTCGTATCTAACTGAATCTGGGTAACCAATGGCATCAACGTACATCACTTTTTTATTATTATCGAAATAAAACTTTAAGACCCTTTCTTTTATGATTTCAAATTTATTAACATCTAATCCTGGTTTAGCAGAAGTGGTTACATAGGTAGTGGGTGGAAAAACGCCCCTATTTTGACTAAGATCCATATCTACCTGAAAATCATTATTAGTTGTATTATGTTTTTTTGGTGTTCGATTATATGTACTAAAGTCAAAAAGTAAAATATAGCCTTTTTCGTTTAAGGTTTTAGCCTTGTACGGGCCTAGTTTTGTGGTTACAAAATCCTCCGATTTATCCATCCAATTTATTGTTTGAATTTGACTCATTGGAATGACTATTTTTTTATAAGGAGAGCAGGCTACTAAAAGTAATAGCCCAATTAGCAATTTGTTTTTCATAAATGACTTGAATAATTAAAAAATAAAGGAACTAGCACTTATTCATTTGTAAATTAATCTATTCTGTAGATTTTATAGATGCTGAAAATTGGAATAAAAGCAATTTTCTTTTGTTTGCCAATTCCTCTGTAACTCGATAGACTTGTTGGGATCTGTGACTTATGTGGGACTTTTGAATATAAATGTCTAATTTATTGATAATAAGGC
>JBDKGO010000037.1:0-10304 GCA_039798125.1 Bacteroidota bacterium | reverse complement strand
TAATAAATTAGTCCTAGAAGTTAAAATTGAACAAAGAATTCCAATTGCCAGGGTGTTTACTGCTAGTGGGACTTCATTTTATATCGACATTGAAGGTTCAAGATTGCCATTGAAACAATTAACGGTATTGAATCTTCCTGTATTTACAGGTTTTCCAACGGATCAGCCAAAATTATCAAGACCGGATAGTGTATTGTTAAAAGATGTTTTATTTTTTGCAAAGACCATCCAAAAAGATAGTTTTTTTATGGCCCAAGTAGCGCAAGTGAATATAGAACCAAATGGAACTTTTCAAATGGTGCCAACCCTTGGAGACCACCTAGTTTTATTGGGAACAGTAGATCAGCTAGAAGATAAATTGAACAGATTATTTACTTTTTATAAAAAAGTCTGGCTTGTGTCAGGTGTGAATGCCTATCAGTATATTGATTGTAGGTTCAATCATCAAATAGTGGCCTTAAAAAAAGGGTTACAACCCATTCAGTTTACAGGGGATTTTACGTTGCTCACGGGCGACTCTACTTTAATGATGCCGGCGCCGGTGGCCAAGGTAGATACAACAGCTAAAGTGGCGAAGCCCAAATCAACAAAGGAGATTACTAAGAAAAAAGTTCAACCAAAAGCGGTGAAGTCCAAGGCTAAAATGAACAATAAACCTAAAAATAATACGTTAATTATAAAGAATAAGACTGCAAAGGCCTTAATGCCCAAGAAGTCGAAGTCTCCAACTAAGAACAACTAACAACTAAAACCTATAAAAATGAGTCAGAACGATTCTCCCATCATTGTGGGTCTTGACATTGGTACAACAAAAATTGCTGCGATTGCCGGAAGAAAGAATGAATTTGGGAAATTAGAAATCCTTGGATTTGGACGTGCAAATAGCAATGGAGTGCAACATGGTCAAGTATTAAATATTGATCAAACGATTAAAGCGATCCAACAGGCTTTACAAAACTGCCATTTAAGTAATCCAGATTTAGAAATCCACGAAGTATATGTGGGTATCGCTGGTCACCATATTAAGAGTTTACAAACAAGAGGAGATCAAGTAAGACAGGATGCTGAAAATGAGATTCAAGCTTGGGAAATTGAGCAATTGATCAATAACCAAAGAAAAACCTTCATACCTGCAGGTGATCAAATCATTGATGTGATTCCTCAAGAGTTTCATGTAGACAATAACCAAAATATTAAGGATCCAGTTGGTGTAAATGGCGTTAAAGTTGGCGCTAATTTCCACATCATTACTGGAGACAGAAATGCCATTCGCAATATCAATCGTTCGGTTGAACGCAGCGGATTAATTACAAAAGATTTAGTACTTCAGCCTTTAGCTTCTGCTAGCGCTGTAATGAGCGATATTGATATGGAAGCGGGTGTTGCAATTCTAGATATCGGTGGAGGTACAAGTGACCTTGCTGTATTCTACGAAGGTATTTTAAAACATACCGCTGTGATACCTTTTGGTGGCGAAAATATCACCAATGATATTAGAATGGGATTGGGTGTGTTAAAAAGCCAAGCTGAAGCAATGAAAGTGCAGTTTGGAAGTGCATTGTCTGATGAAGCAAAAGCAAATGCTTATGTGACCATCCCGGGTTTAAAAGGCATGCCTGCAAAAGAAATTAGCGTAAAGAATTTAGCTGCAATTATACAAGCGAGAATGAGTGAGATCCTTGATTTTGTTACTTACCATTTAAAGCAAGTTGGATTGGATAGCCGTATGTTGAATGGCGGTGTGATTTTGACTGGTGGCGGATCTCAATTAAAGCACTTGATTCAATTAACTGAATATATTACCGGTTTGAATGCAAGAATTGGATTGCCAAATGAGCATTTAGCACCTAATCATATTGACGAATTAAAGAAGCCAATGTATTCTACATGTATTGGTTTGATTTTAAAAGGGTACAATGATTATGAGCAAAATTATAAAGTGTTTACAGAAACCTACAAAAAAGTGGAAGTGCCTAAAGCGTTAACTGTAAATGCACCAGTTTCAAATCATTCAAATACTGCTCAAAGAAACAATCCACAACCAGTGGCAACCACAGTTTCGGAGGAGCAAATTGAAAAAAGAAAAAGTAAGTTCTGGGATCGTTTCAAGAACAACTTAATCGAAATTTTTAACGAAGAAGAAGACAAACCATTAGCATAAAAATTACCCACATATCGTTTATAACTTATAGAACATAATCGATTGAAATCAAGTAATTTAGAGCTAATTACGACTAACTAACCTAACTATAAAAACAATTCCGAATGATTCAATTTGACTTACCTAAGCAAAAATCATCCATTATCAAAGTACTTGGTGTTGGCGGCGGAGGAAGCAATGCCGTTAATTTCATGTTTCAACAAGATATTGAAGGGGTAGATTTTATCATATGTAACACAGATTCTAAGGCGATCGAACAAAGTTTAGTGCCAAATAAAATCCAACTAGGGCCGCATTTGACCCAAGGTTTGGGTGCTGGTGCGGATCCTTCTGTGGGTAAAATGGCAACCGAAGAATCTTTAGAAGAGATCAAAAGAATTTTAGAAGTGAATACCAAAATGGCATTCATTACAGTAGGAATGGGTGGTGGAACAGGAACAGGTGGCGCGCCAATCATTGCAAAAATCTGTAAGGATTTAGGAATTTTGACGGTTGGTATTGTAACGACTCCATTTGGTTTTGAAGGGCCACGTCGTCAAAAACAAGCCGAAGAAGGCATCAACGAATTGAAACCATACGTAGATACTTTATTGGTGATTTCAAATGATAAATTACGCATGCAATATGGTAATTTGAAAATGAAAGAAGCATTCACCAAAGCGGATAATGTGTTGGCTACTGCAGCAAAATGTATTACAGACGTGATCAATAGCCGTGGTCATATTATTGTTGACTTTGCTGATGTTTGCACAGTGATGAAAAATGGCGGTGTGGCTATTTTAGGCAAGGCAGAAGTTGCTGGAGAAAACAGAGCAGAAAGTGCGATTGAAGAAGCATTGAATTCACCATTATTGAATGACAATGATATCAAAGGCGCAAAATGGATTTTATTAAATATCAATAGTGCCGAAGGGGAATATGAATGTAGCATGGATGAGTTAGAAGCCATCAATTCTATTTTACGTGCACGTACAGGTGAACACAGCGATGTGATCATGGGCATGGGCTACGACGAAACCTTGGGTGATAAATTAGGCATTACTTTAATTGCGACTGGATTTGAACACAAAGATCCATTTAAAAAAGAAGCAGTTAAAGAAGTGGAAGCACCAGTAGAAGAAAAGATTGTGATGACTTTACAATCAGAGCAAACAATACAAGCAGACCAAGTTGCGCCAATTGAACCTACTGCATCAGTGGAATCAAATGAGCCAGTTGCATTAGAGATAGAAGCTCCAGAAGCATTGGTAACATTGGATGAGGTAGCATTAACAATAGATGAATTAGCACCTACAATGCAAGAATTTGCAATGCCTGAAATGAGTAATGTTTATGTTTCAGCACCAGATTTTGAGGAAGAGGAAGAAGTAGTTGCGAGTTTTGATGAAGAACTGATTTCACAAGAAATTGTGCTAGAAGACTTTAATGAAACAGTTGAAGAAGAAGAAATTGCAGAAGTATTTGAATTGAATATGGAAGAAGAAGCAACTCCAATTTACAACACGGAGTTTGTATTGAACAAGCCTGTCAATATTTATGCTGAAGCAGAATTAGAAGCAGCTTTAGAACTAGAACCAAACGTTGAAGCAGTTGCTGAAGTAGCAAATGAAATCACTGCAGAAGTAGTTGTGCCAGCAGAAACGGAAAATTTAGAGACCTCATTCAGAAGCGTGGAAATGGAAATGGAAGAAGAGCCAACCATGCAATTGGTTATGCGTGAAGAATCATCTTTAACTGCTCAAAATAGACCTCAGCATTCAAGTTTTGATATTTCAATGGACAATTCGGAAGAGCAAAGACGTAAAGTGGCTGAACGTATTCAAAAATTAAGAAATCTTTCTTTCAATATTAACAATGGTTCGGATCCTGGTGTAGAATTTGACGCAGTACCTGCCTATGTTAGAAGAAACCTAGACTTGTTTGGCAATACCATGGCTTCGGTAGAAAACTATTATAGTAAGTACACTGTTGAGCAAGATGAGAATAACCAAACACAGATTTCTACCATCAATTCATTCTTGGATGGTAAAAAGCCAGATTAAAAATCGTTTTTATAGAACAGTTGATTTAGTTGGAACCCTGCCTGAAAAGGCGGGGTTTTTTTATTTACCTTTAGGTATGCAAACAATACTCATTACAGGTGGAACTGGTATGGTTGGCCAATCTTTAACCAACTTATTATTAAATAAAGGATATCAAGTCATTGTATTGACTAGACAGCAAAAACAATCTAGTCGTTTAAATTTTTCTTTTGCACAATGGGATTTGAATAAAGCTTGGATCGATCCAGCTGCTATTGCTGCAGCGGATTATATCATTCATTTAGCAGGAGAAGGGGTGGCAGATAAAAGATGGACTGCTACAAGAAAAAAAGCCATTTTAGATAGTCGTGTTCAGTCAAGTGCATTGCTTGTAAAAGCATTGAAAGAAAATCCAAATAAAGTAAAAGCGATTGTTGCTGCATCTGCCATAGGTTGGTATGGTCCAGATAATGAAAAAAGCATAGCTTCAGGTTTTGAGGAAACAGACCCAGTGGATCCTAGTTTTTTAGGAGACACTTGTAAACAATGGGAGGAAAGTATGCATCCAGTAAAAGCAATGGGCATTCGACTTGTAACCATTCGAATTGGCATTGTGTTTAATAAAATGGGTGGTGCTTTGGCTGAATTCATGAAGCCAGCAAAGCTAGGTGCAGCAGCTATATTGGGAGATGGCAAACAAATAGTGAGTTGGATACATCAGCAAGACTTGAACCGTCTCATCTTATTTGCATTGGAAAAAGAACAAATGAATGGTGTATACAATGCAGTTGCGCCAGATCCAGTGCCTAATTCAATTTTGACAAAAGCAATTGCCAAGCGTTTTCACTCATGGGCGATTCCATTTCATGTGCCAAGCATAATTTTAAAAATCATGCTAGGAGAGATGAGTGTAGAAGTGTTGAAAAGTGCCAACGTAAGTGCATCAAAAATCCTTGCTGCCGGATTCAGCTTTGACTTTGCAAGTATGGATGAAGCGCTGGACGATTTATTAATTTCTAATTGGTCTGCCAGAAGTAATCACTGATTGAATGCGTTCTAAAGTTTTCTTTTCGCCACAAAGACTTAAGAAAGCTTCACGCTCCAAATTCAATAAATATTGTTCGTTCACAACAGTTGCTTCACTAAGATCACCTCCGCACATTACATAAGCTAATTTACGAGCAACTAGGGCATCATGGTCTGTTGCATAACCACCGCGCCACATACCATTGATACCAGCATACAATGCGCCAAGACCAGCTTTGCCCATCACTTTAATATCATTGCGTTGAATTGGTTGTGTGTAACCAGTGTTAAAAAGTTCAAGTACTTGTTCCTTTGCTTTTGCAATACGTCTAGATTGATTCAGTATAATTTGATCCTGTCCTTTTCTAAAGATGCCCATGTCCATCGCTTCATGTGCCGAAGTAGCTACTTTAGCTGTTGCAATCTGCAAGAATCTATTTTTTAATGTAATTGTTTCAGGTTCTTCTGCATGCATTTCATCGGATGCACGTAATACAAATTCTTTGGTACCACCACCACCAGGAATCACACCTATGCCTAATTCAACCAATCCAATATAAGTTTCTGCTGCAGCACAGATAGCATCTGCATGTAAATTCATTTCACATCCACCACCCAAACACAATCCGTGTGGTGCTGTCACAACAGGGATAGAAGAATAACGTACACGCATCATGGTGTTTTGAAAAGTACGAACAGCCATGTCTAATTCCTCATATTCTTGTTCAATGGCTAGCATAAAAATCATACCTACATTTGCACCAGCACTAAATAAATTACCATCATTGGCAATCACTAAGCCTTTACTTTTTTCTTCGGATAGTTGAATGGCTTTATTCAATCCTTGTAATACTTCTCCACCAATACTATTCATCTTTGTATTCCAACTAAATCCAAATACATCATCGCCGATATCTACCAAGTTGCATGCGCTGTTAGTCCAGATTGTTTTTTCTTTAAAATCAGATAGGATAATAAAAGATTCTGCTCCCGGAACTAGTACATAATCACTTGTAACAATATCATAATAATAACGCTTGCCATTTTTAGTGGTGTAAAAGGATAAGCCTTTTGCTACCATGGTTTCAACCCATGGCGCGACAGCAACACCTGCTGCTTTCATATCCTTAATTACTGCATCAATCCCTAATTCGTTCCATGATTCAAATGCGCCAATTTCCCAGCCAAATCCTGCTTTCAAGGCATCATCTACGCGATACAATTCATCACTGATTTCAGGAATTCGGTGACTGATATAAGAAAATAAAGCGTGATGAAAAGCTTGAATAAATTGCCCAGCTTTATCTTTTGAATGGTATAATACTTTTAATCTTGCAGGTAAATTATCTACCGCTTTTGCCGCATCAATAGAAGCCATTTTAGTTTTCTTACGAGGCTCATATTCAAGGGTCGATAAATTTAAAGTCAATATTTCTTTGCTAGTAGCTGTCTTTACTTTTTTGAAAAATCCTTGACCAGTTTTGTCACCAAGCCAATTTTCGGCAACCATTTTCTCCAACCAACTAGGAAGTTTAAAAGTGGCTTTTGCTTCATCATTCGGACAATTTTCTGCTACACCTGTTGCTACTTTTACTAAAGTATCAATTCCAACTACATCCGCAGTTCTGAATGTGGCAGATTTTGGACGACCTAAAATAGGGCCTGTTAAGGATTCAACTTCATCAATGGTTAATCCTAATTTTTCCATAATATGGATGACACTCATCATGCTAAAAACCCCGACTCTGTTGGCTATAAAGGCAGGTGTATCTTTACATAAAACAGTCGTCTTACCTAAAAATACATCCCCATAATGCATATGAAAATCAATCACCCACTGCGCTGTTTTTGGCGTAGGGATGATTTCTAATAATCTTAAATACCTTGGCGGATTAAAAAAGTGTGTTCCGCAGAAATGTTGTTGGAAATCTTCCGAACGACCTTCTGCCATTAAATGAATTGGAATACCTGATGTATTGGAAGAAACTAAAGTACCTGGTTTACGGTATTGTTCAACTTGATCGTAAATTGTTTTCTTGATATCTAATCTTTCCACAACGACTTCGATGATCCAATCTGCATTTGCAATTTGATGCATGTCGTCTGTGAAATTTCCAGTACGAATATTTTTAGTGAACGCACTTGAATAAATAGGAGATGGATTAGATTTGATCGATGCCTGCAATGCATCATTCACCAATTTATTTCTTTCTTTACTTAGCTTACTTTCTTCTGCCCCTGGTTGTAAGCGATCTAACAATAAAACTTGCACGCCAATGCCTGCAAAATGACATCCGATTCTTGAACCCATTACACCACTTCCAAGGATCACTACCTGCTTTATAGTTGGTTGCATAGTATAGCTTTTCGTAAAATTAGTTAGTTATGCAACTATTTTCAAAAAAATTTTCATTTTTGTAAAAAAAGGGTCAAAATAACCTTTGGTTGCCTCTTTTAACCTTTTAACAAAACGGGGAGGAGGGTTCAAAGCTTTAGAGTACATTTGTACTATGCAGGTCGATCCTTCTTTAGTTAATCATTTAGCACAGCTTTCGAGGCTGAATGTGTCGCCAGATAAAATGGATAAATTAGTGCAGGATATGCAAGATTTAGTCCAATTTGTAGCAAAATTAAATGCTTTAGACACTACTGGGACAGCCCCCTTAATGCATATGGGTGACGCTAGCAATGTATTGAGAGCAGATGAAGTAACAGGAAGTATGACCAATTTGGAAGCATTATCGAATGCGCCAGATGCAGCAGCACCTTATTTTAAAGTACCAAAAGTCATTCGTAAATAAATAATTATGTCAGCAGTTATTGAACTTAGAGCAATTCAGAAAAGCTATTTTATGGCCAATCAAGCTATCCCGGTTTTAAAAGGGATCAACTTGGATATCAATAGAAACGAGTATGTCGCATTAATGGGACCATCGGGTAGTGGTAAAAGTACATTGATGAATATATTAGGATGCTTGGATTCACCAACAGCGGGTACCTATAATTTAAATGGACATGATGTAAGTGCGATGTCAGATGATGAACTAGCAGGTATTAGAAATATTGAAATAGGATTCGTCTTTCAACAATTCAATTTATTACCAAGATTAACGGCAGCAGAAAATGTGGCTTTGCCATTGGTATATGCGGGCATCCCAAAAAAGGATCGTATCGAAAGAGCATTAGTTGCGCTAGAAAAAGTAGGCCTTGCAGACAGAAGTCATCATAAATCAAATGAGTTGAGTGGTGGACAGATCCAACGTGTTGCGATTGCGCGCGCATTGGTGAATAACCCATCTATTTTATTAGCGGATGAGCCTACAGGTAATTTGGATTCTAAAACATCTGTAGAGGTCATGGAATTATTTGGTAAAATACATGCTGCTGGCAATACGGTGATCCTTGTAACGCACGAGGAAGATATTGCTCAATATGCACACAGGGTGGTAAGATTAAGGGACGGAAACGTTGAGACCGATACCTTGAATCAAAAACACATTTAATTTACTAGATACTGAACTAAGTGTCTTTAGTTTTGTTATAAGGTTATGAAAATTTACACTAAGGCAGGAGATCAAGGAAAAACATCTTTAATTGGCGGTACAAGGGTGCCTAAAAGTCATATTCGTATTGAATCTTACGGTACAGTGGACGAATTGAACTCATTCATTGGTTTATTGAATGATTTAGTAGTGGATGCAAAAATCAATGCAGATTTAAAAGAAATTCAAGATAGGTTGTTTACGGTAGGTTCTAGTTTAGCATGTGATCCAGAAAAAGAGTCTGCATTAAGAATTCCAGATTTAAAAGAGGAGGACATTTTAAGACTCGAAAATGCAATGGATGCAATGAACGAAGTACTTGCCCCAATGAAATCATTTATCATACCTGGTGGACATCAAGCAATCTCCACTGCGCATATCGCTAGATGTGTTTGCAGAAGAGCAGAACGCTGGTGTGTGAATATGCAAGAAGAAGATTTATTTGTAGAGACTTTAGTGATTAAATATTTGAATCGTTTAAGCGACTATTTATTTACACTAGCTCGTTATATTGGGCATTTGAATGGGGTAGCTGATCTACCTTGGAAGCCAAGAATTTAATTACACAGATTTTACACAAAAAGGCCGTCTTTCATAGTAAGCGTTCTGTCACTCAATGCAGCTAATGCTTCGTTGTGCGTTACAATTAAAAAACTTTGGTTCAATTCTTTTTTCAAACGTAGAAATAATTCGTGCATGGCATGTGCATTCTCACTATCAAGGTTGCCAGTTGGTTCATCTGCAAAGATGATTGCTGGTTGATTAATGAGGGCCCTAGCTACTGCAATTCTTTGTTGCTCCCCACCAGATAATTGGTGCGGCTTCTTATCTTGTTTATCTGCAAGTCCTAAATAATCTAATAATTCAAGGGCTTTTTTTGCCACAGTTTTTTTATCCTGCTTGCCGATCCACCCTGGAATAGCAATATTTTCGATTGCAGTGAATTCGGGTAATAAATGGTGAAACTGAAATACAAATCCAATTCGGGTATTTCTAAAATGCGCTAATTGTTGGTTATTCAATTGATCAATCGCAACTGTTTCGTAAAAAACCTGTCCTTTATCTGCCTTTTCTAAGCTACTTACAATATACAATAGGGTCGATTTGCCGGCACCCGATGGGCCAACAATAGAAACCAATTCTCCTTTGGATAACTCCAAGGAAACGCCTTTAAGGACGGGTACTGTCCCATATTGCTTCCATATATCTTTGGCTACAAGTAGTTTTGGCTGCATCTCCATGGTGCAAACCTACGATTACCCGGTGAAATTTGTCAAAATTTAATAAAATGTTTACATGATGTAGAAAAATCAGATTTGGTTATATCATTTATACGGCTACTTTTGCAAAAAAGAACCCTATGTTTTGGACATTAGAATTAGCCAGCTATTTAGAAGAAGCGCCTTGGCCAGCAACCAAAGATGAATTGATCGACTACTCCATTAGGAGCGGTGCCCCAATAGAAGTAGTAGAGAATTTACAAGAGTTGGAAGACGAGGGCGAAGTATATGAAAGTATCGAAGACATTTGGCCGGATTATCCAAGCCAAGAAGA
>JBDKGO010000036.1:0-10462 GCA_039798125.1 Bacteroidota bacterium | reverse complement strand
ATTAGTAGAGCCACTTCGTAGCCTATTCAAGGATGAGGTTCGAAAAGTGGGCCTTGAATTAGGGATCCCTGCCGATATGATTCAAAGACATCCTTTCCCAGGTCCGGGGTTGGCTATCCGTATCTTGGGTGAGATTACCCCTGAAAAAGTAGATCTTCTACAAAGAGCAGACGCGATTTATATCAATGGACTGAAAGAATTTGGGTTATACGACAAAGTATGGCAAGCAGGCACCATCCTTTTACCTGTAAAAAGTGTTGGGGTAATGGGTGATGAAAGAACCTATGAGTTCACTGTGGCCTTAAGAGCAGTGACTTCTGTGGACGGTATGACTGCAGACTGGGCACACCTGCCTTATGAATTCTTAGCACATATGAGCAATTCTATAATCAACCAAGTTAGAGGTATCAATAGAGTTGTGTATGATATTAGCAGTAAACCACCTGCAACCATCGAATGGGAATAGAAGAGGCAAGTATTTAATAACCTCTTATTTAATATCAAACAAAATGAGTTAATTCATTATTTATCAATGAATTAACCCATTTTTTATTAATTCAATTTCTTCTGAATAGACGTGATTTGATCCTGTAATGTATTTACCACACCAGCTAATTGATCTACATTCCACATTGGCTGAGCACCCGCTTTATGGATGATGTAAACAGCCTTCCATACCTCCACAATGTCTTTGGTATTTACTTGATATGGCTCGTATAACGGATTGTCACTCAATAAAGTAAGCTTCTCACCAATGGTATCCGCTGAACGATCATCATTGGTAATGATACGCTTGTAGACGACGCCATCTGTATTTGAAATAACGATATAAGTATTACTGCTTTTTACATCCTTTAGACTCGCCACGCGCTCACCTACAATCACACTTCCACTAGGGGTTGGCAACATACTGTCTCCAACAATCTCAAATGCGCGGTATTCTCCTGGCGCCAACATAGGCAAGGTGAAGGTATTTAACTCGTCGATGAATTCAGGGTCAGCATAGCCAGCTAAGTACCCTGCCGCTGCCTTTACAGGCACAAATGATACAATCGCGGCACTATTTGAGCTATCTGTTTTAAGAGAACGACGACGCTCTAAATAAGAACCACCCATATTGTATCCTTGGTTTAAGTCAAATTCTTCCATCTGGGAAAGATCTTGAAATAAGAATATCTCCAAACTAATATTAAATAAAGCACAAATGGCTTCCTGTACTTCTAATCTCGGCTCTGCCCTGCCTTCCTCATAGGCACCCACTAGTGAACGCTTGATTTGAAGTTGGTTGGCTAACTCTTCTTGAGTCCAATCACGTTGCTTTCTGATGAATTTTAAATTCTTTCCTGCGTATGACATAACTAATAATTTTAGTGCAATTTACTAATTATTTTAGTTTTTCCAAATTTATTTAGCAATTTATTTTTTTGAGGCCATCCCCCTTCTTGGTAACTTGCAGTATGGCTAAAGTAAAAAAGGAACAACCCGTTATATTAATTACCAACGATGATAGCATCGGTGCCCCTGGTATCCATGCACTTGTAAAAGCAGTCCAAGGATTGGGTAAAATTGTGGTAGTGGCGCCTGATAAACCTCAAAGTGGGATGGGGCACGCCATTACACTAGGCCAACATTTAAGATTAACTAAAGTGCATTGGGACGAGGATCCTACAGTGGAAGCATATGCTTGTAGCGGTACCCCTGTCGATTGCGTAAAATTAGCTGTAGACAAAGTTTTGCATCGCAAGCCAACGATCTGTTTAAGTGGTATCAACCATGGCGCAAACCATTCTATCAATGTCATTTATTCTGGGACCATGTCTGCGGCTTTAGAAGCATCCATTGAGAGTATCCCTAGTATTGGCTTTAGTTTATTAGACCTTGGTATTGATGCAGATTTTACTGCAGCTAGCCATTATGCCCGCATCATTGTTGAACATGTATTGGCAGATAAAAAATTAGACAAGCATTTATGCTTGAATGTGAACATTCCTAAAGTAGCCAAAAAGATGATCAAAGGGATTAAAATTTGCAAACAGGCTTATGCAAAATATGATGAGAAATTTGTTGAGCGTACCGATCCTCATGGTAAAAAATATTACTGGCTTACTGGTGAATTCGTGAATTTTGATAAATCAAAAGACACCGATGTTTGGGCACTTAAAAATAATTATGTAAGCGTAGTACCTGTTCAATTTGATTTGACCAACCATGTATTGAAAGCGCAATTAAGTAAAAAATGGAAATGGTAAATCAATGCAATTAGAGAAAGACAATTATATCCTTGGCGTTATCATTGGTTTAGCACTCCCCTTTCTGGGTTTTGCTGGATTCTATCAATGGAAATTTAGCATGGTGCCTGTACAAACCTTTTTAGATTTATTGGCAAGTCAGAAATCTATTCTTTCTGCGATGATTAGTGTGTCACTTTTATTAAACGCAGCTGCATTGACTTTCTTTTTTCAAAAACAAATTGATAAGACCGCGAAAGGCATATTTTTTACCACCTGTATCTATGCAATAGTGGCTATTGCAGCTAAATGGTTTTTATAGATGAAATATTATATCATAGCTGGCGAAGCTAGCGGCGACTTACATGGCTCTAATTTGATCAAAGCTATTGTTAAGAATGATCCATCTGCAACAATACAATGTTGGGGTGGCGATTTGATGCAACAGGCAGGTGGACATCTTGTAAAACATTATCGCAGCCTTGCTTTCATGGGATTTGTAGAAGTGTTGATGAATTTAAGGACCATCCTATCTAATATCGCATTCTGTAAAAATGATATCACTGCATTTGAGCCAGACGTTTTAATTTGTATTGATTATCCTGGCTTTAATTTACGTATTGCAAAATGGGCAAAAGAAAAAGGTTTGAAAGTGGTGTATTTTATTGCGCCACAAGTATGGGCATGGAAAGAAAACAGGGTGCCTGCGATGCGTGCATCCATTGATCGTTTATTATGCATCCTCCCTTTTGAAAAAAAATATTTTAAAGATAGATGGAATTGGGAAGTGGATTATATAGGACATCCTTTGATGGAAGTGATGGATGCACTGGAACCATTAGCACATCCCGTTCCTCAATTACAAGGACAACCACTGATTGCATTATTACCTGGTAGTCGTCAACAAGAGATTCAAAAAAAATTACCGATTATGCTTTCTGTTGCGAAGGAATTTCCGAATGAACATTTTGTTGTCGCACAGGCACCTGGCATTGATTCAAATTGGTTCAATTCACTCCTGCCTGATTTACCAAATGTCCATGTAGTCGCTGCGAATACCTATGCCATTTTACAACATAGTAAAGCTGCATTGGTTACAAGTGGTACTGCCACTTTAGAAACTGCATTGCTAAACGTCCCAGAAATTGTTTGTTATAAAGGCAATCCAATTACTTTGGCATTGGCTAAACGTTTTGTCAAAATTAAATTTATCGCTTTGGTCAATTTAATCATGGACAAAGAAGTGGTGAAGGAATTGATACAAGAAGATTTAACAACGAAGCAGCTCTGTATTGAATTGAAAAAATTATTAGAAGACCCCGCAAAACAAGCTTCGATAAAAGGAGATTATGCAGCGCTAAAACAAGCACTCACTACTGGACATAAAGCCACAGAAGTCGCAGCTGGCATTATTCAGGAGACACTGAATAAAAATTAAATGCTTATTCGACTTTAATGTAAATCGCTTTATTTAAAAAGTGGTAGGATAAATACCTTGAATAAAGTAAACAGGATTGCGAAAATAAAAATCAGCAATGATATACGATTCATGCCATGCATGTATTTCATCCATTGTGTTCTTGGTTGATTTGGATCTCTTTTCTTAATGAATAAGTACTCCCCAAATTGTCTTAGAATTCCCATAGTCAAATGATTTAAATGTATTGATGTTGCTTAAAATTAAATTAAGCTATGAAGCCATGCTTTTAAATGTGTTGTAATTTGCGCAGTTTCAATAATAAACCCATCATGACCATACATAGAATCAATCGCAACTAATGTAGCGTTTGGCATATGGTCTTCCAAAAACTTTTGTTCGGCCAATGGACATAATATATCACTGTTAATACCAATAATCAAAGTGGGTGTTTGTATGGATGCCAAAGTTGATTTTAAATCTCCTCCACGACTTCTTGCAAGGTGGTGACTATCCA
Source organism: Bacteroidota bacterium (assembly GCA_039798125.1). GTDB lineage: Bacteria > Bacteroidota > Bacteroidia > Chitinophagales > Chitinophagaceae > Sediminibacterium. Next base: position 6,300 of record JBDKGO010000036.1, on the reverse strand, counting down.
TCGACTTTGTCAATAACCAATAACTATAGGCGTTAAATCGATTTACTAATTTGTCGCCCTGATAATTGATATAAGAAGCAGCTTTTAAATCCTCTGTTTTTTCTGCATCTGCATCGGTTTGTTTCTCTTTGAAGATATCATAGTTACGATACGTCAACATCCCTATCGCCCTTGCTGCTTTCAATCCTTTTGCGCCTGCATTTGGTTTGGATTCTTTCCATGTAGTATCTGCTTCTATCGATAATCTTTGGGCCGTATGTATCGCAATCGCCCAAGCACTTTCCGAAGCAGCTGTTGCAATCAAAAACATTTTCTGAATGACAGTAGGTTCCATCATTGACCATTCTAGAGCTTGATATCCGCCCATGCTTCCACCTAATAAAAGGTCTATAGATTCAATCCCTAAATGCTGTCTCAATAAAATATGCGCTTTCACCATATCTCGAATGGTGATCATTGGAAATTGATCAAAACGAGTGGATGCATCTAAGTCACCAACACTTAATGGCCCTGTGGACCCATAACATGAGCCTATGATATTCGCACAAACAATAAAATAATCATTGGGATTGATGATGGCATCCTCCCCCACTAGTCCTTTCCACCAATCTGTCACATCGGAATTCGCAGTAAGCGCATGACAAACCCAGGCCACTTTTTTACCCGGTGTATATTCACCGTAATAATGATAGGCTATTTTGAGCTTTGGCAAACTAATACCGGATTCAAGGGTAAAAGGTTGATGGTATTTATAAATGACTGGGTCCATTTTATCGCTTTCTTGTGCTATCTAACTAGCTATTTGAATTATCTTTGTAAAGGTACAATATTTATAATTCCTTTTTAAGACACAATTCAATCAAATGGCAACGATCACACTCAAACGCACCGATAACGATTATCAATTTCAAACCTTGGACGAAACTGGTCAGGTAATGACAATGGATATTCCAGAAGACCAAGGTGGTCATGGCAATGGCGTTAGACCAATGCAAGCTTTATTAAGTGCATTAGGTGGATGTAGTGGTGTAGATGTAGTGATGATTTTGAACAAACAAAAAGAAACACTTGAGCATTACGAAATGGTGATTAGTGGAGAACGCGCCGTTGGGAAAGAACCTGCTTTATGGGAAACAATTCATATTCTTTTTAAACTAAAAGGCTCTATGACAAAAGAAAAAGCCGAAAAAGCTTGTGCTTTGTCTATTGATAAATATTGTTCCGTCGCTGCTACATTAAGAGCCGCTGGTGCAGTGATTACTTGGGAGGTTGAAATTTTATAATTTTTTATTTTGTTTTCATGAAACACGATCAGTCTAAATTAATTCGTACACAAATACAAAGAACTGCAGAGGGCGAACATGCAAGTCCTTTGTTTCTAACAAGTAGTTTTTGTTTTGATGAAGCAGAGACGATGCGTGCTGCATTTGCCGATGAATCAGATGATAATATTTACAGCCGTTTCTCGAATCCAAATGTGCAAGAATTTGTGGACCGATTGGCAGTGTTGGAACATGCAGAAGCAGGCTTCGCAACTGCAAGTGGCATGAGCGCTGTGTTTGGTTCTTTCATGGCTTTGTTAAAAAAAGGAGATCACCTTTTATCTTGTAATGCTGTTTTTGGAAGCACCCATAATGTGCTGACTAAGTACCTTCCAAAATATGGTATGGAATACAGTTATGTATCGGCAGGTGCGACTGCAGCTGAATGGGAAGCCGCGATACAACCGAATACAAAAATGATTTATTTGGAAAGTCCTACCAATCCTGGATTAGAAGTGCTAGATATTGCAATGATTAGTGCGATTGCTAAAAAACACAATATTATTTTAAATGTAGACAATTGTTTTGCAACGCCAATTGGTCAAACTCCAATTGATCTTGGTGCAGACCTTGTGGTACATTCTGCCACCAAATGGATAGATGGACAAGGACGTGTTTTAGGTGGAGCTGTCTTAGGTAAAAAAGAATTGATACATGAAATTTATTTATTTTGCAGAAATACAGGGCCATCCCTCTCTCCTTTCAATGCATGGGTATTAAGTAAGAGCTTAGAAACCTTAGAAGTTCGAATGGAAAGACATAGTAAGTCTGCTTTATCCATTGCTCAAAAATTAGAAGGCCATCCAAAAATAAATTTTGTAAAATACCCTTTCCTTCAATCCCATCCACAACATGCGATTGCGATCAAACAAATGAAAGATGGTGGAGGTATAGTTTGCTTTGAATTGAAAGGTGGATTGGAAGCAGGACGACAATTTTTAAATCGTCTTAAAATGCTTTCCTTAACTGCGAATCTTGGGGATACCAGAAGTATCGCTTCACACCCTGCGAGTACCACCCATGCTAGACTTACCGAAGCAGAAAGACAAGCCGTCGCAATTACCCCAGGATTGATTAGAATTTCAGTAGGCTTAGAGCACGAGGAAGATATCTTAAACGATATTTTACAAGCACTTGACGCCTAATTTAAATGGATATAAAAAGCCCTGTTCAAATAGTTGAGCAGGGCTTTTTTTTGTTTGGCTATGGGGTAATATATTGAATTTTAGCCCCTTAGTTGTGTCCTTTTTACAATTAAGTTTGTATATTGAATACGCTTAAAAATAACCAACGATTAAAACAAAACCTATGAAATTAAAAACAGGTGTATTATTATCTCTTATGATGTTTCTCCAATATTACATTTGGGGTGCTTGGTATGTTACAATGGGAACTTATATGGGTGAAAAATTAGGGGCATCAGGTGTAGCCATTGGAGCTGCATATGGCGCGGGTGCAATTGCGACCATCATTTCTCCCTTCTTTGTAGGTATGATTGCCGATCGCTTTTTTGCAGCTCAAAAGATCATGGGAGTTTTGCATATAGTAGGTGCAGCTTTACTTTTTTACGCAACGAAAGTTGATAATACTAGTTTTTATTGGGTGATCCTTATCTATTCTTTATTATACATGCCTACGATTGCATTAAGTAATAGCGTAGCATTTGCTCAAATGACAGATCCAGGAAAACAATTCCCTTGGATCCGTGTTTTTGGCACCTTAGGCTGGATTGCAGCAGGTTTAGTGATTAGCCAATTGGGTATTGAAAAAACCGAGGGTACATTTATTGTTGCGGCAGGTATTTCTGCAGCTTTAGGTTTATTGAGTTTTGCTTTACCAAATACACCTCCAAAAGCAGCAGGTACGCCATCTTCGATGGGCGCTATTTTAGGAAAAGACGCCTTTGTATTATTAAAGAATAAATCATTCTTAGTATTCTTTATCTCAGCTATCGCTATTTGTATTCCTTTGTCTTTTTATTATGGATTTGCTAATCCTTTCTTAAATGAAATTGGTTTAGATAATGTAGCTGGTAAAATGACGATGGGTCAAATGTCAGAAGCAATTTTTATTTTAGCCATCCCTTTCTTATTCAATAAAATTGGCGTTAAGAATATGTTGATTTTTGGTATCAGTGCTTGGGTATTACGTTATGTTTGTTTTGCATACGGTAATATGGATGCAAGTTGGATGTTGTATGCTGGTATTATTTTACATGGTATTTGCTATGACTTCTTTTTTGTGACTGGGTATATGTATACAGAAAAGAAGGCAGGAGAAAATATCAAAAACGCAGCACAAGGTTTATTTACATTTGCTACTTATGGTGTAGGTATGTTCATTGGAACCAACTACAGCGGATTTGTTGTGGAGCAAAATAAATTAGCAGATGCGACTGGACACAACTGGACAAGTATCTGGTTAACGCCAGCAGCAATTGCAGGTGCAGTTTTGATTGCATTTATCTTATTCTTTAAAGAGAAAAAAGAAGTCGAAGCAGCTTAATATTTTTACAAAGCCTATCCCCTTGGGTAGGCTTTTTTTATACTTTTATTTTTTCATTTTTTATTCTTTCAGTTATGAGAATCGCAATGTTAGGTGCAGGGTTTATTGGGCGTTTTTATGCAGATGCATTACAAGGCTACAGAAGTAAGGACAAAGTAGTAAGTATTTATGCACGCCGTGAGGAATCAGCGAAAAAATTTGCTGCAGATTACAACTGTGCGCACTGGACCACCGAGATGGAAGAAGCCATTGCACATCCAGATGTAGATATTGTTTGCATCTCCTTGCCAAATAATTTACACGAAGCAGCAGTGATGATGTGTTGCAAACATAAAAAAGCTGTGATGACCACCAAGCCGCTTGGCCGAAACGGTGCAGAAGCAAAACGCATGTTGATTGCTGTAGAAGAAGCAGGCATCTTCAATGGATATTTAGAAGATCTTGTGTATACCCCTAAATTTATCAAAGCCAATCAAAGTGTAAAAGAAGGTGCTTTGGGTCGCGTATTATGGGCGAAGTCCCGAGAAACACATCCTGGCCCTCATAGTGAATGGTTTTGGGATATTGAACAAGCTGGAGGTGGATGTATTTTAGATTTAGGATGTCATTGTGTGGAGATATCAAGATCTTATATTGGTAAGGATATCAAACCAATTGAAGTCATGTGTTGGGCAGATACGCAAGTGAAACCAATAGAAGCAGAAGACCATGCCATTGGCTTAGTGAAATATGAGAATGGCGCGATTGGTCAATTTGAAGTAAGTTGGACTTTTAGAGGTGGCTTAGATTTAAGAGACGAAGTGATGGGTACAGAAGGAACTATTTGGATCAATAGTTTTTTAAGAACCGGCTTTGAGATGTTCACTACCGGAAAAGGTGGTGACTATATTGCAGAGAAAGCAGAAAGCGATAGAGGTTGGTTATTTCCTGTGGGAGATGAACTGAATGAACTAGGGTACAATCATATGTTCATGGATATGTTCAACTCTATTGAAAAAGGTGAAGCTCCAAAAGAAACATTTTATGATGGCTATGTGGTGAATTGTATTTTAGATGCGGCCTACAAATCGGCTAAAACAAAATTATGGGAACCTGTTCAATTGGATATCTGGAGAGGTAAGACTGGCTTAACTAAGGAAAGTCATTTAGTTGAATATGATGCAGACCATTATTTAGTGAAAGAAGAGATGACGCATTATGGCGCAAAGAAATTAATTCTGAAGCATAAGACCACAGGAAAAATATCAGAACAAACAATCAACTAATAAATAAAACAGCCCTTACAAAATAAGGGCTGTTTTATTTTCAATAGACTATTTAAAAAGCCCTTCAAAAAAATGAAGGGCTTTTTAAATCATTACAGGGTCTTTTTAAATTGATTAAAATTATTCATAGAAGTCACAATATCATCGAATGGATTTTTTGGAAAATCTTGTTCAATAAAAAAGTATTCTACCCCAGCAATATCTAAATTTTTAAAGGTTTCTTTAAAATTATATACCCCATTCCCAAAAGGAACAATATCCCCTGTTGCAGTCATATCCTTTACATGTAGCATTGGGATACGGCCCTTGTTTTGTTTAAATATATCCACAGGATTTTTACCCGCTTTGAATACCCAGCCTAAATCCAATTCTAGTTTTAAAACGTCTGCTGTAATTTGAGAAGTGAAATAATCATAGGCAACAACACCATCCTTTACATCAAACTCAGTGGCGTGATTATGGTAAGCAAATTGTAAACCTGCTTTTTTAGCTTGCTCCCCTGCAGTTTGAAGTATTTCTGCAGAAGCTTTAATCTCATCTCCTGTTTCAATACCAATACTAGAACATACGATATAAGGAATACCTGCTTCAGCAACTAGGTCAACTAATTCCTGACTATTGTCTTTTAATGTCATCATCTTAGGAAAGCTCAATGGTTTACCATCGGGACCATTTGGTATTTTGAAATTTGGAGGTGGTTTCAATGGAGATCCCACCACATGATGTGAACGCCACTCCATCCCCATATCATGTACAAGCGCCTTAAACTCTTTTGGTTTTTTTCCATAAAAACTACCCGGCTTACTAAAAGCAGATTCAATATTCTTATACCCTGCTGCAGCCAGTTTTTGTAAGGAACCTACCGCATCCGTTTCCATTTGCATTAAAATGGTAAATAATTGAATGCCCGTTTCTGGTAACTTTTTAGTGCGAAAAAAACTTTCAGCCCAACTGGTATGACTTAATAATGCCCCTCCCAGTGTGAGTGCTGTGGCTTCTTGTAAGAAATTTCTTCTTGATTTCATTTTAGGGTATTTAAATAAACATGGCAATCATTGCGTTGCTATGACACAATATAAAAAAAATAAGACATTATATCAAAATATTTTTATCTTTAAAATATGGCGAAACGCATTCAAATTCCAAGTAATAAAAAATTAGTATTAGAAAAAGGGGATCAAATATATCAGGCTGGGATATCTGTAGAT
>JBDKGO010000035.1:0-11722 GCA_039798125.1 Bacteroidota bacterium | reverse complement strand
ATCTATTGAAATATTAATTTATTGTAAAATGTTAAGAAATACACAAAATCATATCAAGGAATATTAGTTTCTTTGCAATACTAAATAAAACAACAACTATGCTTAGTAAAAAATTACTACAGTTTACAATCGCAATGCTTCTTTTACCAGCTTTGACATTTGCTCAAAACACCACTGGTAGCATCAGCGGATCTGTAAAAGCTGACAATGGTGAAGTGCTTGTCGGTGCAACAATTTCTGTATTACATGTACCTACCGGGACAGTGTATAATGCACAAACAAGAAAGACTGGTTTTTTTGATGTAAGTAACGTGCAACCTGGTGGACCATATGCCGTAACTATATCTTATGTAAACTATCAATCAGAAAAGAGAGAAGAAATCTATGTGTCATTAGGTGATGCGGTTAGATTAGATATCATCTTATCTTCAAAAATTGACAAATTAAAAGAGGTTACTGTATCTACTACAAAAAGAGGTTCAGATTTATCAGTTAGAGGTGGTACACAAACCATCATCGGTCGTGATAAATTAGACAACCTTCCAACAGTAGGAAGAAACGTTCAAGATTTCTTGCGTTTTACACCAACTGCAAAATTTGTTGGTAGTAATGGTGATTTAGCTGGTGTGTCTATCGCTGGTCAAAATAACCGTTTTAACTCATTATATATTGATGGTGCTGTAAACAATGACCAATTTGGTTTAAGTGCAAGTGGTACCAACGGTGGACAAACAGGTGTTGGTCCAATATCTATCGATGCGGTAGATCAATTCCAAGTGATGGTTTCTCCTTTTGATGCATCTATCGGTAACTTTACTGGTGGTGGTATCAACGCAACTACAAAGGGTGGAACAAATAAAGTAACAGGAACAGTTTACTCATTCACACAAAACCAAAATTTGACGGGTAAGACACCTACAGGTGCGAAAGAATTAGCAACAAAGTTAAATCCTTTCACTGCAAAGACCATGGGTGGAAGTGTTGGTGGCGCCATTGTTAAAAATAAATTATTCTACTTTGTTAACTTTGAAACTATCGAAAACGAAAGACCTCAACCTTTTGATATCAGTGGTTACAGAGGTACAAGTGGAAAAGCAGATATTGATAAATTAGTTGATTTTGTTAAAACAAAATACAAATATGATGTAGGTGGTTACCAAGACAATGCTGCTTCTACAAGTGCAAAAAGATTGGCTACTAAATTAGACTGGAATATCAATCCAATGAATAAGTTCAGTTTATCTTATCGTTATAATGAAACTAACACTTTTGCAACTTCTTCATCTAGTTCTTCTAGAGTGAACTTTTATAACAATGGTGTTTTATATCCAAACAAAACCAATTCATTGTCTGCTGAATTAAAAACAGCATTTAAAAATGGTTCTAGTAATAAAATGTTATTTACTTACACAGATGTAATGGATGACAGAAACCCAATTGGTGACAAGTTTCCACGTGTAACTATTTTAGATGGTACAGTTGGACAAATGGTTTTTGGTTCTGAAGAATTTTCTACAGGAAATTTATTGAAGCAAACCAACTGGAACTTCTTAGATTTCTACAAATTCAATGTGAACAAACATGCATTTACAGTGGGTGTGGATTATGAATTGAGTAAGTCTTATAATGTATTTATTCGTCAAAACTTTGGTTCTTACCAATTTGGTTCTTTGAATGACTTTTTAACTGAAAAAGCACCAATTCGTTATGACCGTTCATTCTCTTTGTTAGATCAAACAACTGGAGACAACACCAAAGCGGCTGCTAGTTTTTATACAGGCAGAGGAAGTGCATTTATCAATGATGAAATAAGATATTCTGATAATTTAACTGTGAACTATGGTATTAGAGCAGATTACACTAAATTCTTATCTACTCCATTAGAAGATGTGTATTTCAACTTCAACACTGTTAGATTGTATGATTTCAATGGTGCTAGATCTGGTACAATTCCTGATCCAAAAGTTTCAATCTCTCCTAGAGTTGGATTTACTTATAAAATGCCAGAAGAAAATATGACATTCCGTGGAGGATTGGGTATGTTCACAGGACGTGTACCATTGGTATGGCCTGGTGGCGTATTCAATAACAATGGTCAATCAGTTGGTGGTATTGCAATTACTTCTCCAGCTGACATCGCTAAATTCGGCATCACTTTCAGACCTAATCCATTGGGTCAATACACTGCTGCTGATTTAGGTTTAAGTACAGCTGCTGCAAAGGGTCAGATGGACTTAGTTTCTACAGACTTTAGATTGCCAAAAATCATTAGAGCATCTTTGGCAATGGATAAGAAATTAAAAGACAATTGGTCTATTACAGTGGAAGGAAGTTTCAGTAAAAATATCAATGAAATCTACTACAGAAGATTAGACATCAACCAACCAATCGGCAGATTAGCTGGTCCTGATAATAGATTTATATATGATTTAAAGCGTATTGGTTACCCTGGTGGGTCTGGTATTACTGCAGGAACTAATCCATACACTGGTGTGTTCTTATTAGAGAACCAACCATATTACCGTCGTACTGGTTTTGCATATAATTTCACGGCTTCAATTGATAAGTCTTGGACTGATGGATTCTCATTCAACGCATTCTACACTTATGGATCATCTTTTGTAACACATGAACCAACATCTAGTCAAAATAACTCTCAATGGAGATTTATGGAGACAGTAAATGGTAGAAATGATGTTCAAAGATCAAGATCAGACTTTGACCTAGGTCATAGAGTAAGTGCTTTTATTGCTAAGAAATTCACTTATGCAAAAGGTGCTTTAGCTTCTACCATTAGTTTAGTGTACAACGGACAGTCTGGTAACCCATTCAGTTATGTATATGCAACTGGTCCAGTTAGAGATAATAGTGCTTCGGAATCAAATGATTTAATCTTTATCCCTACTGCTGAACAAATTAAAGGAATGACTTTTGTAACCAATAGCTCTTACCCATTGTCTCCAGCTCAACAAGCAGCAGCATTGGAAGACTATATCGCTCAAGACAATTACTTAAGCAAAAACAGAGGTAAATATGCCGAAAGAAATGGTGCAAGATTACCTTTTACAAATATCATCGATGTGAAATTTTTACAAGATTTCAACGTGAAAGTATTTAATAAGAAATACCAATTCCAATTAACATACGATGTATTTAACTTCACCAATATGTTGAATAGAAATTGGGGTAGAACCTACTTTATGTCGAACGATCAAACTTCTATCATAAAGTACCAAGGTGCAACTGGTTCACTAGTTCCTAGCTATAGCTTCGCTCCAGTTAGAGACAATACACCATGGGGTATCAGTTCTAGTACAACTCCTAGTTACAGTGCTCGTTGGGTAAGCCAATTAGGTTTACGTTTCAAGTTTTAATGGAACAAATTAAAGATCTAATTTAGACCTATATGAATGCCCTCCAATTTGGAGGGCATTTTTTTTGAAATGTATTTTGTGTAACATCTTAAAATTATTTGTAATTTCAGGGTGTATGGGCCAAAATTTAACACAATTTACAATTGGTATTGAGGAAGAGTACATGGTATTAGACCCTGCTTCCAAGGAATTAAAGAGCCATCAGCAAGCTATTGTCAATGAAGGAGAGAAAGTATTTAAAGACAAGATCAAGGCCGAAATGCACCAGGCTGTAGTCGAAGTTGGAACGGGTATTTGTCAGGATGTAGAAGCTGCATATCAAGAAATATTTGAACTAAGAACATCTGTATCTTCCATCGCAAAAGAATTAGGATATAGTATTGGTGCATCGGGCACCCATCCTTTTAGTTTATGGGAAACCCAACTCATCTCGGACCAAAGCAGGTATCAAGCCCTGCTAAATGAATTACAGCAGGCTGCAAGGAGTAATTTGATTTTTGGCCTACATGTACATATTGGAATGGAAGATCGCCGTATGGCCATTCATATTGCCAATACAGCTAGGTATTTTCTGCCGCATATTTATGCATTGAGCACCAACTCCCCTTTTTGGGAGTCTAGTAATACAGGGTATAAATCTTACCGATCTAAAATTTTTGATAAGTTCCCAAGAACTGGTATTCCAGACTATTTTGAAAGCATCGAAGCCTACGAAAGTTTTATTCAATTGTTGATCAAAACCAATTGTATCGATAATGCTAAAAAAATATGGTGGGATTTAAGAGTACATCCAGTGTTCAACACCATTGAATTTAGAATTTGCGATGTGCCCATGACTGTGCAAGAAACAGCGACCATTGCAGCTTTGTTCCAAGCTTTATGTGCTAAAATTTACACACTCAGAAGGCAGAACATCAATTTTATCAATTACCAACGTGCTTTGATTAATGAAAATAAATGGCGCGCAAGCCGATATGGTATTGATGGATTATTGATTGACTTTGGAAAAGAAAAAGAAGTGCCTGTTAAGGAGTTGATTAACGAATTACTTGAATTTGTAGACGGCGTAGTAGATGATTTAGGAAGCAGAAAACATATTGAAAAAGTACAAGACATTTTTACCAATGGCACGGGTGCAGATAGACAATTGAAAGTGTTTAAAGCAACCGGAAGCTTAGTTGAAGTGGTAAAATATATTGAAGGTAGTTTCTTACAACACTAATTATTCGCCAACTTTAAAATCAAATAGCGTAGCTGTAAAAAGCCCGCGCTCTCTCTTTTTAAATACCACATCCCAATCTCCCTTATACCTTAATATTTTAGGGACTAAAAGGCCATTCTTTGTGTAAGTCATTTCTACTTCCATTTGCACATTAAAATCGTAGACTCCGGCTTTATAGCTCAATGAATAATTACGACCTAATACTTCCAATGTGCTTGGATTAAACCAGGTAATCATTTGATCTACCACCACCCTGTCTTTTGCAAAAAATCCAAGATCTTCTTTAGGCTTGATCTCAAATACATAAGCCAATTTACCATGGTAGTCTACATAATCAAGTCTGTAGGTATATAACTCATGTGCGTTATCGTCGTATAAATCTAATTTATTTCCAATCATTGGTATACCTGGAATTTTTTCGCCTGGATTAAAAAACAACATCTTCAATTGTTCTTTTGCTTTCTCAATTCCAGAACCTTGAATGGTTCTTTTTTTACCTTTTACAATATTCGTTTCACCACATATTTTTCCTTTTGTAAAAAATAAACTTGCGTATAAAGAAGGTGTCACATAATTGTATTCACCTTTACTGTCTCTTAACTTTCCGAATGTTTTTTCTTCAATGACATCCATTGTTCTACAATCCCCTATTCTATTTTGACGGGTGCGACTATCCAAAGAGGCTTCCATCTTTTGGTTCTTATCATACATCTCTATATGATTGAACGAGCTGTATCCTATTGTCCTTAAGGTTTTAAAGGCTTTATAAAAACTGGTATCGCGTTTTATTTTTGCTAAAATATCCCTATACTCAAAATTATTTCTAACAATTACATCTGCTAATGTAAAGGTCTGGTTTTCTATATTGAATGTTGTATCCTGTGCCCAAGATTGGCCTATAAGGGACATGCACATTATGAATAGAATTGAACGCATGCTTATTTTATTTGAGTCATTTTATAATCTACTCTTACTTTGCCTTTATGAATGTCATTCAATTTGCCCTGTAACATTTTTTTTCTGAGTGGCTTGATATAATCAATGAATAATTTACCCTCAATATGATCATACTCATGCAAAATGATACGTGCAGTCATGCCATCAAAAGTAGCTGTATGCTCAACAAAATTTTCATCCATGTATTTCATTGTCACTTTTTCGTGTCTTGAAACATCTTCTCTAATTTTTGGGATACTCAAACAACCTTCGTTGTAGACCCATTCATTGCCACTTAATTCAAGGATTTGAGCATTGATAAAAACCGCTTTGATACCTGGTGCATCTGGATAAGTTGCATCCCCTGGTTCGGCATTTTCAAATATTTGTTTGCTATCCATTACAAACAATCTGATGGCTCGATTGATCTGAGGTGCAGCAAGGCCTACCCCATTACTATCGTACATGGTTTCCCACATATCTTCGATAAGCTTGGTCAAATTAGGATAATCCTTGTTGATTGGCTCACTCACTTTTCTTAAAACGGCAGCACCATAGGCTACAATTGGTAAGGTCATAGAAGTTCAATTATGGGTGCAAAGTTACAATAAATAGGTCGTAAATAGATTCTACTGTCTAAGACATTAGGTCCTTGTTATTTAAGTATTCCTGAAGGAGGATGGTGGCAGCAATTAGATCTACATTCTGCTTCACCTTGCGGTCTTTCTTTTTCATACCCATTTCGATCATGGCCCTTACCGCTGTTTTTGAACTAAAGCGCTCATCCACCGTTTGAATGGAGATATTTGGAAATTTTTCTTTTAATTCCAAAATGGCTTTTTTAACCAAGGGTGTAGCATGTGTAGGAGATGCATCTAAATTCAATGGTTCTCCTATTAAGATTAATTCAACAGGTTCCTTGGCAATATAGTCAGCTAAAAATGTATATAAACATTTAGTATCCACCGTGACGAGCGAAGTCGCAATCATTTGAAAGGGATCTGTCACTGCCAGTCCGCATCGCTTTCCCCCGTAATCTATACAAATGATTCTAGCCAATTGGTATTCATTAAATTGATAAAATAATTCCAGTAATCACAAAGATACTAAAGACTATACTTGCTATGCCATTCGCGGTCATAAAAGCCAAATTTACTTTGGACAAATCATTTGGCTTCACAATACTTTGTTGATAAATCAATAAAATATTAAATACCAATAAGCCAATTAAATACAACCAATGGAAATCCCCAATAAAATAAGCTGTCCATAAAAATACGCCCGAAAAAAAATGAAATACCCTGGATATACTTAAAGCCTTTTCAACCCCCCAATGACTTGGCATAGAGTAAAGTGCAAGTGATTTATCAAATTCAGCATCCTGTAATGAATAGATAATATCAAAACCACTCACCCAAAAAATAATCGCAAAAGAAAAAAGGAGTGGCAGTATATCAAATACCCCAGTTACCGCTAAATACGCGCCAATAGGTGCTAAGGAGAGTCCCACACCTAATACCAAATGACATAAATAAGTAAAACGTTTTGTATAACTATAAAATAAAATCACAAATAAAGCAACTGGCGAAAGGTAAAAACAAATTGGATTGATAAAATAAGTAGCAATGATGAAAACCAATGCATTAACAATTACAAAACCCAATGCTTTTTCGGCTTTGATGATGCCAGCAGGAATTTCGCGAATGGCTGTTCTTGGATTTAATTGATCAAAATGACGATCTAAATAACGATTGAATCCCATCGCTGCAGACCTAGCTGTGACCATACAAACTAGCACTAAACAAAAACGAATAATTACTTCGTTGGTTTGTAAATGGATATTGTTATTTTTTAAAGCAGCGACGCCTAACACAAAACCGATTAACGCAAATGGCATTGCGAAAATGGTATGTGAAAACTTCACTAAACTCAAATAATTTTTTACTGTACTCATAATTAAAAATCTAATCTACTTTTCTTACAAACTCCCACATTACAACAGCTGCAGCAACCGAAATGTTCAATGAATGTTTCATCCCCCATTGTGGTATTTCAATCACTCCATCGCATACTTGAATCACTTCATCACTCACCCCATCTACTTCATTGCCAAAAACAAACGCTGTTGGTAGATGCTTGTCTACATATTGATCAAGCATGATGCTCCCCTCTGTTTGTTCAATCGCAAGCACTTTATAACCTCTTTCTTTTAAAGCCAATACAGCGTCAACCGTATTTTCATAATACAACCAATCCACTGAATCTGTGGCCCCTAAAGCTGTTTTGTGGATATCACGGTGTGGAGGCTGTGGCGTGAATCCACATAGACAAATCCCACTGATTAAAAATGCATCTGCTGTTCTAAAGACACTGCCCACATTGTGCATGCTACGGATATTATCCATCACCACTACCAGCGGCTTTTTGTCTGCTAGTTTAAAGTCTTCGACCGACTTTCTCCCTAATTCCTCCATGCTTAATTTACGCATAGTGCAAAAGTAAGCTTTTCAAATATTAAAAAATTATGTAGGTTTGTCACCCATGTCAAAATCAAGTTCAGAAACACCTCTAATGCAACAGCATCGGGCTATTAAACAAAAATACCCAGATGCTATTTTACTCTTTAGAGTGGGTGATTTTTATGAGACATTTGGAGAGGATGCAGTGATTGCCTCTAAGGTATTAGGTATCACATTAACTAAAAGAAACAATGGCTCGGCGGCCTCGAGTGAACTTGCTGGTTTCCCCCATCATTCATTGGATACTTATTTACACAAATTGGTCAAGGCAGGACATCGAGTTGCCATATGCGACCAATTAGAAGACCCAAAAACAGTCAAGGGTATTGTGAAAAGAGGTGTAACGGATATGTTGACACCCGGGATTGCTACCAACGACAAATTATTGGAGCATAAACAAAATAATTTTTTAGCAGCCTTATTCATAGAAAATGACCATGGTGGTATTGCCTTTTTAGATATTACTACTGGTGAGTTCTTAATTGCAGAAGGCAATGTAGAATACTTGGATAAATTATTGCAAAGTTTACAACCGGCCGAAATACTTTATCCAAAAAATTACCAAAATGAATTGAAAGCACATTTTGGCACAGGTTTTTATACCTATGGTTTAGATAGTTGGATTTTTGATGAAGCATTTGGCACAGAACTTTTATTAAAACAATTTCAGACACAGAGCTTAAAAGGATTCGGGATTGAATCCCAAAAATTAGGCATCATTGCTGCTGGTGCAATCCTGCATTATTTAAAAGAAACGGAACATCCTCACTTACAACATATTCATACCATTGGTCGCATCGATCGCAATGAAATTTTATGGATGGATAAATTCACCATTCGTAATTTAGAATTGATTGGCAATGGTGCAGGACAAAAAGGCTTGATTGATATCATTGATGCCACTAAAAGTCCAATGGGTGCAAGGTTATTAAAGCGTTGGTTGATTTTCCCTTTACAATCTTTGGAACAGATTAAACAAAGGCTGAGTGCTGTTGCTTATTTTTTAGATGCCACAACCACTGCTACTTCTTTACATGAAACCATTGAGTCATGTGGCGATTTAGAAAGATTAACAAGTAAGTTAGCAAGTCGAAAAATACAACCAAGAGAGTTGGTGCAATTAGAAAAATCTTTAACTGCTGTTGCCACCATTAAAGAAAACCTAACACCAAGTACGAATACCTATTTAAAAACATTGGCAGAAAATTTAGTAGTTTGTCAAAAGACGATTGAAGCTATTCAATACTATATCATGGAGCAGCCTCCTGCAACCATCATGAAAGGCGGATTTATAAAAAATGGCGTTGATCCTAGTTTAGATGAATTAAGAAATATATCAAGTGGCGGTAAGGAATACTTGACACAATTACAAAATAAAGAAGCAGAACGCACTGGCATTAGTTCCTTAAAAATTGGTTACAACAATGTGTATGGGTATTATTTAGAAGTAACCCATGTACATAAAAATAAAGTACCTGCTGATTGGATTCGCAAACAAACATTGACCACTGCCGAAAGATATATCACCCCTGAACTAAAAGAATACGAAGAAAAAATATTAGGGGCTGAGGATAAAATTTTTGCATTAGAACAACAGTTGTACCAACATTTATTGGATCTAATTTTAAGCGATCTAAATGCGATACAAACCAACGGCCAGTTTGTGGGGGTAATTGATTGTTTATTATGTTTTGCACATATCGCTAAGCAAAATAAATATAGCCAACCGAACATAACGGATGATGGCATTTTATCCATCACCGATGGAAGACATCCCGTGATAGAACAAACCTTGCCAATTGATACACCTTATATCGCTAATAATACTTTATTGGATCCTAATGACCAACAAATCATTGTGCTTACAGGACCTAATATGAGTGGAAAGAGTGCGGTGTTAAGACAAACTGCATTGATTACTTTGATGGCGCATATGGGCTCCTTTGTGCCAGCATCAGCTGCATCTATCCCATTGACAGATAAAATTTTTACACGTGTTGGTGCAAGTGATAATTTAAATGCGGGGGAGTCTACTTTTATGGTGGAGATGATAGAAACTGCAAGTATTTTAAATAACCTAAGTGCCAGAAGTTTAATTTTATTAGATGAAATTGGCCGAGGCACATCTACCTATGATGGCATCTCTATTGCTTGGAGTATTGTAGAGTACTTACAAAAATCTGCGCATCGTCCTAAAACTTTATTTGCGACACATTACCATGAATTAAATGATTTGGAAGGGCAATTAACACGTGTCCACAATTACCATGTCACACATAAAGAAGTGGGCAATAAAATTATCTTCTTACGTAAATTAGCCAAAGGCGGAAGTACACATAGTTTTGGTATACATGTGGCAAAGATGGCAGGTATGCCTAATGAATTAGTAGATCGTGCCAACACGATTTTACATGAAATGGAATTAAAAAATAAGGACCATCAAAAAGCCAGTCCAACAGTGCAAGCAACGACAGAAAAATTTCAACTGTCCATATTTGATGCACATACAGAAACTTTTGAATCTATCCGTAAAGAATTAGATAGCATTGACATCAACAACCTTACCCCAGTGGAAGCATTGATGAAATTACAAGCGATTAAACAAAAACTGAATTAAGCTTCTTCCCAGAAGCCCATTTTGCTGTATTTTTCGATTCTATTTTCGACTCTTTTAGCAGGATCAATATCCTTCACCTCATCCAAGGCTTTAATAATTTGTTTTTTAAGCATCTCGGCTGCGGCTTCATAATCCCAATGTGCTCCACCCAATGGTTCTTGCACAATCTCATCTACCAAACCAAAGCCTTTCATATCATTTGCAGTCAATTTTAATTGCTCTGCAGCCAATTCTTTTTTATCCCAGCTTCTCCATAAAATAGAGCTGCAACTTTCTGGTGAAATCACTGTATACCATGTGTTTTCCATCATCAAAGTTTTGTCTCCCACTCCAATGCCTAAAGCACCCCCACTAGCACCTTCTCCAATGATCACAATCACAATTGGCACTTTTAAACGAATCATTTCATAAATATTGCGCGCGATGGCCTCTCCTTGGCCTCTTTCCTCTGCTTCTAGCCCAGGAAATGCACCTGGAGTATCAATCAAGCAAACCACTGGTTTGTCGAATTTTTCGGCCAATTTCATCAATCTAAGGGCTTTTCTATACCCTTCTGGGTTCGCCATTCCAAAATTACGCATTTGTCTAGCTTTGGTATTGCTCCCCTTTTGTTGACCAATCATCATCACCGTTTGGCCATTGAATTGGGTAAATCCACCCACCATGGCTTTGTCATCCTTTACATTACGATCACCATGTAATTCGATGAATTTATCGCACATTAAATGGATGTATTTTAAGGTATAAGGTCTATCTGGATGACGGCTCAATTGCACACGTTGCCATGGGGATAAGCTTTCTGTGATTGCTTTTCGCTTATCTACAATAGATTGTTCTAATTGAGCTACCGTTGCAGATAAATCAATTTTAGGGTTCTTTTCGGCTAGTTTCTTGGTCGCATCAATTTGTTCATATAAGTCCTTAATTGGCTGCTCAAATTCTAAAAACTGTCTATTTGGATATGCTGGCATAAGCTTGAATTAGGCTGTAAAAATAATACAACCTTTTTTAATAAAAGATTTGTTTAAAAAACTTCTTTCCCCTTATCTTTGCA
>JBDKGO010000034.1:0-17647 GCA_039798125.1 Bacteroidota bacterium | reverse complement strand
AATAAATTCAATTATATCTTCAAATTTAAATTTAGAATATCTGTTTATAGCGGAACAATTTATAGAAAAAGCTGCTTATATATTAGATGGAATGTCAATTGAAATGTTAGCCGGAAAATTATATATACCGGGAATTTTTCGAATTTAGAACCCGGAGGAGGAGTTTAGACTTTATTTTTAAAATTCGTCATTTGTCATGTCCAGCAATTTTGTTCCATTGTATTTTAGTTCTGGGAAAGAAATTATTGGTAAAGGAAGTGCTTCTGCTTTTATGTATTTTATTGGAATTACTTCTGAAGTCAGCATAAATGATACAATCCTTGGCTCATTGTCAATTTTCAAAAATGCATTTAGTTTATCTTTATTTTCCTTTAACCAGTTATGTCTTTCAACGTGCTTTTGAATCATTCCTTTTTGTCCTTCACGCCCAATATAACTATCCATTTCCTTTTTCATTTCGTGGATATTTTTTGCCTTATTTGTGTCTTTACATTCAATACTATAAACCGTATTAGTTATTGTGTTATATGCTAATACATCAATGTCACCATAATTTTTATCAGCTAACATATGACCTTTGATGTCAATATTAACTTCATATTCAATTACAGTTAAATTTGGGTGGGTTTTAAGCCAATTTTTGACTTTATTCCGATAAAGTTTCCCTTTTTTCTCACGAAAAGTCCCAAGAAGTTTTTCTATTGTCTTACCGCCATTATTAAGTTTTCCTTCAAACAACAAGTATTCCAACTGTTTTTGTACCGAAATAGCATTTCTAAAGCCCCAAGTCAAAATCGTCTCGCTTTTATCGTTTTTATATTTCACGATAAATCTTCTTGCAAAACTAAATTCACGATTATATTTCCAAGGAAAAACTTCGCTGTCATTATAGCCTCTTGGTGCTTTTAAGTATTCATCTCTTTGTGTAATTGAGAACCTTTCTATACCTGCGATTATCTCTTTTTCTTCGATCTTAGCTTTGTCCTTAATCAACGTAATAAATTCAGATTCAGTCATTGAGCAGGTGGAACTCTGTTTTTCCATACAAATAATAAGACTGTAAAAGCAAAACTTGTAAATACTTATGTAACCAATTCCCCAATCTTCTGAAAATGCAGAATCAATTTCTTTCAATTCTTTGTCTTCTTCTGGTTCAGTTTCTACTTTCGAAAAACTTGCGATTTCAAATCTACTGTCGAAATTTTCTATGTATCTATGAACTTCTTCTTTTGTGTTTGCCTCGGAAAACGGTCTAAGTTTTTCGTCAAAAAATTCTTTTGAAATTCCTATTCTACCTGAATCTAATTTACCAACTGTCGGATTAGCAAGTTTTAAGTGAATGGCATCACTTAAAAAGCCATTATTTATTATTTCATGCATCAATACTAAAAGTCTATCAATGTCATCAAAGCCTGTTTTTACACTTCCACTTGTTGGTTTAGCTGCTATGTATTCTATCAAACACCTTGTTGATATTGAAGTTTTTACTAATTTGTTTTCCTTATCAAAAATTTCTTTTAACTCTCCTTCTAAATTTCCAAAACAAAGAATTTGTGCAGGAATCATTGTTTTGTTTTGTTCCCTTTCCCATACTAACGTTTCGTGTAATTCTAAAAGAATGTGCAACAAATATTCAAAATCAAAAATTTGAATTTGCTTATTTAGTTTTTCCAACAACAACTTTGTTGCGGTATTGAATAGTTTTATCTTATCTTCCTCAGTGTCAATTTTTTTAGGAATTTCCATTGTTTGTTCAATTAACTGTGGAATTTCATCTAACAAAATATCAACTTCAGAATCACTAATGTAAAAAGGTTTTACAAGCCACCTGTCGTCAAGTATTGGATCTTTTTGACTATCTAATAATAAAATCATCTTAGCTTGACTCAGGGGCATACATTTGTCAACAATACTTTCAATGTCTTGTTCTGATAAAATTATTCCATTGACTAGGTCAAAAGCTTTTAAAATTGATTTCATCATTTCTCGTTCACCATAATTACTACTGCCTATAAAAGATTTCATTTTGAAAAATGGAATTGAAAACTTTAATGTATTCCCATTAAATGAGTAACTATAATCATTTTCTTCAGTGCTTTCGATAATGTCTTTTGTTTGTGTTTCTTCAAAATGTCTTTGGTCAAGAATAATATCTATCTCAAAAAAACTAGAAATAGCTGGATTCATAATTTTAGCGATCATTGGCTCAAGCTTATAAAGCCAAAAACCAATTGCTACTGCAAAGGTTTTAACTTTACTTGACATAGATTTATTTTCAACTTGGTGACTCACCATCCAAATAGGGAAGTCAAATGCTTTTAAACAAATGGCGTAAAATCCTAAACTGTTTAAAGGTTTGTAGATTGGGGCATAGTCAGCGTATTTAGTAGAAGGTATAAATACATTTTGTCCATTTATAATTCTTAAAATTCCGTGATTATTTTTCTCAATTTTTGCTTCTTTTATTAAGCGACTTCCTTCTCCTGGCAAAACTGTAAGATAGTTAGGTCTGGGGTCGTCTCCAAAATAAAAGCTTTCGTCTTTGGCTTTGTATATGGAATACATATCCAAGGTGTCTGTCAATGTTGATTTTGTTGTTTCTGATAAAATTTCATAAGACTTAGCGAATTTCCATAAACTTAAATTATCCCATTTTTCAGATGAACAAAGAAAATTGAATTGGTGTATTGAGAATGATAAGCGAAGTTCGTCTTTTTGAGGTGCAGCAAATCCCAAAACCATATTTCGCCCCATACAATCATATGTAACCAATGAAAGATATTTATAGTCTTTCATTGACGGTTTTTTTTTAAGTTCTGTTATTACTTCGGTAATTCGCTTGTTTAGGTCTAAATTTTTATCTGAAAAATATTCTTCATCTTTATCATTATGAATGTAGCAAACGTATGCAAGTTTGTTTTTTTCAAGTTGAAAAATACGTTCTTTCAAGATTTTAGGAATATTGTTTTGAGGAATTTTAATATCGGTTAATTGCCAACCTATTTTATCACAAGCTCTCCACTGCTCGTGCCAAAGTTTATTATGATATAATTCCGCCAGTTTTTGATAGCAATTAAATTTGGCACCTAATCGTATAATGAATTCATTTAGAACGTTTACTTGACTTGATATAAGAACGAAATAATATTTGCCTTCAAATGTTATAATCGGCTTTTTCAATAAGGGATTTTTATCTGGATCGCTGTTTGAAAAACCTATGTCATTCGATTGGACAATAAAATCATTTATTATTGTTGGGTCAATTTTGTATTCGGAACAAATGTGGTTTATCTCCTCTTGACTAATTGATGTATCAATTTCAATTGGTGAATACACAAATTTTCTTTCTCCTTGTGCACCTTCAATATTTCCTTCAATGCCAAATTTTGCAGTAAGAATTTTGCCCAGTTCTAAAATTAGAGTAATACCACTATAAACGTGTTTTTTAAATTCGTCTGGAAGATTGTTTTTTTGTGTAAAAATTGTCTCAATTAGGTTTCTAAAAAGTTCAACTGCATATCCGTTAATGCCTGAAAAAACTGTGTAGTTCCCGCTATAAAAAACGATATTTTCACAAAAAAGATTTTCGGGAATGTCTTCCATATAATTAGAAGCAAATTCTCTGTCAAGATGTTGCTTGAACAACTCTATATTTTTATTTGGATTACTGTTTAAATTAGTAACAATGTATGTCGCTAACTCTTCCATTCGCACATTCTTCCCGTGATTATTGGGCTGCATTTGTAGTTCAATAATAAAATTCAACAATGGATGCGAATTATTTGATTTAATAAACTCAAAAGTTTTATTTCCTCTCTTGCTTGGTTTGGGTTGAGCTAATTCAGATTCTATTTCAGAATTTATACAACACTTTTTGAATTTTTTTCCACTTCCACAAGGACACGAGTCGTTTCTGCTAATTTTCTTACTCATTGTTTTTTAAAATGTTAGGATTTATCATAGTTTCAGAAGTTTATCATGCACTTGCGGATAACTTGTGTTTAATATCATTTCTGCTTTAGTTATCCCTAATTTAATAAAGATTTATCCTCAACCTATCAAGGCTTAACATGTCTCGTCCTGAAACGAACTTTGTTCCTATGTTTATGTAACATCTTTTCCTAAACACAGGAACATTAAATTCCAATTTTAAAATACTCCCATGTAATGTAGATTAAATAAAAATTTCATTTAGTGTCACTTATAGTGTCTCCTAGTACAAATAAAAAAGCTCCTAAAACATTTATTATCAATGTAATAGGAGCTTTTTATTGCTGTAGGGGGAGGGTTCGAACCTCCATGAGGCAGTTAGCTATAACACAAAGTTCAGTGGTCGACCCTGGTCGCCTATTGCTAAGCGGCTCTATGTTACGTTTATCCCGTGATCCTCACCTCCGAGACAAGGAGGCATGTTTGCCAAGATTTCATCACCCCACAGTATTAAGAACTATCATTTGAGGGGCCTTTTTCAAAAAATCTTCAAGGTTTCCATTCATTTGATAAATCAAAACTAAGGTATTCCTATTTATATTGAAAATATATTAACTAATTATTAAAAAATATAGAAAATATAAAATAAATTGCAATTATATTAATCAATACACAAAAATGGAAGCAAAAAACAACCCTAAATTGAATATTGACAAAAGCCTTGACAAGCTTGATTTGCAAATTATTCAAACCATGATGCTGGATGGAGAGATTTCTTATGCCGATTTAGGTAAGCAACTTTTTGTATCTGGCGGTACCATTCATGTGCGCATCAAAAAATTAGAAGAATTGGGCATTGTGCAAGGTAAAAGATTGGCTGTAGACTTAAAAGCCTTAGGGTATGATGTGATTGCATTCATTGGCGTATACCTAGAAAAGAGTTCGATGTATGACGCAGTGGCACTTGCACTAAAAAATATTCCACAGATCGTACGCTTAAATTATACGACGGGCAACTATAGCATGTTCGCCGAAATAGTTTGTAAAGACATTCAACAATTACGTTATGTCTTGCATGACGAATTACAAAAAATTAAAGGGATTGAACGTACCGAAACTTTTATTTCGTTAGAAGAAAGTTTTTCAAGAAACGTAAGCGTTATTTAATACAACAATATTTTTTTAATTGAAAGGATTCGCTGCAAAAAAAGGCCGCCCAAATTTGAGCGGCACTTTCTTTCAATTCAAAATCAATATCAAATACTTACTATAATTTATATCCGTCGTCGGCTACCAATTGCGCACAGATGGTTCTTCTTGCTTCCTTGGTATTGAATGGATCCACTTTTGTGAATCGTTTTAAGCCGATATGCATCATGCGTAATTCATCTCCATCTGCAAAACTATTCAATGCATCTTTACCAGCTTTGTTAATCGCATCGGCAGCATCATAGATATAGGTTTTTACAATCGCAGTTTGTACCGCAAGTGCTGCTTCCGATTTTGTTTTACTTAATTTTTCTAATCTTAATAAAGCTGATTCGGCATGATAAGTAATGATAGACATGTCTGCAATATTCATTAAGATCTCTTGTTCCTTGCTTAAGGTCATCATTAATTTTTGAACTGCTGCACCAGCTACCATCAAAATACACTTCTTGAAATTAGCAATTGCTTTATGCTCTTTTGCAAATGGCGCATCTTCTTCGTCCCCAAAGTCTGGGATACTCATTAATTCTTTTTGCACACTCATTGCTGGTCCCATTAAATCTAATTGGCCCTTCATAGCTCTTTTCAGAACCATGTCTACTGTCAGCAAACGGTTGATTTCATTGGTACCTTCATAGATTCTATTGATTCTACTATCACGGTACGCTTTTGAAATTTCATATTCATCACTATAACCATTTCCGCCGTGTATTTGAACGCCTTCGTCTACTACAAAATCCAATACTTCTGATCCAAATACTTTTAAGATGGCACACTCAATTGCATATTCTTCGGCACCACCCAACAATGCTGCTGATAAATCCTTACCGGCTGCTAAAAGTTCGTGTTCTTTTTCATCAATATTTTTTGCCACTCTATACAATGCTGCTTCACCCACCCATAATTGAAGCGCCATTTCGGCTAACTTATGTCTGATGGCACCAAATTTTACAATTGGCAATTTAAACTGCTCTCTTGTTTTAGCATATTTAACTGTTGTGCTCAATGCCCTTCTTGCACCACCAATGGTTGCTGCACCTAATTTTAATCTTCCAATATTTAAGATATTGAATGCGATGATATGCCCTCTTCCTATTTCTCCTAATACATTTTCTACAGGCACTTTACAATCTTGAAAATATAATTGCACAGTAGAAGATCCTTTGATACCCATTTTATGCTCTTCTTGTCCAAGTGTAAATCCTTCCATGCCGCGCTCCACAATGAATGCGGTAAATTGCTCGCCATCTATTTTTGCAAACACAGTATAGACATCTGCGAATCCACCATTGGTGATCCAACACTTTTGTCCATTCAATATATAATGCTTTCCATCTGCAGATAATTTTGCAGTGGTCTTTGCACTTAGTGCATCTGATCCGCTATTTGGTTCGGTTAAACCATAAGAACCTTTAAACTCACCACTTGCTAATTTGGGTACATATTTTGCTCTTTGTGCTTCGGTACCAAAATATAAAATTGGTAGGGTACCAATACCTGTATGTGCAGCGTTGGCAACAGAGAAAGAATAACCTCCTCCAAGGTATTCTGCTACAATGGTGGACGTGATAAAATCCTTACCCATCCCGCCGTATTGTTCTGGCACAGAAACCCCTAATAAGCCCTGTTCGCCTGCTTTTTCCAATAAACCTGGCATCAAGCCTGGCTCTAATTTGTCCATTCTTTCTGCAACTGGTAACACTTCGGTATCCAAAAATTGGCTACACATGTCACGCACCATCAACTGTTCTTCGTTGAATTCTTCTGGAATGAAAACGTCTTCGGATTTTACTTCTTTAATGATCCATTCTCCACCTTGGATTGTTGTTGCCATAAAATATAATTTAATTATTTACTATTCTCGTATACGCGTTGAAAAACACTTTTCACAATTTCTATTTCTTCTTTACTAATACCTTGTAATGCCTCGTTCATTGTTTGGTTAGCTAGGTTGTAAGTCGCTTCCTGTAAGGGTTTTGCGGCATCTGTCAAATAAACTAAGTTGACTCTTCTATCATCTTTAGAGGCTATTCTTTCAACCAATCCTAATTTTTCGATATTGTCTATTAATCTAGTGATACTTGCTTTATCTCTATATGTGCGCGTGCACAATTCCTGTTGACTCAAACCATCTTCCTTCCATAAATGGTATAAGATGGACCATTGTTCAATGGTAATTTCTAATCCTGCATTGCGAAAATTCTTTTGTAATCTTCTTGCAACAGCAGTGGAGGCAACGCCATTGATGACACTGTATAATTCCCCTCGTTTAAATTGGTTGTTTGACATATAGTTAGTTATGCAACTATTATAAAAGTACAACGATTTTAAGGATTCTACCAAATATTTACCCTTTAACTTTGCCACATGGACTATCTATTGGATTGGGCTGTTGCTATCTTAACAATCATGTATGCCGTCATATTAATGGCTTACCGCTATTGGTTTGGCAAAATGCGCGTTTTTCAATTAAATCAAATTGAGCAAGTTAGGCCCGAACAGTCAAACACCCAATTCACCGTCATTATTCCTGCCCGAAACGAAGCTGCGAATATCAAAGCTTGTGTGGATAGTATTTTGAACCAGGATTATCCTACGGATGCTTTTGAAATCATTGTGATTGATGATTTTTCTGAAGACGATACGGCCTTTATTGTACAAGCTTTAAGTCAGCAATATCCTCAAGTGCGTTTATTGAAATTAGCAGATCATTGCAAAGAAGGGGATACCCTAGCGTATAAAAAGAAGGCGATTGAAATTGCAGTTGCTCAAGCGAAAGGGGATTGGATCTTGACCACCGATGCAGATTGTATCGTTCCTACAAGATGGTTGTTTTTATACAATGCGTATATCCAAGCAAACCAACCTTCTTTTGTCGCGGCGCCAGTGATGTTCATTAAAACAGCGGGTATTTTAAATCAATTTCAATTGTTAGATTTTTTAGCATTACAAGGGATCACAGCTGCTGCAGTGGGCGCTGGTAAACACTCTATGAGTAATGGCGCTAATTTAGGTTTTGAGAAAGCAGCATTTATTGCAGTGGGTGGATATCAAGGTGTAGACCATATTGCAAGTGGGGATGATATGTTTTTAATGCATAAAATGAAACAGACTTTGCATAAACCTGTGGGTTATTTATTTCATCCAGATGCCATTGTGTTGACGGCAGCGATGGATACTTGGAAAGGTTTTATCATGCAAAGAATTCGTTGGGCGAGCAAAGCCAGATACTATGACGATCGTTCTATCACTATGGTGTTGACGTTAGTATATTTTTTTAATTTGAGTTTTGTGTGTTTGGCATTCATGGGTAGCTGGAGTACCCTTTTAATTGCGCTGGCTTTTAAAACTTTCTTTGAATTATTTTTCTTGGATCCGGTGGCTAAATTTTTTAAGCTGCAGCCAGAACTCAAATACTTTGTTTTCTACCAACCGATCCATATTGTCTACAATATCGCTGCGGGCCTATTTGGACAGCTTAAAACCTATTCCTGGAAGGGTAGAAAGGTGAAATAAGCGGCTTTTAGGTAAGAAACGAGCTATTTTTAGTAATTTTGCCTCCTAATATTTGACTATGTCTACTGAAACAATACTTCCTCAAGCAGCTACTTTAACAGCTAAAGATTTTGCGACAGACCAAGAAGTGCGTTGGTGCCCTGGCTGTGGTGACTATTCTATTTTAGCGCAGGTGCAAAAAGTGATGCCAACCATTGGTGTCCCAAAGGAGAATATTGTCATCATTAGTGGGATTGGTTGTAGTAGTCGTTTCCCTTATTATATGAACACTTTTGGGATGCATTCTATCCACGGTCGTGCGACTGCGATTGCGAGTGGGTTAAAAGCGGCTCGTCCAGAATTAAGTGTGTGGATTGTAGCAGGTGATGGAGATGCATTAAGTATTGGTGGTAATCATACCATACATATGCTAAGAAGAAATTTTGATGTGAATTTTTTAGTATTCAATAATCAGATCTATGGTTTAACCAAAGGTCAGTACTCTCCAACTTCTGAATTAAATAAAATTACTAAGAGTACCCCAATGGGTAGCATTGATCATCCTTTTAATCCTGCTGCTTTGGCATTGGGTGCGGATGCAAGTTTTATTGCGCGTAGTATGGATCGTGATCCAAAACATTTACAAGCCATGATCACACGTGCACAACAGCACAAAGGATCTTCGTTCTTAGAGATTTATCAAAACTGTAATATTTTTAATGATGGTGCATTTGAGGTTTTCACCGAGAAAGCTTCTAAGCCTTTACATGCTTTATTTGTAGAACAAGGCAAGCCATTGACTTTTGGTGCAAATAATGAAATGGGTATTCGCTTTGATGGATTACGTCCAGAAGTGGTGACCCTAGGTGACAAATACAGTGCAGATGATCTATGGATCCACGATGAAAAAGATTTTTATAAAGCACAAGTCTTAGTGCGTTTGTTTGATAACCCTAGCGAAGTGGCAGCTTATTTCCCTCGTCCTTTTGGGGTGTTCTATACGGCTGATCGTCCTTGTTACGAAGACATGATGGCTTTGCAAGTAGAGGAAGCGATGACCAGCAAGGGCATGGGAGATTTAGATAAATTAATTCGTGGTAAAGAGACATGGGAGATTTTATAAATCCCAAATCATAAATTGAATTCATAAACAGCGTTCACAAATCGATATAATTTCTTTTAAGGGCTGTCATTACCATGGCGGTCCTTTGTTTTACTGCCAACTTTTTAAAGATCCTATCTCTGTAGCCATAAATAGTATACACACTTTTTTGCAAGTGCGCCGCAATCTCTTCATAACTATAATCCTTGGTACAAGCTTGAATAAATTTTACTTCATTTTCTGTTAAAGGATTTTTATTGTAATTCAAAGCTTTGATGTCAATACCTTGCAATACATTTTTGGTAATGAGCTTACACTTATCTGCAGATAAATTAAATTTCGTTTTTCTTTGTACACATTGTTTTAAATCAATCAAGGGTTCGTCTGTAAAAAACAGGCCATTGAGTCCATGCTTCATGAGATAACAAATTGAATTGATATGCTTTTCGTTGGATTTTAATAAGATATAAGTATAACTATTTCTTGCACGTATGACTTGAATTAATTTTAGTAAATTTTGATGTCCATAGTCGTCCGATAAAATACAAAGTGCCATCCTTTCTTTGGTGTTTTCTACATAAGCTTGC
Source organism: Bacteroidota bacterium (assembly GCA_039798125.1). GTDB lineage: Bacteria > Bacteroidota > Bacteroidia > Chitinophagales > Chitinophagaceae > Sediminibacterium. The sequence goes on along the minus strand of JBDKGO010000034.1, from coordinate 7,324 downwards.
ATGGCTTGGATAGAGCCAGTTTCGTAAATGACTTTGCAATCTTCCTGTTGTTCGATACTTGCTATCATTGCATTTCGAATCAATATTTTCTCTTCTAAGTAGATGATGGGAAACATTCCTTTCGTTTACCAAATTAAAGTTATTTTTAAGGTAATTAAATAGGTATTTTTACCTTTCAACTTTATGCTAATTCAAATTCATCCTACAAATCCACAACCTCGACAATTAACGATGGTAGCGGATTGTCTTCAATCAGGTGGCATCATTGCGTACCCCACAGATACCATTTATGGATTGGGCTGTTCTATTTTTAAACAGGATGCAATTGAGAAAATTTGTGCCATAAAAAAAGTGGATCCTGAGAGAGCAAACCTTAGTTTTATTTGTGCCGACTTGAGCGATTTAAGTTTGTATGCAAAAAGTATTGACAATAGTTTGTTTCGTATTTTAAAAAAAGCTTTACCTGGTCCTTTCACTTTTATTTTACCTGCAAGCAAGGAGGTCCCTAAAATTTTACAGTCTAGAAAAAAAACAATTGGACTTCGTATTCCTGATAATTTAATTGCACTCTCTATTATCAAAACATTGGGCCATCCTATTTTATCGGCGAGTTTCCCTGGAGATGAGGTAGAAGAATACACCGACCCTGAATTGATTCAAGCAAATTGGGGTAAACAAATAGATATGGTGATTGATGGTGGAATAGGAGGGATCACGCCTTCTACTGTGGTGGATTGCACGACAGACCATTATGAAATCATTCGCCAAGGCGCAGGGGTTTGGGATTACTAAATCTTAAAACTTTTTCGGTGTTCATCACAAAGGCCATGAAGGGCGATGGCTGCGCGATGCGCAGCGGTGCCGTATCCTTTGTTTTGATCCCATCCATATTGCGGGTACTTTTTGTGCAACTCAATCATATATGCATCACGTGCGGTTTTTGCAAGGATACTAGCAGCGGCTATATGGGCATATAGCCCATCGCCCTTAATGATGGTTTGGTGGGGCACTTTTTTATAAGGATAAAATCTGTTCCCATCCACCGCAATAAATTGAGGACGCTTTTTTAATTGATCCAATGCAAGGTGCATACTTTTTATGCTCGCTTTTAAGATATTGATCTCATCAATTTGTGCGGGAGTCTGACTGCCTATAGCCCAAGCAATTGCAGCTTCTTTAATGATGGGCGCCAATGCAGCTCTTTGCTTTTCACTTAATTTTTTACTATCATTGATTAAGGGGTGGTAAAAATCCTTTGGTAATATGACTGCTGCTGCAAAGACCGGTCCAGCTTCCAGTTTGTCGGCTTGATAGTAATTTAAGAGTTTGGGCAAACCAATTAATTTAGTAGGTTCAAATATATCAAAGTCAACTGAAACTGAGGTATGGATCCATCTTCTATTTTGTTCAAGTTCTTTAGTAGATCCCTTTATTCTTTTTCACAAAGCAAAATCAATCTTCATCATGACGGTTATTCTTGCTTTGAATTGGACCTCCTTGTGGATTTACTTAGTAACTTTGTGGCATTAAGTTAGAACTATGGAATTACAAGACAAAAAATCTCGCGCTGTTGCCAATTGGTTGATCCTTGGTGTTGCCATGACCATTGTGCAAATTGCACTGGGGGGCATTACCCGTTTAACTGGTAGTGGGTTGTCTATTACAGAATGGGACGTAGTCACTGGCACCTTGCCTCCGCTAAATCAAGCAGCATGGTTGGCCTTATTTGAAAAATATAAAACGACGCCACAATTTCAATTATTGAATTTTGACTTCACGATTGATAATTTTAAGTTTATCTTTTTTTGGGAATGGTTCCACCGTTTGTGGGCACGTACCATTGGCTTGGTATTTGCTTTTGGGTTTATTTATTTTATTGTAAAAAAATATTTTCAACCTGCAATGATTCGTCCTTTGGTGGTTTTATTTTTATTAGGGGCATTGCAAGGTGCAATTGGTTGGATCATGGTGGCTAGTGGTTTAGAAGGCGATGCGGTGTATGTAAAACCTACTCGATTAGCCTTACATTTTATTTTTGCATTAGGCTTACTCTCTTATACCTATTGGTTTGCCCTTTCTTTAAAAGTGAAACCTGTTGAAAAAGTACATTTAAGTTCAGAAGCACAACAAAGTTTTAAAGGCTTTCGCGTTTGGGCTTGGGTCGTACTTGGGCTTTTATTTTTTCAATTGATTTATGGTGCATTAATGGCAGGACATAAAGCAGCAAACGTAGCAAGCACTTGGCCAACCATCAATGGGGAGTGGATTCCTACGCATTTAATGGGCAAGGAAAGCTTCTTTTTAAATGCCATTGACAATACCACTTGGATTCATTTTATACACCGTGGTTTGGCATATATTTTATTGGCGATCATTATTTATTGGGTAGCTCAAATGCGCAAAATTCAAGGAAACTTATTTTGGAGTAATGTCAATAGGTTGCCTTTGTATTTTGTATTATTACAAGTATTGCTTGGCGTGTTTTCTGTATTGACAAGTAAAAATATTATTCCAGGAACTTGGGGCAATTTTGAGTGGATGGCTCAATTGCATCAATTGGTGGGTATGTTATTATTGCTTTCTGTGGTGAATATCATTTATGCGACGAAGTCTGTAAGGGATACTGCGCAATAATGTTTAATTTTATTTTAAATATATTTTATGAATAGAGCTATTGCTGATATCCGTCGCGACTACCAATTAGCATCTTTAGATGAAGCTACGAGTATGGAGCATCCAATGGATCAATTCACCATTTGGTGGAACGACGCCATTGAAAGCAATATTGACGAAGTAAATGCCTTTGTATTGTCTACTGTGAAAGCCAATGGCGCACCTGCTTCTCGTGTGGTTTTATTAAAAGGGTACACCCCAGAAGGGTTCATGTTTTTTACCAATTATGATTCTGCAAAAGGATTGCAAATAGAAGCGCATCCTCATGTAGCGATGAATTTTTTCTGGAAAGAATTAGAGCGTCAAGTGCGCATTACAGGTACCATTAAAAAAGTAAGCAAAGAAGAAAGTGAAACCTATTTTCATTCTAGACCGATTGGAAGTCAATTGGGTGCTTGGTCCTCGCCACAAAGTAGAATCATTCCTGATAGGGCATTCTTAGAAGACCTTGTTGCAGAAAATACCGAAAAATTCAAAGAGGGCATCATCCCATTACCTCCAGATTGGGGTGGGTATATTATTCATCCAACTGAAATAGAATTTTGGCAAGGACGAAGCTCTCGTTTACACGATCGTCTACAATACAGTTTGCACGATAATGGACGTTGGGTGAAAGTAAGACTAGCGCCTTAGTTTATATATCCTTCATTAGTTAGTTACTGTCTCCTTTTTTAAAGCCAATTCTAGTTCTATTATCCCATTTATTTTTTGCAGCTTTTTCATCTATTATATTTTCAATGGCATCATATATTTGATTCAATTGTGCGTCATAGCCGCTTAATCTATCTTTTATAAGATCAAGCTGTAATTTAAAGTCAGATTTTAATAATAATACTCTTCTTAGCTCCACAAAAGCGCGCATAATGGCAATATTCATTTGAATAGCTTTATCAGAGTTGATAATACCACTTAACATTGCTACTCCTTGCTCTGTGAAGGCGTTCGGTAAATATCTATTTCCACCCCATGACTCCAAACTTGAGGTCACATTTTGTGACCTCAAGTTTGGAGTCATTTCATTAGTGTGTTTCTTTTGTAATCTTAATAGCTCTACTTCTTCTTTTGTTAATTGAAACATAAAATCAATTGGGAATCGTTTAATATTTCTATTTACAGCCTGATTTAACACTTTTGTTTCTGTTTCATATAAGAATGCAATATCCTTATCTAATATGACTCTTTGTCCACGAATTAGATAAATTCTATTTTGAACACTTTGTATAATTTCCATTTGCTTAATTTTTTAAGCTGGAAAATTAAAAGAAGAAAGTTGTAAATTAATAAAAAGTTATTCGTTCGGAAGTTGTCTCAATGTTAATGGTTGAATCATTTACTCTTTCTTAAAATATAAAAAAGCCCCTCCAAGTATTTAAAGGGGCTTTTTATTTAGAATGGCTCTTATTTTTTATTTCTTACGGGCAATCACTTTCTTTGCTGCAGCAACAATATTCACTGCATCCAATCCGTATTTTGTTAATAATTGATTCGGTGTACCGCTCTCTCCAAAGGTATCTTGCGTGCCAATGAATTCTACAGGCACTGGATAATGTTTTGCAGCAGCTTGTGCCACTACATCTCCCATACCGCCAATCACATTGTGTTCTTCGGCAGTTACGACACATCCTGTTTTCTTCAAGCTATTGATAATCGCTGCTTCGTCAAATGGTTTAATGGTATGTAAGTTGATCACTTCTACACTGATGCCTTCTGCTTCTAATTGTTTTGCTGCTTCGATAGACTTCCATACTAGGTGTCCACAAGCAACAATCGTCACATCTGTTCCTTCTGCTAATATTTGTGCCTTACCAATCACAAAATCAGATCCATCTTCCTTCGTGAAGTTTGGCCATTTTGGTCGACCAAATCTTAAGTACACTGGGCCTTCATAACCTGCAATCATTTTTGTTGCAGCCTTTGTTTGGTTATAATCACATGGCACAATCACAGTCATGCCTGGTAACATTTTCATTAATCCAATGTCTTCTAATATTTGGTGTGTTGCGCCATCTTCTCCTAAAGTCAATCCTGCATGTGATGCACAAATTTTTACATTCTTATCTGAGTAGGCTACACTTTGTCTAATTTGATCGTATACACGTCCTGTGCTGAATCCAGCAAATGTAGTGGTATAAGGAATTTTACCGCCAATGGTTAAGCCCGCTGCTATACCAATCATATTTGCTTCTGCAATACCCACTTCAATGAATCGCTCCGGTAGTTCTTTCATCAATGGACCTAATTTAAAAGAACCCGCTAAGTCGGCAGTCAAGACAACTACGTCTTTATTTTCTCTCGCGATTTCTAAAATACCATCTCCAAATCCTGCTCTTGTTTCTTTTTCGTTTTGAACTACGATATCTTTTGCGTTCATATTGTTAGGTTATACTTTGAAATAAATTATTTTAAACACATTGAATTTTTAATTTCAATTCATTTGGCTTGTCCTAGTTTTCGAAGGTTGAATAGAAGTATGGCGTCTTTGCTTCAAACTCTGCAGCACAAGTATCTACCATTTTGTATACCCTGGTAATACCCAATGCTTTTCTTTTTTCATATATTTCGTCATCTGAAACATTGCCTTGTAATACTTTGGCTATTTGTAAATCACTAAAGCCATGCTTCTTTGCTTCTTTCAGGATTTCTGTAGGTAATGTAGCAAGTTCATGCTTCGCGATTTCTTTTTCTATATCACAAATGATTCTGATTTGGTATAAGAACCAATTGTCTATCCCTGTTGCAGCTGCAATCGATCTGACTGTAGAGCCTTGCATCAAGGCATCTTTGATTCTGAAGATACGATCCCATTTTGGTGTCTTGATATACTCCATCAATTCTTCGTTCTTCATCAAACTCTTACCGTAATAGCCCAATCCAATCGCTTCGTTCTCTAAAGATTGACATGCTTTTTGAATGGCTTCTGTAAAACTTCTTCCTATCGCCATCACTTCTCCCACACTCTTCATTTGTAATCCTAATGTATCGTTGGCACCCTTGAATTTATCAAAATTCCATCTTGGTACTTTTACAATCACATAATCCAATGCTGGTTCAAAATAAGCAGAAGTGGTTTGCGTGATTTGATTTTTTAATTCATCTAAATGGTAACCGATTGCCAATTTTGCTGCAATCTTTGCAATGGGATAGCCTGTTGCTTTGGATGCTAGTGCAGATGATCTTGACACACGTGGATTAATCTCCACTGCAATCAATTCCTCTGTTTCAGGATTCAATGCAAACTGCACATTACATCCACCAGAAAAATTACCTAAACTGCGCATCATCAACATGGCTTTGTTACGCATGTCTTGAAATGCAGTATCACTTAATGTCATTGCTGGTGCTACGGTAATTGAATCTCCCGTGTGCACACCCATTGGATCTAAGTTCTCAACAGTACATATAATGACTACGTTATCCGCCTGGTCTCTTAATAATTCTAATTCATATTCTTTCCATCCTAACACTGCCTTCTCTACCAATACTTCGTGCATTGGAGATGCTTTCAAACCTCTTTCTAATGCGGCATCTAATTCACTTGCATCATGCACAAATCCGCCACCTGTTCCGCCCAATGTAAATGATGGACGAATTACCAATGGAAAGCCTATCACTTGCGCAAATTCTTTTCCTTCTAAAAAACTATTTGCCACTTTACTTGGTGCTACTGCAATACCAATCTTCACCATCAATTGTCTAAATAATTCTCTGTCTTCTGCTGTATTGATAGCTGCTACATCCACACCTATCATTCTACAATTGTATTGTTCCCAGATACCTAATTCGTCTGCTTCCTTACAAAGGTTCAATGCAGTTTGTCCACCCATAGTTGGCAAGACTGCGTCAATTTGATTCTCTTTTAAAATTTGTTCTATACTTTCTATTGTCAATGGCAATAAATAAACTTTGTCCGCCATCATTGGATCGGTCATGATGGTAGCTGGATTGCTATTGATCAAAATCACTTTGATGCCTTCTTCTCTTAATGAACGAGCGGCTTGTGATCCTGAATAGTCAAACTCGCAGGCTTGTCCAATAATGATGGGTCCAGAACCTACAATTAAAATGGATTTGATAGATGTATCTCTTGGCATGGCTACAAAAATATAAATTGCGCAAATCTATTCATTTTTGGCTGCATTTGGCCTATTTTATGTGAAACAATTTTCTCCTTTTTAATTCGTATCTTCACCATAATACAAAATGTTATGGCAGTAATAAAAGAAGGGGCTAAGGCACCAGCATTCAAAGGCGCCGATCAACACGGAAAAACAGTCTCAATTGCCGATTTTAAAGGGCAAAAATTGGTTTTATACTTTTACCCAAAAGACGATACGCCAGGATGTACTGCACAGGCTTGCAATTTGCGTGATAATTATAAGAAATTGATTAAGAAGGGGATCGCTATTTTAGGGGTCAGTGTAGACTCGGTGGCATCGCACGTTAAATTCATCGATAAGTACGAGCTTCCTTTCTCTTTAATCGCTGACGAAGACAAGAAAATCGTTGACAAATACAATCTTTGGGGGCAAAAGAAGTTCATGGGGAAGACCTATATGGGCACGACCAGAACCACTTTTTTAATTGACGAAGCAGGGATGGTGCAGCATATTATCGAAAAACCAGATACAAAAGACCATACTGCCGAGATACT
>JBDKGO010000033.1:0-15753 GCA_039798125.1 Bacteroidota bacterium | reverse complement strand
AATGGAAGGAGAAGTGGGTGGCTTAGATTTTTATTACACGATAGATGAATCTATGCCAGACAATTATAGCAACCATTATACTGGGCCAGTATATATTCCAGAGGACGTGACTTTGTTGAGAATCATTAGTTATAAAAATGGCAAGCCAATTGGCAAGCTATTGAATATTCCAATCAGTTCCTTAAAGCAAAGAGCTGTTAAAGTCTTGTAAATAAAAATGTATAAAAAATGGATTGCCTTATTTATTGTATTTAACCTATTATGGCAAATCACTTTTGTCCCGACAATCCTTGCGCAAACAAATTTAATAGAGAAGGTTAAGAATGCCGTCACTGGCAAACCTCACGCTATGACAGATAGCACTCGGATTAATTTGTTGAAACAAATCCGTTCCCTTCAATCCTATACAGGAAAAAGAATTAATAGCATCACCATTGAGCAACATGATTTTTTGACCAGTATCGATTCAAAGGATTCAAAGATGAAAGATTTGTTTTCTAAACTTGGGAATAGCTTGCAATCCAATTCCAAAAGCAGGGCAATTAAAGAGAATTTATTTTTTAAAGAATGGGATGTATTCGACCCTTCTATCATTGCTTATAACGAAAAATGGTTGAGGGACTTAAGCTATATACAAGATGCTAAAATAATGGCAATGATTACACCTTATGATACCAACCAGGTGGATATCATTGTGGTGACAAAGGACTTATTTTCCTATGGAGGAGAAGTGCTACTTAATAATAAAGACGCTTACTCGGCAAAGCTAAATAATATCAATTTATTGGGTAGCGGGAATAGTGTTCAAGTGATTCAAAATTTTGAAAACGAAAGAAAACCAAAATCTGGATGGGGATATGATGTTGGATTGAGTAATATTTTGGGGACATTTATTTCGGTCAACGCAGGTGTCAATCAATTTGGCAACAACTTGGTCAATAATGATTTGTCTGCAAAAAAGAATTATATCAGTGTGCAAAGACCCATCCTACACCCTAATAGCAAATGGCTTGGGGGAATGGAATATTTGGAAACTGTAAATGAAAATGTTTTTCCTGGTAAATGGGATTCCATATTTGACCAACAATTGAATTATAATTTAAAACATAAAGATATTTGGGTTGGCTATCAATTAACAAAAAACAAAAAACAAATCAACATAAACGAGTACAGGCAATTTATTCAATATCGACATCTTGAAAATAATTTTAAAGAAAGGCCCATTGACTATTTATTACAATTAGATAGGAATTATCAAAATCTTAAGGCAAATTTTTTGTCTTATACATTGGTTAAACAATCTGTCTATCGTACGAGGTATTTATATGGTTTAGGAAGGTATGAGGATTTGCCAATTGGTCAATCTTTAACATGGACTACAGGACAATATAAAATTGAACAAGACCAATCCGCTTATCTTGGTTTTAAATTTGAGCAATACAAATTATCAAAAAAAGAAAACTACACCCATATCATTGCCAATATTGCAAGTAGTTATATCAATCAATCTTTACAAGATATTCGTTTTTTGAGCAGCTTAGAACAATTTAGTAAATTAAAATACCTCAATAATGGTCTTGGCTATAGACAAATTATAAATTTAAGCTTTACCCAAACTTTAAGAAATAAATACAATGAGTCACTTAGAATCAATAGTATTTATGGCATTCCTCAATTGAACAAAGAACAGATCAAAGGTGGCACTAGAATCTCTTCCAACTGGGAAACTGTATTTTATAATAACCGTGCTTTATGGGGCTTTAAATCAGCGCCATTTGTATTTGGCAATATTACTTATATCCGAACAATGGGGGATCCTATTTTGAAAGGAGATATCTATACCGCTATTGGTTCTGGCTTAAGAGTTAGAAACGAAAACCTTGTTTTTGGAACCATCGAATTAAAAGGATGCTATTTCCCTAGAACGAATCAACAATTGAGTCCTTGGAATTTTAGCCTCATCACCAACCTCAGATATAAGTACAATTCAAATATTGTGGAGAAGCCAAATTTTGTTGAAATAAACTAATTTATAACCCAATTCACACAACCATTCAGGTCAAAAATTGTTATATAAAGTATGGTTCAAGCATATAATTTTTTAGCAAGTTGGCAGTTATTCCCCGAGAAATGTGATTTCGAATATCAAACCGTGCCAAAATCGGGTAATTACAAAATTGAGACTGTTTCAAATGGTCATTTATTAAGTTTTAGCCACAATTGGGTCAACTTAGAAAACGATGCATTTTATGCACAATACCAAGTGAATCCCAATGGCCAACCAATGGCATTTGACAATATCGAATTAGCCGACAACATTAGTGCAGAAATCAACAACGCCTCTTGTTTAAAAGTGCAATTTTATAAGGATAATACGCTATGTCTTAAAGTAGTCCATGAGATTTTGGCGAACGGATTTTTAAAAGTAACCCATGAAGGTTTCAAGGAAGATCAAACGCCTTTCAAAAATATCGAAGTATACCATAAGCAATTAAGTGTATTGCCTTATGCCTCTTCTGCAGGTAGTGTGGCCATTCGTCCTACAAAAGAAGGTGTTATTAAGCATAAGGCACTCTCTGCCATGGAGGATCAAACCAATATGCAGCTCAATCAAATTAAAGAGCAAATTGAATTACTTGCAAGACAAGCTCAAGAAATTCGTAAAAGAAAAGAATTGAGCATGATGATTTACGAAGCAAAAATCACTTTCAAACCGCAAATTGGTCAAGTGTATCATGTGTATGAAAAGCAAGACGGATCGCATGTGTTATCGATGGTGGCGCCACATGAATGGGGCGGCGGCGCAGGCCCTTTCGCACAATTTATTGCTACAGTAAAATTATTAGCAGACCATACTTGGATCGAAGTTGCAGCTTAATAGCCGTACTTTTCTAAAATTGCATCTACCCTTTTTTCAACCGCTGCATCTTTTAATACTGGCGGCGCATGATGTGGTTTAATAGTCGCATCAAAGACCAATGGACCTTTTGCACCCCAATGTTTATTGACTGTAAATGCATCGATTGCTTCTATATCATGTGAAGGATTGGTTCTTGTAAATGCAGCCCACAAGAAATTATTTAATGCACTCGCCATCCATGTTGGATCTTCTGTTCTGATAAGCATGACTACACCTTCTTGGGCTAATAAAGCTGCTCCCTGCCCTATTAATGCATTTTGTAAAGCTGTTGTTGTAAATGTAGCTGCGTTGACTGCAACCACCCCTGGCATTACAAGGGTTGCATCCATGTTTAAATCCAATAATCTAGCTGGAACAGTTTTTGCTAAATTTCTTTTTACATCCCCGTAAGCAGCAATCACCACTTTTGATCCTGCATTTAAACCTTCCCCTGAATAGTCTAAAGTATCCATCGTGGTTTTAGTATAAAAATGGATATCATTTTCAAGGTCTAGTCTTGATAAAATGTATTCAAAATATTCCTGCACATGATGTGTTGACAATTGATTGGTGTCGTCTGCAGTGATGAAAACAAATTTGGCTAAACTCAATTGACCAGTGCCTAGGATATGATTGGCAATGGTTAAAATCTCTGCCGGTTGTTTCGTCGTTAAATACGGTGTATATCTTTCACTACCTATCGCTAATAATAAAGGGTGCACGCCTGCTGCATCTACTGCATGAACTTCTTTCAATCCTGGGATTTCATTAGATACTGCAGCACCTGTCATCGCATGAATCAATTGCCCAAAACTAGTATCCTCTTGCGGAGGTCTTCCAACCACAGTAAAAGCCCAAATAGCATTTTTACGCGCATATACTTTATGCACGCGCATTAATGGGAAACTATGTTCAAGACTATAATAACCCAAGTGATCTCCAAAAGGACCCTCTGGTTTATTCTCTCCTGGAAAAACTTCTCCAGTGATCACAAAATCTGCATCTGTACTCAAACAAAAACCATCTTTATACGTATACCCAAATCTTTTACCAGCAAGTACGCCAGCAAAATTCATTTCACTTAATCCTTCTGGCAAAGGCATCACAGCAGCAACACTATGCGCAGGTGGTCCACCCACAAAACAACTTACTTTCAAAGGCATTCCTTTTTTGTTGGCTTTTGTTTGGTGTACACCAATCCCTCTATGCAATTGATAATGCAATCCAATTTCTTTATCTAGCTCGTACTCATTTCCTGTTAATTGTATTCTGTACATCCCCAAATTACTATTGGCAATGCCTGGCTTGTCTGCGTCTTCGGTATATACCTGTGGTAAAGTGACATAGGCGCCTCCATCCATGGACCAATGTTTGATCAATGGCAAATCACTAATATTTATTTCTTCGTAAGTAACTGGTTGACTGATTGGATTTTTTTTCGGTAATGCATTGATGGCTGCAGGCAATGCACTTAAAGCAGCCAAAGGATTTTTTAATGCAGCAACAGGATCAATTTTAATTTCAATTAATTTTTTTACCTGTGGCAAAGTATCTCTAAAAATAAATTCGCTTCTTTCTAAGGTGCCAAAAATATTAGATGCTGCTCTGAACTTTGAACCTTTTACTTTTTCAAATAAGATGGCTGGCCCCTTTTGTTCATGGATGCGTAAATGAATTGCCGCCATTTCCAGATGAGGATCTACTTCTTCTTTAATGCGGAGCAATTGCCCATTACGCTCTAAATCCAATAAACAAGCCTCTAAATTAGAATAAGCCATTAGGTGATTATTAAGATGCAAAATTAACTTAAATTTGCTCATGACTCGTTTAAGTGTAAACATAAATAAGATCGCTACTTTAAGAAATAGTCGTGGGGGTAATAATCCCGACCTATTAAAAGTTGCCTTGGATTGTGAGCGTTTTGGTGCAGAAGGTATTACGGTGCATCCAAGACCTGACGAACGACATATTCGTTACCAAGACGTTTATGATTTAAAGCAAAATATACATACAGAGTTCAACATTGAAGGCAATCCCAAAGAACAAAAATTTGTAGACCTTGTTTTAGCCAACAAACCGCATCAAGTGACTTTGGTTCCAGATACTTTGGGTCAATTAACCAGCGACCATGGCTGGGATACCATTATAGAACAAGCTTATTTAAAAGAGATCATTGCGGTGTTTAAAAAGGCTGGCATACGCGTATCTATTTTTGTAGACCCGAATGAAAAAATGGTAGAAGCAGCTGCGACTACTGGGACAGATCGCATAGAATTATATACCGAAATGTATGCGAAGCAATTTGTTGCCGGGGATAAAGAAAATGCTATAGCTCCATATGTGAGCGCTGCAGCCTTGGCTAAAAAATTAGGACTTGGCATTAACGCAGGGCATGATTTAGACAGACAGAACCTACCTTATTTAATACAATCTATTCCAAGTATTGATGAAGTAAGTATTGGACATGCCCTCATCTGCGATGCATTATACCTTGGCCTTGAAAACACGATTCAACTTTATAAGCGTGCTTTAGGTTAATTTATAGTATCCGAATTAGCTTATAATTTCAGCAATAAAGGGCTATTTGATTCCTATTTAAACATGAATTTGTATCTTGCATCAAATACATTTTATGGCCAACCAACCAATTGTAGGGATTATCATGGGAAGTGACAGTGATTTAAACATCATGCAAGCAGCTGCGGATATCCTAAAAACATTCAATATTCCTTTTGAATTAACAGTGGTTTCGGCACATAGAACACCAGAGCGTATGGTTGAATATGCTAAACAAGCAAAATCAAGAGGTCTTAAAGTGATTATTGCAGGCGCTGGCGGAGCAGCACATTTACCAGGTATGATCGCATCTATTACCACCTTACCTGTGATTGGTGTTCCAATTAAGTCTTCTAATTCAATTGACGGCTGGGATTCTATCTTATCTATATTACAAATGCCTAATGGCGTGCCTGTTGCGACTGTTGCATTGAACGCAGCAAAGAATGCTGGTTTATTGGCCGCTCAAATTATCGGTACATATAATGAAACAATTGCTTTGGCAATGGCCGATTACAAATTACAAATGGAGACGGAAGTGTTAGAGAAAGTAAGTAAACTAAAAACCAATTGGGACAATCAATTTGACGCTTAGTCAAATTGGATGATGCTGAATCTAGATTCCAGCCCTTTAGAATGTTCCATGATGGTCTCTATCCAAGAAAGGTCATAGTGCCCTACCCATTTTGAAAAATGTTCCTCACGTTCTTGTAAATTATCTTGTGGGAATAATTCTTTTTTAATACGATGTATGCGTTGGATAGCAACTGTTTGCTTGCGTCTTTCGGCACGAAGCATTTTCTTTTCTAGTGCTACTAATTTAGATTTTGCTTGATGTGCTAAATTTTCGGTGTGCGCACCTAAAGTAGCATCCACTTGCACTGCATGATTTTTGATACTTGAATATAAACTTGAAAGCTGATTCAATTGATCCTGCAAATCCAATATAGTATCCGTATGTTTTTTTACATACTCAATTTCTAATTCAAGAATAGGCTTAAATAAATCTTGTTCCTCAAACTGCATAGCAGACCATTGTTCCGCTTGTTTATGAGACATCAATAAAAAAGAGTTTCTTAATTGTAATAGTGGATAATGTACGCCAACTGCTTGAAAGACATTTTTCAACTCCATCCAATAGGCCAACTCGCCTCCTCCACCCACAAAAACAACGCCTGGTAAAATTGTTTCTTGAAACACCCCTCTTAAAATCACATTCGGGCTAAACCTTTCTGGGTACTGATGTAATTCTGCAATGATTTCGGCTTCTGTAAATTGAATAGCTGTATCCACCACAAAGTATTGTTCACCCTGCTTTTCGATCCTTGCTCTTACATCATCTTTTAAATAAAATAAATTGATCGCTCGGCCCTCGGATTGCACATGGTAATCTTTGGATAAAGCAGTAATAGTTGGTTGTATTGCTTTATGAGAAAATCCTGTCAATAATTCTTTTTCCATTACAGGAATAAATGCCGCTTTAAGCGCAGCATCATCTGGTTGTAATACCAATAATCCTTTTGATCCAAAAAATGCATGCACAAAAGACAAAGTCGCTTCGCTAATGGTTTTGCCTTTTTGATAGGCCTCTTTTAAAATCTCCAAAGCTTTTTGACCTTTAGGAAGTATTGTCCAATAGCTTTCTAATTGCTGTAATAATTTTAATAAATTATCATCTACCTGCATTCTTCCAATGGCGCCAGTTTGTTTGGTTGCCCATTGGTAATTTTTTAAATCTAAATTAAAGGAACCAACTTCTTCTAAATCGGCATCTTCGGAACCCATGTAATAGACCGGTACAAAATTATATTCAGGAAATGCTGTCTTTAAACTTGCAGCTAATTGAATAGCATGGATGATTTTATAAAAAAAATACAAAGGCCCGGTAAATAAATTAGGCTGATGCGCCGTGGTCACCACAAATGTATTGTCGTTCTTCAATAAAGCTATTTGATTGTTGACCGCATTTTCTTGTGGAAGATTAGCATATTGTTTTGTCAATACATCAAACAATAAGCTTCGATTCATTGGATGTTTTTTTCGACCTTCAATTGCTGCACGATAACCTTCAAGATTAGGTGCGTACTGCACAAAATCTAATGCTGTGCCCTTACCCTCTAAATAATCATTGATTAGTTTAGAGAATACATGGGTTGAACTAAATGGGATATGCTTACAGCTTTGAGACATCGTGGGCAAATTTCGGGAAAAATGCAATGATAAAGGCATTTTATTCGATATTGAAAGAAAAATAATACTTTTATAGGGCAAAAGATTGCAAGCTAAAACAAGCCCCTATGGAAACCTACGGTAAGATTTTGATTATTGCGATGCCCCTATTTCTGCTTTTAGTCCTATTTGAAAAATGGTACGGCTGGCGCAAGGGCAATGACACCGTGAGGACGATGGATATGATCTCCAGTTTAAGCTCGGGGGTGACAAATTCTACCAAAGATGTTTTAGGATTGAGCATTGCCATAATTAGTTATAGTTGGATGGTGGAGCACTTAACTATTTACAAAGTTCAGTCAAGCTGGTTATTATATGTGATTGCATTTTTGGCTTTAGATTTTGCTGGTTATTGGGTGCACCGCTTAGCGCATACCGTGAACTTTTTTTGGAACAACCATATTGTACATCATAGTAGTGAAGAATTTAATTTAGCCTGTGCATTGAGACAAAGTATTTCTGTGTACTTTAGGATCTATGCATTTCTATTAATCCCTGCTGCAATATTTGGTGTGCCACAACAAGTAATTGCAGTGGTGGCGCCTTTACATTTATTTGCACAATTCTGGTACCACACACAACATATCCATAAGATGGGCTGGCTAGAATACATCATCGTAACACCAGCACATCACCGTGTGCACCATGCCATTAATCCAGAATACTTGGATAAGAATTATGGTCAAATATTTATTTTCTGGGATCGTATGTTTGGCACATTCCAAGAAGAAAGCCCTGCAATCCCTGCTGTATATGGTGTTACAAGACCTGTGCGTACTTGGAATCCTATCAAAATTAATTTCATGCATCTTTGGTTATTAATGCAAGATGCTTGGCATACAAAAAGCTGGAAAGATAAATTACGCGTTTGGTTGATGCCATTAGGATGGAGACCAGCTGATGTGATTGAAAAATACCCAGTGTACAAAATTGAAGATGTGTACCATTTTGAAAAATACGATACCCCTGCACCTAAGGGTATGATTATATACTTATGGATACAACTATTTTGTTTGCTCTTAATTGTAAGTTATTTATTTGGCAATGTAGCTAGTATTGGACTAACCAATATGATGTACTATGGCTTATTTATTTTTGCGCAAGTATATGCTTTAACAGAATTCATGGACCGCAATCCAAGGGCTTTGATCTATGAGGTTGTCAAGAATATGATTTGTGTTGGAGGCATCCTTTATTATGGAGGATGGTTTGGACTACAAAACTATTTTAGCGCGAGTAGCTATATCTTAATGGGGTACTTTTTTATTAGCACTGCAACAGTTGCCGCATATACTAGTCAACTAACTCGCCCTCTAAATCATAGTCGTACGCTTTCGTAATCTTCACCATTACAAAATCACCTGGCTTCAATCTTTTATTGGTATTGATCACTACCTCGTTGTCTACCTCCACACTGTCAAATTCTGTGCGGCCTAAGTAACGACCTGCTTCTTTTTTATCGACCAATACTTTTAAGATCTGCCCTTCCTTAGACTGATTGATCTCTAGGCTAATTTCCTGTTGCAATTCCATGATCTCTTCCGCACGACGTTGTTTCTCTGCTGCAGGCACATCGTCTACTAAATCATGAGCACTTGTATTCTCTTCGTGGCTATAAGTGAAGATGCCCACGCGATCAAATTTATGTAATTGTAAAAATGCCTTTAATTCTTCGATGTCTTCTAATGTTTCACCAGGGAATCCAGCTATCAATGTGGTACGAATGGCGATACCAGGCACACGCTTTCTGATTTCATAAATCAATTCAGTCATCTCCTCTCTGGTAATATTACGACGCATCGCTTTAAGCATATTATTACTTGCATGCTGCAATGGAATATCAATGTAGTTACAAATATTATCACGCTCACGCATCGCATCTAAAATATCTAAAGGAAACTTAGAAGGATAGGCATAGTGTAAACGAATCCATTCCACGCCTTCCACATCTGCTAAGGCATGTAATAATTTAGGTAAGGCACGCTCTTTATAAATATCCAAACCGTAATACGTTAATTCTTGGGCAATCAACATCAATTCTTTCACCCCTTTCTTCACCAAACCTTTTGCCTCGTCCACCAATTGCTCGATGGTTTTGCTAACGTGCTGGCCACGCATCAAAGGAATCGCACAAAAAGAACAAGTACGATTACATCCTTCACTAATTTTTAAATAAGCATAATGTTGTGGTGTACTTAATAAACGTTCTCCCAAAAGTTCTGCCTTATAGTCTGCATTCAATTGATTCAACATCAAAGGCAATTCCATGGTACCAAACCAAGCATCCACTTCTGGTATTTCAGCAGCCAAATCCCCTCTGTATCTTTCGCTCAAACAACCTGTCACATACACCTTATCTAATTTGCCTTTATTTTTTAAAGCGACTTGGTCTAAAATTGTGTTTACACTTTCTTCCTTTGCTTTGTCAATAAAGCCACAAGTATTGACCACCACAATATTATGGTCTAACTTTTTATTTTCATGCACCACGTCAATGTCATTGGCCACCAATTGACCACTTAGCATCTCGCTATCCACTAAGTTTTTACTACAACCTAATGTGATGATATTGACCTTGTTCTGCTTTAAAGTTTTTGACTTCATAAATGATGTTTGGCGAATACGATTCGTAATTATTTTATTTATTGACTTCGTTGGTGAAGTGAAATGTAATGTCTGGATTGTTGGTGATCTCTGTATTTAAGAACCACTCACTTTGTGCTAAATACACAGGTGAACCATCTTTGTCTTCGGCTGCATTTTGCTGCTTATAACGTAAGAAATCATTCAATTTATTTTTATCCGTAGAGGTTAACCAGCAAGCTTTGTAAAAAGGCAAGGTTCTGAATTCACAAGCCGCACCATACTCTTGCAATAAGCGATACTGAATCACTTCAAACTGTAAGTCACCCACACAACCAATGATTTTTTTATTCCCACCAAACTGCGTGAACAACTGCGCAACACCCTCGTCTGTTAACTGTTGAATCCCTTTCTCCAATTGCTTGGTCTTCATAGGATCCTTATTCACCAATTCTTTAAAGATCTCTGGAGAAAAAGTTGGGATACCAGTAAAGTAAAATTTCTCCCCTTCGGTTAAAGTGTCTCCAATCTTAAAATTACCTGTATCAAAAAGACCCACCACATCCCCAGGATAAGCATCTTCCACGATGTCCTTACTGCGTGCTAAGAAAGTGTAGGGATTGGTAAAACGTACGTCCTTATCTAAACGGACATGCGTATAATATTTATTGCGCTCAAACCTACCACTACAAACGCGCATGAAAGCGATTCTATCTCTGTGCTTAGGATCTAAATTGGCATGGATCTTAAAAATAAATCCGCTGAACTTGTCTTCACCAGCTTGCACCTTTCTGACACTTGTTTCTCTGTCACGTGGTGTAGGTGCAATCTGAATAAAAGTGTCCAACATTTCTTGGACCCCAAAATTATTCACCGCAGAACCAAAAAATACGGGAGCAATTTTCCCTGACAAATAATCTGCAGGATTCAATGCCCCATATACGCCATCAATTAACTCTACATCTTCTCTTAATAAATCTGCATCACGGTCACCCACTTTTTGTTGTAATACAGGGCTAGACAAATCGCCTATCGCCACCACATCTTCATCGTCTGCTTTTGTACTTGCCGTAAATAAACGCAAACTTTTATCATGCAAATTATATACGCCCTTGAACTCTTTACCACTGTTAATAGGCCAAGTCATAGGGTGTAAGGAAATTTTTAATTCCGCTTCTATCTCTTCTAATAAATCAAATCTGTTTTTACCATCGCGATCCATTTTATTAATAAATACAATCACCGGTGTCGCACGCATGCTACACACTTCCATCAACCTTCTTGTTTGCGGCTCCACCCCATTCACAGAATCAATCACCAATATCACACTATCCACTGCCGTTAAAGTTCTGTAAGTATCTTCTGCGAAGTCCTTGTGACCTGGCGTATCTAATAAATTAATCAAATTGCCTTTGTATTCAAAAGACATCACCGAAGTCGCCACAGAGATACCTCTTTGACGTTCAATCTCCATAAAATCTGAAGTCGCATGCTTTTTGATCTTATTGCTTTTTACGGCACCTGCAGTTTGGATAGCGCCCCACCGAATAACAATAATTTCTCTGTCAAGGTCGTCTTACCAGCATCTGGGTGAGAGATGATCGCAAAGCTTTTTCTTCGGTTAATTTCTTTTTCGTACTTCATTATAATATTGTTCCTTACTTCCTTTTAATTGCATCTTATTAAAAATGGCCCGCATTCAAAATCATTTGAAGCACGAGCCATTCTGTATTTTATTCCAAGCTAGTTAGATATCAATTGCTTCGCCATAAGCAGCAGCAGTTGCTTCCTTCAAGCCTTCACTCATTGTTGGGTGAGGATGAATTGCATTTAAAATTTCATGCGCAGTGGTTTCTAATTTACGAGCTACTACTGCTTCAGCAATCATTTCAGTTACATTCATTCCAATCATATGGCATCCTAAGAACTCGCCATATTTTGCATCAAAGATTACTTTCACAAAACCTTCTGTGGCACCCGCTGCAGAAGCTTTACCGCTTGCTACAAATGGGAACTTACCAACTTTGATTTCATATCCTGCTTCCTTCGCTGCTTTTTCTGTATAACCTACACTAGAGATTTCAGGAATACAGTAAGTACATCCTGGAACATTATTGTAGTCAATTCCTTCTGGCATATGTGCATGCTTCTTTTCCATGTATGCAATATGTTCTGCAGCATTGATACCCTCTTTTGCAGCCACGTGCGCCAATGCTTGGCCAGGTGAACAATCCCCAATGGCATAAATACCTGGAACAGCTGTTTGTTGAAACTTATCAACTACGACTCTTCCTTTGTCTACTTTGATTCCGTTTTGTTCTAATCCAATATTTTCGATATTCGCAACTACACCAGCAGCGCTTAAAAGTACATCTGCTTCGATTGTCATAGTTGTACCATCTGATTTTTTAACCAATGCTTTCACACCTGCACCAGATGTATCCACTGACTCAACAGATGCGTTGGTCATGATCTCAATACCTTGTTTCTTATATTGCTTTTCTAATTCCTTAGAAATATCTTCGTCTTCTACTGGAACAATTCTTGGAGCGAACTCAACAATCGTCACTTTTGTACCCATGCTATTGTACACATAAGCAAACTCAACACCTATCGCACCACTTCCTACAATGATCATGCTCTTTGGTTGTTGTTCCATCACCATCGCTTCTCTATAACCCATTACTTTTTTACCATCTTGCTTTAAGTTTGGTAATTCTCTTGAACGACCTCCTGTTGCAAGTACAATATATTTTGTATCGATTACTTGTGTTGTACCATCCGCAGCTTTTACTTCTACTTTGCCTTTTGAATGTACTTTACCGTAACCCATAATCACATCAATCTTATTCTTTTTCATTAAGAACTGAACACCTTTGCTCATCTTATCCGCTACGCCACGGCTACGTTTTACCACTGCGCCAAAATCATGATTCACGCCTGTTGTAGTGATACCATAATCTGCACTATGCTTTACATAATCATACACTTGTGCACTCTTGATCAATGCCTTAGTTGGGATACAACCCCAGTTTAAACAAACTCCACCCAAGCTTTCTTTTTCGATCACAGCCACTTTTAAGCCTAATTGAGAAGCACGAATAGCAGCAGGATATCCACCAGGACCACTACCAATAACGATTACGTCGTATGCCATATAGTTCTATTTTAAGTGTTTATTAGGGTGCGAAAATACCCCGAAAAAGGCAAATGAAAAAACAAATGATCAACTATTCAAAGAAAACACGCACCATCTGGAAAAACCACTTATTGTCGTTCGGACGTTGCTTACTAGACTGGTTTTCGTCGTATTTACTCAAACCGAATAAACCCGCCATATTGCCCCCTCTCACTGCAATCTCTAAATAGCCAGCAGAGTTAAACCAAGCCATCTTATCGGCCACAGGAACGGATCCGTAGTTTTGGCTTAAGACTTCAATGGTCTCATTACGGGTAAATACAATCTTAAAGGACCTGCCCTTGGCATGAAAATCAAACTCTTCCTTGCGGATATTCACCACCACATTCTCAAACTGGTCGATGAATAAAATTTGCCCCTCCATCCAATCTGGCCCCAAAGTAGGTTGCATTGGATAAATCTCTTGAATGGTATCGGTTCTTTCCCCCGCTTCCTCCAAACTTCCAGAAGCAAAAAAATACGCAATGGCTTCTACCACTCGCTCGGTCATTTGAATGAAAGTACCAGCCCCTTTACAATCGATTCTAACAATTTCTTTAGGCTTCAAACCCAGCATCATGGTTAAAAAGCCATTGTCTGGTGTAATAAAATAATGCCCATTGTAGTGGGCAAATAATAAATGATCAGTAGGATAATGAAACGCATTCACCATCACCACATGCACCGTGCCAGCAGGATAATACTTGGCAGCATTGTTAAAAATATAGGCGCCTTGTTGGTAATTCTTACTCGATAAATAATGCGTGATATCTGCAATGACACAGCCTGGAATCGTTGACAAAATTTGCCCTTTAACAGCACCAATGATAAAATCCTCTTGGCCAATATCAGATGTTAAAGTTATTAATGGCATATTTAAACAATAACGTAATAATGAACGAGTTATTATGCCAAAACACTATTTAATCAGCTGCCCATTTTTAAAGAAAAAATTGAATGTCAATTTATCCGCCAAGCCAGGGAAAAACTTATTCATAAAAACGGCACGTTTGCCTGTAAAAGTCAGTACCAAAGTGCGTTTACGCTTTTCAATTGCATGGATGATATGCCCAGCACATTCCTCGGAAGACATCATTTCCCCCTCGTCCATCGGCGACTCCCCTTGCGATTTGGCATCCTTATTCAATGCCGCATTGCGGATATTGGAACTTGTAAAACCTGGACATACCCACATCACATGGGTGCCAGTATGTAATAGCTCGGTTTTGATGGATTCTAGCCAGCCATTTAGGGCATATTTAGACGCAGAATAGCCGCTTCTTCCAGGTAACCCACGATATCCAGCTATAGAAGACACGCCCACAATCACCCCCTTTTGCTTCAAGATAGCCGGCAAAGCCGCCTTAGTGGTGTACACCGTACCCCAAAAGTTGATATCCATCACTTGTTTCAAGGTTTCGGTGGTGGTTTCCGTGATTAAAGCCCTCATGCTGATTCCTGCGTTGTTGATCAAAATATCGATCTGTCCCCAAGTACTTATGACATCAGCAATAAATTGTTCACATTCTTGTTCTTTACTAACATCTACCCCTTTCAAAAATAAAGATGCACCAGGATGCTGTACTTGCAATTGATGTAATTTTTCTTGGCTTCTTCCGCAGGTAGCAACTTTTGCCCCCATGGCTAGAAACTGCTCTACCAAAGCCTTTCCGATGCCATCAGACCCTCCCGTTATGACCACTACTTGATTGTTGAATACAGACATAAAAATGCGTTTGTACAAAAGTAATTGTTATTTGAAGATGAACCACTTAGGAGCAATTTTGGGGAAATAAAGTTTCCTTTTTATTTGTTTTAATTCAATTAATCCCTATTTTTGCACTCCTCAAAAGGGAAACGGGTTAGAATTGGTAGCTCAGTTGGTAGAGCAATACACTTTTAATGTATGGGCCCTGGGTTCGAGTCCCAGCCAGTTCACAAAGCTTGTCACGAAAGTGACAGGCTTTTTTGTTTTAAGGACGTGTCGAAAGCCACGAAGTGGTAAAATTGAAGCATTGGCTGTGTTAATAGCTTGCTATTATAAGCAGACAAGGATTCAATTTGAACGAGCGAAGCGAGTGCTTTCGTAAACAGACGAGAAGCAAAAAAGCCAACGAAACGCGAAGCGATTCGTTGAAAAACTTTGAGTAAGGACGCCATTTAGGGAAGTCGTTCGAGCGAAGCGAGAACGACAATCCCTTTATCTAATTAAAGGATTTAGGGAGGTCAGAGAAGTGTAACGAAGCCGACAATCCCTCAAAACAAAAACTCCGAAATCATAAAGGAATCGGAGTTTTTTTATGCCTTT
>JBDKGO010000032.1:0-11907 GCA_039798125.1 Bacteroidota bacterium | reverse complement strand
TTAGGATTTCAGGAAAACGCACTTAAAGTACTTTTATTAAATGTAGAAAATACAAACAAATGGGCTTTACCTGGAGGTTTTATTAAAAAAAACGAACCCATTGAACAGGCTGCCGATAGAGTGTTACAGGAAAGAACTGGTGTTCAAAATATATTTTTACAACAGTTTAATGTATTTGGCGACCCTGATAGATCCGATGCCCGTATTCATCAAAATAGATACCTTGAATATGGCATTAAAATTCCGAAAGACAACTGGCTATTACAAAGGTTTATCACCATTGGATTTTATGCATTGGTTGATTTTTCTGATGAAAATTTAAAAGACGTAGTTTCAGATGAAACTACTGCATGGATTGATATAAAGAAGTTAAGTCACCTCATGATGGATCATGAGGCAATTGTACAAAAAGCCTTAGAAGCGCTTAGATCGCAGCTAGCCTACTTACCTATTGGCAGGAACCTGATGCCCAAAAAATTCACGATGCCTGAATTGCAAAAATTATATGAAACAATTTTAGATCGCAAATTAGACCGTCGAAATTTTCAAAGAAAAATGTTAGGCTTTGGTATTTTGAATAAATTAAATGAAATCAGAAAAGGTGGCGCGCACAAAGCACCATTCCTTTATTCCTTTAATGACAAGAAATATCAAAAAGCACTGAAAGAAGGATTGTATGGTAGCTGGTAAATTGTCAGATTAGATCCATCTACTTTACCCAATTCACCTTAACCATTTTCACATCTCTTGAATTGGGCCCTACCATGATTTGGAAATCGCCTGACTCCCAATCAAATTTCAAATCTGAATTGTAAAATTTAAGTAACTCGGTGGTAATTTCAAAAACAACTTCCTTGGTTTCACCAGCTGCTAATTCAATCTTTTTGAAACCTTTTAATTCTTTAACAGGTCTAGTGATTGTTCCAACTTCATCTCTTATATACAATTGAACTACTTCCTTACCTGCATAATTACCAATATTTTTAACTGGTATAGTTACTTTTAATTTTTGGTTGCCCTTTAATTTAGTAGCAGACAACTGTAAAGTTCCATACTCAAAATTAGTATAGCTTAATCCAAAACCAAAAGGATATAAAGGTTCATTAGACACATCTATATAATTGGATTGAAATTTAGAAAACCATTGCCCAGTCAATGGTCTGCCTGTGTTTTTATGATTGTAATACAAAGGAATCTGACCTACATTTTGAGGAAAACTCATTGTCAATTTACCAGAAGGATTTACCCTTCCTAAAAGTGCATCTGCAATGGCATCTCCAGCCTCAGAACCTGCAAACCATACATCTAAAATAGCAGGTACATTTTCATTTTCCCAATTCAATGTCAAAGGACGACCGTTGAATAAAACCAATACTACTGGCTTACCAGTTGCAACCAAAGCTTTTAATAAACGCTTCTGAGTTTCTGGTATATCGATATTGGACTTAGATGCACTCTCCCCACTACTTTCTGCACCTTCCCCTAATGCTGCTATAATCACATCCGCATATTCACTTATTGTCAACGCTTCTTTGATCAGCTCTTCTTCACTTCGTTTATCCCTAGCAATATCCTTTCCAAATAAGGTTTGACGATTTTGCATTTCTACATCTGCTTCTAAATTTGCACCTTTGGCATACAAAATACGACCATTACTTCCTAAAGCATTGGATAAACCCTGTAATAAACTAATGGATTTTGAGTTATCCGCCCCCACACTCCAAGTTCCTGTCATATTTTCCTTAGCATTCGCAAGGGGTCCAACTAAGGCAATTTTTTTTCCAGCGGCAATTGGCAATACATTGTTATTCTTTAACAATACAAAACTTTGCGCTGCAATCCTTCTTGCTTCTGCTCTGTTAGCAGCCGTAAATACTTCTGTGGCAGATCTTTGTTCGTTACAATACCTATATGGATCATCAAATAAACCTAATTGATATTTTGAAATCAAAATACGCTCACACGCTTTATTGATTTGTGCTAAAGTCACTTTACCTTCTTGTAATGATTTTTTCATGGTATTTAAAAAACCTTCGCCTACCATATCCATATCTACGCCGGCATTCAAAGACATAGCATTCACCGTTTGGGCATCACCCACCCCATGATTCGTCATTTCGGGAATACCTGTATAATCGGACACCACAAAACCATTAAATTTCCATTGCTTTCTCAGTACATTATCAATTAGCCATTTATTGCCAGAAGCAGGAATGCCATCCACTTCGTTGAAGGACATCATCACAGAAGCAACGCCAGCATCCACTGCTGCTTTATATGGAGGAAAATACTCGTTGTACATTCTCACTCGACTCATATCTGTTGTATTATAATCTCTTCCACCTTCTGCAGCGCCATATAGTGCATAATGCTTTACACAAGACAAGATGGTATTTGGTGCAGCTAAAACATCTCCCTGATAACCATGTACCATCGCTTTTGCAATAGCACTACTCAAAAAGGCATCTTCCCCATTGCCTTCTGAAACCCTACCCCATCTTGGATCTCTTGTCAAATCAACCATTGGAGAAAATGTCCATTGTATTCCATCTGCACTCGCTTCGCTCGCTGCAATACTTGCAGATTTTTTAATCAATTCCATATCCCATGTCGCAGACATGCCTAATGGAATAGGAAAGATTGTTTTATATCCATGAATTACATCCATCCCAAATAACAATGGAATGTGTAATCTTGAATTATTAACTGCAAATTGTTGTAATTCTTTAATCTTAGTAACAGAACGTATATTAAATACGCCTCCGACTTTCCCAGCTTTCACTTTATCTGCAATATCAGAACTACTCACAGCACCAGTTACAAAATCACTAGAAGCGGGCAAGTTTAATTGCCCTAATTTTTCTTCTAAAGTCATTTTAGACATCAATGCATTCACAAACTGATACATTTTAGCATCCTTATTCACTTGAGCAAATCCAATAAATACAAATAGCATTCCCACTATCGTTAAATGCACTCTTTTCATAAATTCCATTTTAAAAATTTCAATTAAAGTTTACCAGACAATCGTCGAAGCAGATTTTTCGGGCAACGTAAAGTTATATTTTTTATGCTCAAAATCAATTGTAAAAACGGCTTCCTTTCCAGTATTTAAAGCAACCAATACCTTTTTGCCATCGGGTCTTTTAAAGCCAATGGATTGAATTTGATTCTTTGATGATGTCGTTTGAATACGTGCAGATCCTGCTGGTATAAATGGTGCCACCTGTCCAATGATATAATAGCTCACATTACGCTTCAAATCAGATCCAGCAATGGTTAAAGCCCCTAAACATTCTGTGCATCCTCCAGGTGTGTGCGGGCCATATGTTGGATCATTGGCTAAATTCCATTCCAATACCATACTACTCCAATTAGACATGGTGCCAATGACTATATGTTCCATATGCCACATAAAATCACCTGCAAAGTTGCCCTTGGCACCTGTCCATTGTTCGGTGAAATAAATTTTTTTGTCAGGATGTGCTTGATGCAGTTTTGACAAAGCAGATTCATGGCCTAGGTATAAATGAAATGCAGCCGCACTTATAAAAGACTTTGTAAGCGAATCATTCAAAATCTGAATCGGATAATTTGGATTGTCTGCATTGTGATCCCAAATAACAATTTCAGTTTGAATGCCATGTTTTTTAAATGCTGGACCTAAATGATTCTTGATAAACGCATTTTGCTCCACTGCAGTCATTAACATACTTGGATTATTGCCCCCATGTTCTGGCTCATTCTGAATAGTGACTGCATTGATTATAAGTCCCTCGGCTTGCATCATTTGAATATACTTCACAAAATATTGCGCATAAGTCGCATAAAATTGAGGCAATAAATGACCACCTTTAGATTGCCTATTGTCTTTCATCCAAACAGGCGGACTCCATGGGGAAGCAATTAATTTTAAATGTGGTTGAATTGATTGAATCTCTTTTAATATTGGAATTAAAAATTCCTGGTCTTTTGCGATAGACATCTTTTTTAAAGCTGGATCTACTTCTCCTTCCATTAAGTCATCATAACTAAATACGGTTGCATCCAAATCGGAAGCCCCAATACTTATTCTTAGATAATTTATATTTAAGTCATTAGGCCCTTGCCCAAATAGCTCTTTTAAAATAGCTGCCCGATTTTGAACAGGCATTTGATGTAATAAATAGGCACTGCCCCCTGTTAAAGTATACCCAAAGCCTTCGATTTTTTGAAATTGAATTTGGTCATTAAAATAAACGGTATCTATAGACTGGGTTTTTATATTTTGCTCCAAGCCTAGCAAGGGAGCTTCTATTTTATTGAGTAAAAAACGTCCATCCGCACTAGTAATTGTTTGAATGAACTGACTATGTCCATTTAGCACTATAAGCACAAGAAAGCCAAAAATGAATATACCTCTTTTCATAAACAACAATTTATTACGAATAAATATACAATGAATTGTCTTAAAAAATGGTAAGTTTAGGAATGCAAAGCCAGCGACCTACATTTCAAATTCAATTACTTGGAGACCACGCAATTGTATACAAATCAAATACAGGGCAATTAAAAGGTATAGATCAAGATTTATTGACTTTTACCCAATTTGTGATGAATGAAAAAATCAACGGGCTAAAGGATATTATTCTTGCATATGATACTTTAACTTTGATCTATGATATTTTTCATTTTGATTCAAATCCTTTTTTATTCGCACATGCTATTTTAGACAGATTTAATGCATCAAAAAAAAGTTTGAATGCGATAGAAAATAAATCTATCATTGAAATTCCTGTTTGTTATGACCCAAGCTTAGGCATTGATTTACAAAATGCAGTCAAGGCCTCTAATTGCAGCATGAATGAACTCATTCAACAACATAGTGAAAAAATATATACCGTTTATTGTCTAGGTTTTTTACCAGGTTTTGCTTACATGGGAGATGTGCCAAATGCCATTCAATTACCAAGACATCCATCACCAAGATCAAAAGTGCTTGCAGGTAGTGTGGGTATCGCAGGAAAACAAACTGGTATATACCCAATGAACTCTCCAGGTGGATGGCAAATTATTGGTCGTACGCCTATCAAAATATTTGATCCTACAAGTACGACACTCACCCTATTCAAAGCAGGAGATCAAATAAAATTTAAGCCAATTGATTTGGAATTGTTTCACACCTTAAATGCCCATGCAGATGTCCATTAAAATCATCAAGAAGGGGCTTTCGGATCGCATCATAGATGCAGGTAGATATGGATTTCAACACTTGGGTATTCAACCTAGTGGAGCGATGGATTATTTATCTGCGCAATTGGCGAATACAATTTTAGACAATGATTTAAATCAACCAGTTTTTGAATTGCATTTCCCAGCATCCGTCTTTGAATTCGAAGAGGCCATGTATATCTGTATCAGTGGTGCGAATTTTGTTCCAGTAATCAATGATAAAAGTGTTGCACTCAATACACCTATTAAAGTAAATCCAAAAGACCAACTTAGTTTTCTTCAACCTATTGAAGGTCGTTCTTGTTATATTGCATTTAAAGGCAAATTGGATGAAAGTAAAAAATGGCTCAATAGTTTTAGTAGTTTTCAAACGACTTTAAATAAAGGGGATCTTTTTGTCATTCAAAAGGATACCGAAATAGCTATCTCAATCAATCCATTCAAGCAAAAAATAATTCAACAGGTTCAAAAGAATTTATTTAATGAGCAGGAAATAAGATTTATTCCTGGGCCTGCATGGAAAGATGTAGACCCCGCATCTATTCAACTATTCATGCAAGAACCATTCACGATTGATGTAAAATCCAATCGTATGGGTTTTTTATTCAATGGGCCAGCCATCCATTTATCAACACCAAAAGAATACCTTTCTAGTGCAGTGACGATGGGTACTTTACAATTATTGCCAAATGGTCAAATCATCGTCTTAATGGCTGATCATCAAACCATTGGAGGTTATGCGAATTTGGGTCAAATAATTTTGGTAGATTTACCTAGGCTTGCACAAATAAATAACCAATTTCCATTTAAGTTAAGCATTACAAATGTTCAAACAGCACATCAACTCTATCGATCAATACAGTCATGGTTTATGCATTGACATCAATTGTGATATGGGCGAAGGCATGCTTAATGACGCTTCATTGATGCCATTGATTAGTAGCGCCAATATTGCATGTGGTTACCATGCTGGAAATGAGGATACCATAAAAAGAACGATTGAATTAGCATTAGAACATAATGTGGCTATTGGCGCACACCCTAGCTACCATGACAGAGCAAATTTTGGAAGACTATCACAAAGTATTTCTTTAGTTGAACTCGCAGAATTAATCAGTGATCAATTGAATATATTTGAAAAGATAACAAACCAAATAGGCTGCAAAATTCATCATGTTAAGTTACATGGTGCCTTGTACAATGATTGTGCAAAAGATGCTTTATCAAGTAAGATTGTAGCACAAACAATTCAAGCAATTGATCCTTCTATCATGTTGTATGGACTAAGTAGAAGTCATTCCATTAAAGAAGCAAAAGCAATTGGATTAAGATCTGTAGAAGAAGTTTTTGCTGACAGGACCTATCAAGCCAACGGACAATTAACGCCTAGATATTTAGACCATGCACTCATCACGGACCCTAATGAATCTGCACAGCAAGTACTATCAATGGTGCTAGATCAAGAAATTAAAACGCATGATGGCACAATGATTGCAGTCAATGCAGAAACGATTTGCATTCATGGAGATCATCCTGATGCTGTAGAAATTGCAAAACATCTATTCAATACATTACAACAATACAAGATTGAAATCAAACAACCCTAATTCAAAAGCAACAGTTTCCTCTTTGACTGGAATAAGTTTAGGAGCCGCTTTTTTGATGGCCAACTCATCCATTGGACCAGGCTTTCTAACTCAAACTTCCTTTTATACAGAACAACTACTGACTAGTTTTGGATTTGTCATTTTAGTGTCTATCCTACTAGATTTTGGTGCACAAATCAACATTTGGAGAGCCATTACATTAAGTGGTTTGCGAGCGCAAGAAATTGCTAATTTATTACTTCCAGGTCTTGGATATCTTTTATCCTTATCTATTGTAGTTGGCGGATTTGCATTTAATATTGGCAATATTGCTGGATGTGGACTTGCACTCAATTTATTAACGGGGATCAGCTTTGCAAAAGGGGCCATCTTAAGTGGTGTGATTGCTATTGTGATTTTTTGGGTGGATGAAATTGGAAAAATGTTAGATCGCCTCACAAAAGTGTTAGGTATTGTAAAAATTAGTTTGACTTTATTGATTGTGTATGCTGCAAACCCACCTATTCTTGATGCAGTGCAACATAGTTTTGTGCCAGAACAAATTTCATTGTTGGCTATTGTCACCATAGTAGGTGGTACAGTAGGAGGCTATATCACTTTCTCAGGTGCACATCGATTGGTTGACGCAGGCATGGTTGGCCCTGAGCACTTAGGCTTTGTCACCAAAAGTGCGAGCAGGGGGATTCTTATCTCTTCATTCATGCGTTTTATTTTGTTTTTGGCAGTGGTGGGTGTGGTGTCTCAAGGCGTACATCTAGATAAAAATAATCCAGCAGCAACTGTGTTTGAAACTGCAGGGGGCAGATGGGGATTATTCGTTTTTGGAATTGTATTATGGAGCGCCGCGATCTCATCGGTCATTGGTGCCTCCTATACCTCCTATTCTTTTATTAAAAAATTAGATATCCCATATTTAAACCATGAACGATTTTCGATTAGTGGATTTATCCTAATCTCAACCTGCATTTTTATTTGGATAGGAAAACCTAAGGAACTGTTGCTTTTTGCAGGCTTAATCAATGGTTTTATTTTACCATTTGCATTAGCCATCATGTTAATTGCGAGCAGAAAAATTCCTGTATTAAAACAATACAAATACCCTTTATGGATCGAATTGGCTGGTTGGCTTATCGTTGCATTGATGGGCTCGATGAGTATCTATGCACTGATTGAAGCTTTAAGTAAATAATTGACTAATAATTTTTAGTTGACTTTTACATCGGCATCCAACATATCCATTTTTTGTTCTTTTGGTTTTATGCCAAAATTATAGCGGATATTGATTCCGAATCTTCTTGAATCATTTTCTCTAAATCCTACCGCATAAATACTTCCTTGTCTTAAAGTGAAAGTATTTTTATTGGTAAAGAAGATATCATTCATAGATATGGTAACGGTTAATTTTTTATTTAAAAACAACCTGTTCAAAGAACTATTCAATTGACCAAAATTATTCAATTCATAAAATTGTTGTTGGCCATTGGTTCTCCAAAATCCATTGATGGTGAAGGTAGAAAGCTTATCTAATTTCAAAGATTGAAAAGTAAAGAATGTCCAGGTAGCTTTATCAAACACAATTGGTTTTTGTTCGTAAATACCATTGTATACATTATGATTTAGTTGCGCCCCTACCACGGCAAAAAAAGCTTTACCTGGAGGAATCACAGCAATACCTCTAAAATAAGTCTCCCTACTTTTACCGAGATTGTCATAAGTTCGATAGGCCACTTGATTATTGGTGGGCGATTGGTAGAGCACATTCGTAAAAATATCTTTGGTCTCATTCACCCCAAATGCGAAGATAGGTTTGTCATCCACACTAATATTAGCTTCATAATTAGAGGTAAACTGTGGTTTTAAACTTGGGTTACCAGTTTCATATAAAAACGGATCGATGTATTTTGGAAATGGATTCAAGAACTCATAACTCGGCCTACTGATGGTCTTACGATATACTAGATAGCCTCGCATTTCATAGCCAGCAATTTTAAATAATTTACGACTTAAAAACACATATGGAAATGGATCTGTTCGGTTCAATGAAAAAGAGGTATCAGAAGGAATTCTTTGATTGCCTTGCATGATGGTTTGCTCTACCCTTGTTCCAACTTTAAGGACCACTGGTCCCCAGGTTTTTGAACCTTGCAAATAACCTGCATTAATCTGTTCTTTGAAATTATAAGCACTTGTTCTAAAAGCATCATTTACAATAATACCATTTAAATCTTTCTGGTAATTGGCCTTATTGCGAAAACTTAAAATACTTGACTTTAAACCAGCTTCGATAGTGATGCCAAATCGCTTCTTCTTATAATCTGTCTGATAAGTAAGAAAATCTCTATCATTGGTAAAATTACCAGATCCTTTTGAGGCAAGTCCGCCAGCAAAAAATGTATTATTGTAGGTTTGATCTGTATTTGATTGTATAAAATTATAAGAAAAATCTATCGTCCATTCACCACCTAAAGAATCTAATTTAAGTTTTGACCTTACTGATTGGTTGAAATTAAAATTTGAACCATCATTTTCAACCAGGGAAGCAATGCTACTTAAATTTTTCTTAGCAGAAATTTTTTCTAATACGGATGCATTATTGGTGGAATTGATAAATGATTGCCCACTCACCCTAGCATCATAGTTCAATTCAAAACGGTCTGTCCAATTTCTACCTAAACCAAATCCAATATAGGCAGACTTATTTGGACTCAAAGTTTTTGCAGTTTGCTTTAACACAGTGTCGGCGGATAAAAATCGATCTGTGTTCACAATACTATAACCATCATTTTGATTATACTGCGTATTCAAATAAGAATTGTATTTATCTGTTGTATTGTTTAATGTAAGTCCAATGAATTGGTTCCCGTAAACGCCTTGATTCATTCCAGTATTCAATGACCCATTCAGACCAATCTTGACCCCTTTTTTTAAAACAATATTCACCACTCCACCGCCACCAGATGCATCGTATTTCGCAGATGGCGTCCTTACTAATTCAATTTTTTGAATGGAACTTGGTGGTAAACTTTTTAATAAGGTGGCCATATCAGTAGCACTCATCCTCAATTCTCTACCGTTGATTTGGATACCTGCAGGGGACAAGCCATTTAAATAGATATTGCCATCCTGGTCAATGAAAATGCCTGGAATTTTTTCCATTGTCTCATAGGCATTTGTTGACGATGCTGCTAAAGGTTCTGGATCCACCACCGATTTATCATCCTCTTGTCTAATCAAAGGTTTGGTTGAAGTCACTACGACTTCTTTCAACTGACCATTCGTTTCCTTTAATTGAATTTTTAAACTATTTAAGTTTTCGAATTTGATGGTTCTATTGTCAATTTGATATCCAATTGCACTTGTTTTAAACGCGTACAATTTACCACGCTGTAAAAATAAATTTACAACCCCATTGCTGTCCGCTACTTGATTTTGTGAAATAGTACTATCAATCATTTGAATAGCGATGTTGGCAAATGCAATAGCTTGATTTTTACCATCCACTACCGACAACTTCAATGGAGACATTTGAGCAAATACAGTATTTTGAATCAAACCAATTATGAGGATACTAAGTATTCTACTATATATATATTTAAACCGCATCATGAATCAGTCATCATTTTTGTGGAGAATAGCGGGTTCGAACCGCTGACCTCTTGCATGCCATGCAAGCGCTCTACCAACTGAGCTAATTCCCCCTATTAATGTACCTACAATAAAAAGAGCAACGAGAACATCGTTGCTCTTTTATATACAAGATTTATTTTAAATTAAGTTTTCTCCTACGCCGTCGATCCAGTCTTTTACAGCTGCAGTAGTAACCGATTTTGGACGCTCTAATGGGAAGCCTAATGCACGATCCCATGTCAAACTTGCCAATACACCTAAAGCACGACTTACTGCAAATAAAACGGTATAAAATTCATATTCCACAATGCCGTAATGCACTAACAAAGCACCACTATGTGCATCCACATTTGGCCAAGGATTTTTTACTTTCCCTAATGACTCTAAAATTGGAGGAACAGTTTCATAAATATTCCAAACCGTGTTCACTAATTTATCATCTGGTAAATGTTTTTTACCAAATTCCATTTGCGCAGTGAAACGAGGATCTGTTTTTCTTAATACAGCGTGACCGTAACCTGGAACTACTTTACCTTCACTCAATGTTTTCTTAACGTAATCAGCAATCTGATCTTTAGAAGGGCTATCCGTTCCAATGGCTTCCTGCATTTCAAAAATCCATTTAATCACTTCTTGATTCGCTAGTCCATGTAAAGGACCTGCTAAACCATTCATTCCTGCTGCGTAACTTAAATAAGGATCACTTAATGCAGATCCTACTAAATGTGTTGTATGCGCAGACACGTTACCACCTTCATGGTCTGCGTGAATGGTCATGTATAAACGCATTAATTCTTTTGTACTCTCATCTTCGTAACCCATCATGTAAGCAAGGTTACCTGCCCAATCCAATAATCCGTTTGGATGAATATGTTCGTTGTTCTTGTATTTTCTTCTGTAGATATAGGCAGCGATTCTTGGCAATCTTGCAATCAAGTTCATTGAATCATCATAAGTGTATTGCCAATAATCTTTTTTGTTCATCCCCTTTGCATATTCTTGTGCAAACTTACTTTCTGTTTGCAAAGCCATCACTGCAGCAACATACATTGACATTGGATGTGCACTTATAGGAAATGCATCAATCACATCAAATACATGAGATGGGACATGGCTTCTTCTTTGCCAATTGCTTGTAATTTTTTTAACGTCTCTATCATTAGGTAATTCACCAATCATCATCAGGTAAAATAATCCTTCTGGCAATGGTTCATCCCCACCTTCTACTTTTGGCAATTTTGCTTGTAATTCTGGAATGGAATAACCACGGAAACGAATTCCTTCTTGGGCATCTAATAAACTTGTCTCTGTAACAAGACCTGTCATGCCTCTCATACCTTGGTATACCTGCGCTAAAGTGATTTCTCCAATCTTCTTTTCACCATGCACTTTAAGCATTTCTTTGATCTCATTAGCAGCTACTGTTGCTTTCTCACCAAACCTGTCTTTGATCTCTTCCATA
>JBDKGO010000031.1:0-11972 GCA_039798125.1 Bacteroidota bacterium | reverse complement strand
TCTGCTACTTTCCAAGCAATTGAATTTTGATCAAGTGCTCCAGTAATGATACCTCTCTTACCTTTTAATAAATTGTATGCCATCTTTATGGGTTTATTTAATTCTTGCAAAAATAATTATAATATCCTATAAAAAAGCCATTCAGAGGGCTTAATATAGGTTAAGCAAGTAATTCATTTGCATGCTCCAAAGCTGCTTTGCTTGGTGGGTCGCCGCCAATCATTCGGGCAATATGAATGACACGCTCATCTGCTGCTAAAGTTCGAACATGCGTATGGGTGGTTTTGCCTTCTTGTTCTTTGTATACATATAAATGCGCTTGGCCTTTTGCTGCAATTTGAGGTTGATGGGTAATACAAAGTACCTGACGCGCTTGACCCAATTCCTGTAACAATAAACCAACCTGTTTTGCAGGCTCGCCAGAAATACCAGAGTCAATTTCATCAAAGATCATCGTAGGTAAATCAATCGATTTTCCAACCAATGATTTAATACATAACATCAATCTACTTAATTCACCACCGCTTGCTACTTTTTTAATGGGCTCAAACTTCTGTGAATTATTGGCATCAAATAAGAAATCAATTTTATCGATACCAAATTGATTGAAAGGAACAGTATCTAATTGTACTTTTAATTGTGCATTTGGCATGCCCACTTGGTGCAATAAATGGTTCACTTGTTTTGCAAAAGGGTCAGCTTGTTTTTTACGTTGATCACTCAAGTCTGAAGCGAGTTTTGTTAAATCTTTTTCGGTAGCAGCTACTTTTTTGGTATAGGTCTCAATGGCTTCGTCAATATGCAATACGGCTTCTAAGTCTTTTGATAATGCTTCTTGTATTTCTAATAAGGCAGCAGTAGATTGTACCTTATGCTTTTTTTGTAAATGATAGCCCTGAGACAATCTTTCTTGCATGGTGCTGATTTTTGACGCATCAAAGTCTATTTTATCTTGCCATGTTTGAAGTTCACTAGTGATATCAGCTAGTTCTATTTGCGCTGCTTTTAATCTTGCTAATAAGGGATCAAAATCGTTCTGAAATTTTGCAATGCTTTCTAAATTATTTGCAATCTGTTTGATCTGTTGTACAATAGGTTGATCTGATTCATCTAAAGTGTAAATGCTTTGGGTTAATTGCGCTTTGATATCAGCAGCATTTTCCATGAATTTTAAATCAATTTCTATTTGCTCTAATTCATTTTCATGTAATCCAAGTGCAGTTAGTTCCTCTAATAAATGTGATTTATAAGCAACCGTTTGGTCAAAATTTTCTTTTTGTTCAATCAGTTCACTTAAATGCTTGGTGGCTGCTTTCCATTCATGAAAAGTGATTTGGTATTTCTCGAGTGCCTTGTGCACATTGGCCAATGCATCTAATACAGTTCTTTGAAATTCCATATCCCCTAAACTAAGGGTATCAAATTGTTGATGCAGGTCCACCAACTGAGAAGTAAGTTGTCTTAATTCATTTAAATTAATAGGGGTATCGTTGATGAAAGCCCTAGACTTTCCCTGTGCGTTGATCTCTCTTCGAATAATTAATTCATCAGCAAGATCCAAATCATTCGCTTCAAAAAATGCAGCGTATTGTTGTTTATTGGCAAGTGTAAAAACACCTTCTATGACACATTTTTTTGCTGGGTTACGACAAACAGTACTGTCTGCACGATCTCCTAAAATTAAACCCAATGCACCCATGATGATACTCTTACCTGCACCTGTTTCTCCAGTAATCACAGAGAGTTGGTTGGATAATTGAATCTGTAATTCGTCTATTAAAATATAGTTCTGTATGTCTAATTGAGTCAGCATGATATACTGCAATATACACCCAATTTTATTTCCTCAAACAACGCTGAATACCTGTTTTTGCTTTTTGGTCTAAGGAATTTTTAAAAGCGTGGTTTTTCATTTCTAAGCAGGTGTTAAAAAAGGTTATGGCTTGTGATGGATTGCCTTTTTGTTCATAAATTAATCCAATTTGAAGGGCGGCCCTTGCTGCAAAATATTCAGGTTGATTGGCCCCTTTTTCAATAGCAGAGATATAAAATGGGATGGCTTGATCTGGTTGACCAGCTAATTCATAGATACGGCCAAGGCGATAAGCAAATTCTGTTTTGTCCGCAGCTTTATCAAAATCATTACTTGTTTTCCCAGCTAAAATTGCCAGAGCTTGTTGTTGGTATCCGCCATCACTCAGTAGCCTGGCCCTTAATAAAACAGGATGGGGCCATGTGCCATTTTTTGCGTTTTGCAAAGCCTGTTTATCTGCATCGGTGATGTCATTTCCTTTGGAAAGCACATTGCTTCGGTAGGTATTGGCCTTGGCTTGATCACCTTGTATATAAGCAATCCAACTTAGTTTTTCAAAAGCGTCTTTCACATAAAACTGCCCCTTAAAACTACCAATGAAATTTTGCAAAGCAGTTTTAGCAGCATCTATTTTCAAATCATTTAAATAAGCATAGCCCATTTCTAGTTGCCAAAAGGGTAGGGTTAAATATTGATTCGATGGATTGATACTGGATGCAATTTGTAAAGCCTTTTGTGATTGTTGGTTATTCAAATAAAGGTTAGTTGTCATGTAAGCATGCAAGTGGTTATTCACCAAATCATAGTTTGTTTTTTCAATGAAATCAAATGTCTTTTTCTTGTTACCCTCAAAGTTCATAACAAGATAAGGATATACAAAAAGCGCTTCGTTGCGACATTGATTGGAATAGGCGTCTTTGCTATTGATGTATTTTAAAACAAGTGCATTGCCTTCTGAAATCTTTCCTGTCATGCCTAAAACATTGGCCATCCATTGATAGCCTTTAGGGATGGTTCCAATGACAGAAGTCATTATGCCAAGGTATACATCGGTCGGCGTAAAATTGGGAAAGGCTTTTTTATTTGCTTTAAAAAGTAAAAACGCTTTTCTAAAATCCAGTGCTGCTTCAAAATTTTTATTAAATCTTATTGCGATCAGAGATTTATGAAGATGCGCCAATGCAAGACTGTAAAGGTGGTAAGGTGATTGTTTTGGACCAGCTTCTAATATTTGGATCCTTTGTTCAAAAGCTGGATACATCCTGCTATATTCTTCCTTGTTTTCATTTAAGAATAGTTGGTAAAAATCGGCATAGCTTTCAAGCAGCGGGTAGATTAAATTAGTGCCATTTGCTTTTTTATCTTGTTGTATTAAAATCCTTGCTTCAGGGATGCGTAAGCTAGTAATGGATTCATAGATCTTTTGGGTACGAGGTGTCCAATTATATTGGTATTGACCAATGACTTGACTCGTCATCATCATTACCAAAACAAGTAGAAAGCATTTTCTCATGGAGTAAAATTAAGAAAGGGTAGCCGATTGGCTACCCTTTCTGGGAATATTTTAGAACAAAATTGTATTAAGCTTCTTTACCAGCTAATTCACCTTCTACTAAGATTCTACCACAGTTCTCACAAACAATGATCTTCTTATGTAAACGGATCTCACTTTGACGTTGAGGAGGAATAGAGTTAAAACATCCGCCGCAAGCATCACGCTCAACAGTCACAACAGCTAAACCATTGCGGTATGAGTTTCTGATACGGTCATAGCTATACAATAAACGCTCGTCGATATGTGCTCTAGCTTCTTCGCTCTTTTTTCTTAATTCTTTCTCTTCGATTTCTGTATCAGCGATGATTTTTTCTAATTCACCTTTTTTATGCGACAATACACCATCTTTAACAGCAATGGTCTTTTTCGCAGTATCCAACACCTTGATCTTTTCAGCTAATTCTTCGTTCGCGTCGCGGATATGTTTTTCGGCAAGTTTGATTTCCAAACCTTGCATTTCTAATTCTTTGTTGATGGCTTCGAACTCACGATTGTTCTTAACGTTCTCGCTTTGTTTTTCGTATTTAGCAATCAATTCTTCACTTTCTTTAATGGCAGCTTTTTTGCCATCAATAAATTCAGTGATACCATTGATCTCTTCTTCGATTCTATTTTGTCTGTTCACCAATCCTTGCACTTCATCTTCCAAATCCTTCACTTCCATTGGTAATTCACCACGTAGAATTTCAATCTGGTCGATACTGCTGTCCACGGTTTGAAGCTTGTGAAGATTCACTAATTTTTCTTCTACTGAAAAGTCTTTGACTGATGCCATATGAATGTTTTATTTTAAGTAGCTTATTGGTTGCGTTTTCACCTCAGATTCGAGGACGGCAAAGGTAAGGAATTTACGCTTTAAATAGTCAACAATTAGTGCAGGAACAAAATGTTCGCTTTCTCCATGCCCTATATCCATCAATAGGTATTTGCCGTCTGCCTCAAAGAAATCGTGGTATTTAAGGTCGCTAGTGATGAAACAATCTATATTCTGAGCCGGAATATGGTCTAATAAAAAACTACCACTACCACCACATAATCCAATGGTAATCAATTTTTTATCAATCAATTTTGTATGTTTGATGACCTCTAAATTCAACTGTTCTTTCACCCATCGAATGAAGGCATCAGGCTCGGTCTCTAGGGGCAATTCACCTACTATTCCTGCTCCAATTGGCTGTCCATTTCCGTCAAATTGACCAGGAATTGGGGCTAAAATTCGTCTATTCCCTAGGTGCAATCGGTCGGCAAGGGTGCTATTGACCCCATGGATCATATTGTCCAAATTGGTATGGATGGCGTACAAAGCGATGTTATGATGGATGGCTTTTAACACCGTTCTATTGACATAATGGTCCCCGCTAAATTGCTTAATGCCCTTAAAAATGATGGGATGATGACTTACAATGAGGTTACATCCTTTTTGAATGGCTTCTTCAATCACTGCTTCTGTACAGTCCAAGGAACACAAAATACCTGTACAAATGGCTTCCGGATCGCCTACAATTAAACCTGAATTATCATAAGATTCTTGGAATTGGAGCGGTGCCCATTCCTCTAGGCTTGTAATGAAGGCTTTAATTTGCATCCACTAAATTAATTATTAATTGATAAATTGAGCTTAAGATTCAACTATTTGTATTGTTAAATGTTATTCCTCTATTATGCTTCCATCCGTTATTCTATTTTGGTTCCGAAGAGATCTTAGGTTTAAAGACAATACAGGATTATACCATGCCCTCAAATTGGCTCAAAAGTTGGATTTGAAAGTGTTACCCATTTTCATTTTTGACAAAATGATTTTGGATAAATTAGAGGATAAAGCAGATAGGAGAGTGGATTTTATCCATCAAACCATCACTGAATTACAAGCAACTTTAACCGAAAAAGGCAAAAGCCTTTGGGTGCATTACGGAACGCCGGCTGAAGCATTTGAATTGTTGACCAATCAATATCAAATCCATTCCGTTTTTACCAATCAGGATTATGAACCTTATGGGATCAATAGGGATGCCCAAATAACAAAGCAATTAGCAAAGGACAAGATTGAGTTCCATGCTTATAAAGATCAAGTGATTTTTGAAAAGTCCGAAGTGACAAAAGAAGATGGCAAACCTTACACAGTTTTCACGCCCTATTCCAGAAGATGGAAAGCTGCATGGGAAGCGAATACACCAAAATTATTGCCATCAGAAAAAGGGCTGGAATATTTTATGGACAGTAAGCCATTGAAGATTCCAAGTTTAAAAGCGATGGGATTTGAGCAAACGGATTTAGTGGTGCCTGCAAAAAAATGGAAGGAAAGCACGGTGAAAAATTACACCACCCAAAGAGATTTTCCTGCAATAGAAGGAGGCACATCGCACCTTGGTTTGCATTTAAGATTTGGTACTATTTCAATTAGACAGTTGGCGTTGGAAACGGCATCTATCAATACCACTTATTTAAATGAATTAATTTGGCGCGATTTTTATCATATGATCTTATGGCATTTTCCACATGTGGCGGAAGGAAAATCATTTAGGGCACAATACGATTTGATTGAATGGCGTAATAATGAAAAAGAATTTGATGCATGGTGCAAAGGACAAACTGGTTATCCCATTGTAGATGCGGGTATGCGCGAATTAAACGCCACTGGATTTATGCATAACCGTGTTCGTATGATTGTTGCAAGTTTTTTGACCAAGCATTTATTGATAGACTGGCGTTGGGGCGAAGCATATTTTGCACAAAAATTATTGGATTTTGATTTTGCTGCAAACAATGGAGGATGGCAGTGGGCGAGTGGGAGTGGATGTGATGCTGCACCTTATTTTAGGGTATTCAATCCAAGACTTCAAACAGAAAAATTCGATAAGCAATTACAATATATCCGTAAATGGATCCCAGAATTAGATAGCCTTTCTTATCCAAAACCAATTGTGGTGCATGAGGAAGCAAGGGTAAGGGTGTTGGCAGCTTATGCGAAAGCTTTAAAGCCCTAGTTGGTTGTAGACCTCCTCTAATTTGTTGATTGCGTTTTTTCCTACGGCACCCATTTGAATGCTAAAATCATTCACATACAAATTGATGTGTTGACGCATCACTTGTTCCGACATTTCTTGTGAATGACATTTTACAAATTCAGGAAGTTGTTCGTAACTATTTTTAAATGCGAACTCAACACTTTCTTGAATCAATGCATCTATGCATTTGATTTCGTCCTGCGGTTGATCCTTTCTTGCAATAATCCCACCAAGAGGAATAGGTGCATTGAAACTGGTTTCAAAATAATGACCAAGGTCCATCCATTTGCTTAATCCTTTATCGGCATAAGTAAATCTGTTTTCGTGGATGATCACACCTGCATCTACTTTTCCAGAAAGCACCGCTTCCTCTATTTCATTAAAGACTAAAAAAACTTTATTGGTCACATTTGGAAAAGCAAGACTAAATAATAAATGGGCAGTGGTATCCATCCCTGGAATAGCCACACGCATTGTTGTTGCATCTGGCTTACCAGTTATATTTTTTGGGTCGGTTTTGTAAATTAATAATGGGCCAACACCTTTGCCCAATGCCCCACCACTCTCTAATAGTTGGTATTGATTTTTTAATTTAGGCCAAACACCATAACTAATTTTTGAATAGGGTAGCTTGCCCTGTAAAGCCCATTCATTCAGGGTTTGCACATCTTCTAAATGCAATTTAAAATCAAAACCCTTCGTATCAATTTTATGATTGACTAAGGCGTCAAAAATAAAAGTGTCGTTAGGGCAGGGTGAAAAACCTATATCAATTGTAGGCATATAAAGTTTGATTCTAAATTAAAAAGCTTGAGTAGATAAAGCCTCTAAATATTTGATGACAGTCTCATTTAAATTATAAATGGCTTCTTGCATTTTCCATTTTGCTTTATTGCGTTCGCCCACATAATTGGACACAGCACGAATTTGTATAAATGGAATATTTAAATCTCTACCAATATAATGTAAGGCAGCACCTTCCATGGATTCTATCTGTGCTTTGTATTTTGTACGGTAGCGTTCAATGATTTTTTTATCTGTGGTGATGGTATTGATAGTCACTCCTTTTTTGGTAGGTAAATTCAATACATTGTATTGATTCAACCAATGGTTGGGCAAAGATTTTTTTTCAAAGGGGGCATCATTAGCGCCATCTAATTTTAAATCAAATAAATCTTTCCATTGTTTATTTTCTGTCACACCAATATCACCAACAACATCATCCTTCATCACAAATACTTTGCCTAAAGGAATCTTTGGATCTAAGCTTCCCGCAACGCCCATTTGTATGATTAAACTTGGCGTTTCTTGCACCACCATCTTCACTAAAGAAACACTGCTTGCAAGCATACCCACCCCAGATTCATGGAAACCAACAGAGAACTTTTTGTTGGGCGTAACGAATTTTGGGTTGATTTTTTGAAAAAGGGGCATCCATTCCCCGTTGGTTGCTGCAGATATAATGACTCTCATGGGATAAAGTTCTATCAAATTTATATCTTTGCAAAAATAAACGGTGATGGTATACCTAACTCGAGTGGAACATTTTAACGCAGCCCATAAATTAGCCAACCCAAATTGGTCTAAAGAAAAAAATGAGGAAGTGTTCGGCGTTTGTGCAAATGAGAATTGGCATGGCCACAACTACGAGTTATTGGTGACAGTTAAAGGGGAGCCCAATCCAGAGACCGGTTTCTTATTTGACGTTAAAAAGTTAAGTAGCCTTATTAAGCAGCACGTAATTGATCCATTGGATCATAAGAACTTAAACCTAGATGTTCCTTTTATGGAAGGAAAATTATGTTCCACTGAGAATCTGGCGATTGCCATTTGGGAGCAACTGCAACCACATATTCCTTCGGAAGTGCAATTGCATTGCATCAAATTATACGAGACCCAACGCATTTACGTGGAGTATTTTGGCTAATTTTTATCTAAAAAGTCAACAAAAGACCTTTTTATTTCATTTTGTTTAATTTATTTGGCTTTTAGTTAAACAATATCGACGCATCCTTGTTCTATATATTGTAACTTTATCCTCTTAATTAAGGAACTATGGAACATCAGGTGGCGGTATACCGAAAAGAGCATTTTAATGCCGCACACAAATTGTATTGTGCAGATTGGTCAGACGAAGAGAACAAGCGTGTATTTGGTGCTTGTAGCAACCCTAATTATCATGGACATAATTATGACCTTATTGTAAAAGTTGTAGGTGTGCCCGATCCAATCACTGGATTCGTG
Source organism: Bacteroidota bacterium (assembly GCA_039798125.1). Lineage (GTDB taxonomy): Bacteria > Bacteroidota > Bacteroidia > Chitinophagales > Chitinophagaceae > Sediminibacterium. Next base: position 3,355 of record JBDKGO010000031.1, on the reverse strand, counting down.
ATTAACACCAAGGACTTAAGCAAAATTGTGGGGGAAGAAGTTATCGCCCGATTCGATCACAAAAATTTAAACCTAGACACCGAGTTGTTTAAGAATTTAAATCCATCTGCAGAAAATATTGCGATTGTGATTTACAATTTATTAAGACCTCGTATTGCTGAGCAATTAGCATTAAAAATTCGACTTTATGAAACAGAAAGAAACTTTGTTGACTACCCCGCTTAGCGAACAAAAAATTGAATTAAGCCATTTAATCATCGAAGAAATGGGCGATGAGCACAAAGCAAGCTCAGTAGATACACCAATGCGTGCAGACGCTTTTGATAAAACAGACGAGGAAAAGATAGCCTTGATAGAACCGCATTTTAGAGCCATCATGGAAACCATCGGGATGGATTTAAGTGATGATAGTTTAAGAGGTACACCATTGAGAGTAGCAAAAATGTATGTGAAAGAATTGTTTCAAGGATTGAATCCTGCGAACATGCCAAGCATGACTTTGTTTGAAAATAAATTTCAGTACAATGAAATGTTGGTCGAAAAAAATATCAACTTCTACACGAATTGTGAGCACCATTTTGTGCCATTCTTTGGTAAAGCGCATGTGGCTTATATCAGCAGTGGTAAAGTGATTGGCTTAAGTAAGTTAAATAGATTGGTAGAATATTTTTCTAAACGTCCACAAGTGCAGGAGCGTTTGACAATGCAAATTGGAAAAGCATTACAGACTGTTTTACAAACACAAGATGTAGCAGTTTTTATGGATGCAAAACATTTGTGTGTGGCAAGTAGAGGTGTAAAGGACGATAGTTCAAATACCATCACAAGTTTTTATGGTGGTAAATTCCAAGAAGAAAATACAAAGGCTGAATTCTTAAAATATTTAGACATCAATGCCTAAGCTTATTAGTTTATAGTTTGGTTATAAGTTAGTTTGTAATGAATGGTGGAGCCTAGCTTCACCATTTTTATTTGTATAATGGATGCTTTGATTTATTTTTGGCCAAACGATTGAATATGTCAAAACATGCATTTGTATTCCCAGGTCAAGGAAGTCAGTTTTCTGGAATGGGAAAAAATTTATACGAGTCTAATGAAGCAGCAAAAGCCTTATTCGAAAAAGCGAATGAAATAGTAGGCTTCCGCATAAGTGATATCATGTTCGAAGGCACAGATGAACAATTAAAACAAACCAATGTTACCCAACCTGCTGTGTTCATCCATTCTGTGATTGCTTATTTAACAACAGATCATGCCACACCAGACATGGTTGCAGGGCATTCACTTGGAGAATTTAGTGCACTTGTAGCCAATCAAACATTAAGTTTTGAAGACGCATTGAGATTAGTGAGCATCCGAGCAAAAGCAATGCAAGCCGCATGTGAAATACAACCCTCTACAATGGCAGCAGTATTGGCCTTAGCGGATGATAAAGTAGAAGCAATTTGTGCATCTGTATCTGCTGAATCAGGCGAAGTAGTGGTGCCAGCCAATTACAATTGTCCAGGGCAGTTGGTGATTTCAGGTTCTGTAAAAGGCATTGAAATTGCATGTGAGCAAATGAAAGCAGCAGGTGCAAAACGTGCCTTGGTTTTACCAGTAGGAGGTGCATTCCATTCACCACTCATGGAGCCAGCGAAAATTGAATTAGCTGCAGCAATTGAAGCCACAACTTTCAATAATCCAACTTGTCCGGTATACCAAAATGTAACTGCATCTGCGGTGACAGATCCTGCTCAAATCAAATCCAACTTAATTGCACAATTAACTGGTGCGGTAAAATGGACACAATCTGTGGAAGCCATGGTAGCAGACGGCGCGACTAACTTTACGGAATTTGGACCAGGCAAGGTTTTGCAAGGATTGGTGCAAAAAGTGTATAAGGAAGCAGTGGTAGACGGAGTAAACTAAAAAATAACGCAAAACTTAGAATATAAGCTAACCCTTCAAGCAATCTTGAGGGGTTTTTTTCGTTCTTGTTTTATGGAATTATATCTATATATATTAAAAATAAATATAATATTTTAATCGCATTGAAAAAGAGGATTTTATATATTATTCTGGGGTTGATGTTGCTTTCGAATGTGGGGGTGGGGCAGGTAGTTAGTTTTTTTGGTGCGACAAACAATTTTGAATATAATGGTGGACAACAAACACCATTTCCAACTTCTGCAAATGGGTGTTTATACACTAGGATTGAATATACTTTCACTGGCATTAGTGTTAGTTATAGTCAAATTGATATACCTCCAACTTCACCTGGTTCATATACTGTAAATGCAAAATTAATTGGAACTGGTTGTGGTGGTGTTACTAGTGGTAATTTTTCATTTACAATTGCAAAGAAGCCAATAACAATTACGGTTAATGCATTTGATAAGCAATACGATGGCAATCCAACTGCAAATGTAACTTTGTCAGATAACAGAATATCAGGAGATGATTTAAGTTTTTTATTTACACCAGCAAGATTTAATAATAAGAATGTTGGATTAGCTAAAGAAGTTACAGTAAGTGGTATTAGTATAACTGGAACAGATGCTGGCAACTATACGTTAACAAATGTCACAGCGATAACAAATGCCAATATTACTGTTAAGTCATTAACGGTAAGTGCGACGGCGAATAATAAGGTATATGATGGTAATACAACAGCTGTAGTTGGAACACTAACGAGTAATAAGTTAGGGTTGGATGTCATTGATATTGCGAATACAACAGCAACTTTTGCAAATAAGAATGTTGGATTAGCTAAAGAAGTTACAGTAAGTGGTATTAGTATAAGCGGAACAGATGCTGGCAACTATACGTTAACAAATGTTACAGCGATAACAAATGCAGATATTACTGTTAAGTCATTAACCGTAAGTGCGACGGCGAATAATAAGATATATGATGGTAATACTACTGCAAATGCAACCTTAACAGATAATAAAATAACTGGTGATGATGTTATAGTGAATAAAATCGCAACATTTAATAATAAGAATATCGGTACAGGTAAAGCTGTTACAGTGAGTGGCATCACTTTAACTGGAGCAGATGCAGGCAACTATACATTAACAAATGCAACTACAACATCTGCAGGAACAGCAAGTATAACAGTAAGGAGTTTGACAATCAGCGCTACTGTTTCGGATAAGATATATGATGGTAATAATACTGCATCTGCAACCTTAACAGATAATAGAATAGCTGGTGATGTATTCACGATGGATAAGACTGCAACATTTAATAATAAGAATATCGGAACAGGCAAAACTGTATCTGTTAGTGGTATTAGTTTAACTGGAACAGATGCAGGCAACTATACATACACAAGTGCAATAGATGCAGGAACAGCAAGTATAACAGT
>JBDKGO010000030.1:0-12842 GCA_039798125.1 Bacteroidota bacterium | reverse complement strand
AATTCTAATTCAAGTTCAGCTTCCTTGGCTTGAATGGCTTGTACTTGCTTTAAGAATTCTAATTCCTTTTGTCTGAATTCATTCACCTGCTTGCTCATATTGGCTTCGTTGTCTTGCATCAACTTAAGCTTGTGTTCATACTCGCCAGCAATATTCTTTTTTAATTGTTCTGTTAATTCGTTCTGAATTTTTGTTTTTTGTTCCGCCAATAATAGATTGGTTTCTTCTTCCTTCTTTTTTTGCCAATCGGTCATCTTGCCACGCAATTCTTTTTCAATCTCGTCGCGGATAGCGTCGGTTGGTTCAAAGCTGTGTTGACACTTGGGGCAGGTTACGTTGTAATTAGACATAGATTATTTTTGGGCTATAAAATACAGTGCTACAAAGATGCAAAAAAATATAACAGCCTCACGAAATTTATGTAGGTTTGCGTTCCTGCGGAGGTGGCGAAATTGGTAGACGCACTACCTTGAGGTGGTAGCGCCCATACCCGGGCGTGGGAGTTCGAATCTCCTCTTCCGCACAAAAAAAAGCCCTCCCGATTGACGGAAGGGCTTTTTGAAAAATTGTGTAAATTTTACAAAGACTTCAAGATCTCATCTGCAGATCTTACATAATCCATATTTTTTGCTTCAGTCGCCATTTGCTTACAAGTTTCAGCACTTGCTTTAGCGCCTTTTTTATCATTCAATGCAACATGAATTCTTGCTTTTAATAAATGCAACCAATATGCTTTTGCATTTGCAGCAATTGCTTTATCTGCATAAACCAAAGCTTTATTGTAGTCATGGTCTAATTCTAGGTAAAATGTCGCAGCAGATTGATACATACTAGGATTCACAGTTGCAGCAGCAGAAGCAGCTTCAATTTGTGCACGTACTGCTGGTCTGATGTCTGTGCTAATTGGGATATTCACTTTTGTTTTGCCCCATTTCAAATAGATGGTTGCAGTTTGAGCAGTGATTGCGTCGATGCCAATTGTGAAAGTTTCAGTAGTGCTTCCAGTAGTTTCTGGAGCTACTTTTAAACGAACCACATCTTCAGCTTCTTTGTAGTCAAAACTTCCCCAACCTTTAGAATTGGTATTGAGGATAATCGTCCATTCTGATGCACCAGGGATCGTGAATAAACCATAAGATCCAGCTGGTAATGTTTTATTACCGATGTTCACTGGATCAGAGAAAGTCAATTTTGTGGCACCATTTGCACCTGTTCTCCATACATCACCAATAGGAGCTAATAAACTACCTGTTCCAAACACAGAACGACCTTTTAAGCTAGGTCTTGAGTAAACGATTTCAATTTTACCTAATCCAAATTCTTGGGTTAAAGTTTGTGTTGGACTAGGAGCTGGCATCTTCACTTGCGCCATAGCAGTTAAGCTTAAAAAGCTTCCAATTACAAAAAGTATTTTTTTCATATTTCTTTATTTTGAAGAACAAACCTACTTTATTTTAGGCGTTTTTTAGGTTATTTTTTTTGAAAGGCTGGGTGGAAACGATCCAGGGTATCCCTCAGGAAATCCCTATTGATATGGGTATAAATCTCGGTGGTGGTAATGCTTTCATGACCAAGCATCTCCTGAACAGCCCTCAAATCGGCACCGCCTTCCACTAAATGTGTGGCGAAACTATGACGGAGGCTATGCGGGGAGATCGTTTTTTTGATACCTGTTTTAAGAATCAGGTCCTTGATGATATAAAAAATCATGACCCTGCTTAGCCCTTTACCACGGTTATTAAGGAACAATATATCCTCGCAGTTTTTTGCTGGAGTTTGATGGACTCTAATGGTGTCTTTGTATAATTTGATATACTTAATTGCATCTGATCCTATGGGCACCAATCTTTCTTTATCACCCTTACCAATCACTCTAATAAATCCAACGTCTAAATACAAACAAGAAATTTTTAGCTGAATTGCTTCTGTGACTCTTAAGCCAGAACTATACATCACTTCCAAGATGGCCTTGTTCCTTCCGCCCTCAGGTTTACTTAGGTCTATCTCACCAATCATTTGTTCTATTTCTTCAAAGCTTAAGACATCTGGTAGTTTTCGACTCGTTTTAGGACTAGGTAGTAATGTAGTGGGGTTAATATGACAAATCTGTTCAATTAAACAATATTTAAAAAAAGATTTAATACCAGATATAATTCTAGCCTGAGAAGTAGCAGCCATGCCTATTTCACCGATACTTTGAATGAAACCTTGTAAATGCGTCATTTCAATATCTGCAGGGGTATGGATTGTTTTAATTGGTTCTAAATAGGATGCTAGTTTATCGATATCTCTTAAGTATGCTTCTACAGAATGCACACTCAATGATTTCTCTAATTGCAAGAAAGCTTTAAACCCTTTTTTATAGATATCCCATTGCATTTGCTCAAAACTAGTTTAGGAAAAGATTTGATATTTCATAGATAAAGGTTTTATTTCGTGTCTGATTCAAAACCATATGCAAGTAAATTTAAGGTCATTTAAGCAGAAAGTTAAACTTAATGCAAAACAATTCAGATCGTTCTTAACAAAGATAGAAAAGAAAAATCCTAAAAACCTTGATCAAATTGCAGCAAAATTAAGCACAGAAGTTTGGGCCGAAGTAGATTGCTTGTCTTGTGCGAATTGTTGTAAGTCGATGAGCCCAACTTTTACATCAACTGATATCAAAAGAATTTCTGCACATTTTGAGATCAAGCCTGCTGAGTTCAAAGCCACTTGGTTGGAATACGATAAAAAAGACAAGGATTGGGTGAATGTTTCAAAACCTTGTCAGTTCTTGAATTTAAGTTCAAACATGTGTTCTATCTATGAGGTAAGACCAGCTGACTGCGCAGGATTCCCGCATTTAACTAAAAAGAAATTTGTAGAATATATCCATGTGCACAAACAGAATGTGGAATATTGTCCAGCAACCTATAAGTTAGTAGAAAAAATGAAGGCATCTATGTAAATGATTGCAGCTAATTTAAAAATAAACGTCTTCGATAAAAAAAAGATCCCATTTCGTTTCTGAGTATAATTGTATTGCAATCACATCAAATTGTAGCATCTTCCAAATAGGATTTTGGTATTGGAATAAGGCAGCTGCATTTTTTAAGTGCTGCATTTTTATCGCATCGATATGCTGTTCTGGAAAACCATAAGTAGTCGACCTCCTGGTCTTCACTTCTATAATATGTAAGCAGTTTTCTTTGCTAGCAATGATGTCAATTTCTAAATGTTTATAACGCCAATTTCTAAAAAGGATGGTATAACCCATGCTGATTAGGTAGTTTGCGGCTTTATTTTCGCCTAAAAACCCAGTATCTTTGTTGTGTTGACTCATTATAAGTGGTATTAATTTGAATTAATTGAGTAAATAGGAAAATAGTTAAATGGTATACATGAATACAGCGTATAAATTACAAGGAATTCATAGGCATTACGAGTGGGGTGGAAATACATTCATTCCTCAATTGATGCATGTAGACAATGCGATTGGTAAGCCATTTGCAGAATATTGGATGGGGGCACATCCTTCTGCACCTGCCATGGTAGAAACTGCTGAAGGTAGTAGGGCGCTTGATCTGATGATACAAGAAAATCAGGTAGCATTTTTAGGCCCAAAAACTGCAGCTCAATTTGGGTCTTTGCCTTATTTATTTAAAATTCTTGATGTTGAAAAAATGCTGAGTATTCAGGTGCATCCTTCAAAGGAAAATGCAGAAAAAGGCTTTTTAAAAGAACTAGAAGCGGGTGTGCCGATAGATGCATCTTACAGAAACTATAAAGATCAAAATCATAAACCAGAAGTGATGGTGGCATTGAGTGATTTTTGGTTATTACATGGTTTTATGCCTGCCAATGCACTTAAAGAAAGATTAACAAGTCTTGCTCCTTTACAAACATTATTACCCGTATTTGGTCAGGATGATTATGCTGGCTTGTATAGTCATTTTATGCACCTTGATCAATCTACAACAGATAAAATATTAAAACCTTTATTGGAAATTGCTGTGCATGAAGTGAAAGCAGGTAAAGTGGATAAATCGCATCCACATTGGTGGGCTAATAAGTATTATAATGGCATCGTGCCAACATCCAATGTTGACAAAGGCATTCTTTCCATCTATATTTTAAACATTGTCAATGTGCCAAAATACCATGGTGTATTTCAGGGGGCAGGGCTCTTGCATGCTTATTTAGAAGGACAGAATATAGAATTGATGGCCAATAGTGATAATGTTTTAAGAGGCGGATTAACTCCAAAACATATAGATATTGAAGAGCTCCTAGATCATGTAAAATTTGAGCCAACATATCCAAGTATTTTAAAAGGTGATTTTACAAGTTCCAATGAGCTTCAATTTCCATGTCCAGTGCCCGATTTTGGTTTAACTAAAATCACCTTAACACCAGGTGAAACTTACACAAACAAGACCAGTTCCTTTGAAATGTTTTTAGTGATGCAAGGGGGTGTCCAATTGGATGGGATTGACTTAAAACCCGGGGAATTGGCTGCAGTCAAGGCTGGAGCGGCCTTTCATATCCAATCAACTGGGGCTGAAACGGCTGTAATATTCAAATCTTTTGTGCCTTAAACGAATTATACACATTTGAGGAAAATCAATCTGGCATAAAACTAACCATTTATGTATATTTGGTTTTTGAAATAATTTATAAAATAGCGACTGATGAAACTGAACAAAGAAATAGTAATTGCCTTAATTATAATGATTGTAACGAGTGCTTTATATAGAGTGTTACCAGGTAGACCATTTGGATTTGCACCACAAATTGCAATTGCTTTATTCAGCGGCTCATTATTTGTAAAAAACAAACATTTTGCATTTCTGTTACCACTTGTTTCAATGTTCTTGTCTGATTTATTTTATCAAGTTTTGTATGTGAACCATTTAACGACCATTCAAGGTTTTTATGATGGTCAATGGCAGAACTATTTATTAATTGCTGCGACTGCAATTTTTGGATTTGGTTTACAAACAAACAACATAGGCAAATTCGCAGGTAATTTTATTGCTGCTCCAACTGTTTATTTCCTTGTTTCAAACTTTATGGTATGGGCTAGCTTTGGAGGTTACCAACGACCTTTAACTGCTTCAGGTTTATTACAAACAATGGTAGACGGTTTGCCATTTTATGGATATAGTGTAGCAGGCACATTCGTTTTTGGCGCAGTGATGTTTGGCGGATTAAAATTGATTCAGCCTAAATTAAAAGCGATTAAAGTAAAAAGCTAATTTTTTTGATACTAATAAAAAGCCACTCATTTCTTGTAAATGAGTGGCTTTTTTATGCAAGAATGTTTTATTACTTAGAATCTATGGCTTCATAAAATTCGTCAATTTGCCAAGGGCCTGTATCTGCAGCCATGGTGGCTAACTCGTCGCAACGGTTATTATAAGGGTTGTCCGCATGTCCTTTTACCCAATGAAATTTCACCTTATACTGTTTAGATAGCTCATAAAAGGCTAGCCATAGGTCTTTGTTCTTTTTGCCTCCTTTAAAGTCTGTTTTAATCCAATTTTCTAACCATTTTTTCTCTACAGATTCAACCACGTATTTACTATCTGTATATACCAAAATTGGCAATTTTTTTGTTTTTAAGATGGATATTGCTTTGATGACTGCTAAGAGCTCCATTCTATTATTGGTGGTATATTTATAAGCTTCGGCAATCTCTTTGACCTTCTCTCCCCAAATCAAAATGGCACCAAAACCGCCTGGTCCTGGATTGCCTCTTGCCGAGCCGTCTGTATAGATAATTATTTTGTCCATGGATCCCTTTCTTGGTCGAAAGCAAGATACAATATTTTGATTAGTTAAGGCTATTTCATTGAATTTGTAATTATCTTTAGCGCCATTCGAAACAAGATTGAATATGATTGAAAAACTGAATTTCCATTTAAGATTTAAGACCAATTTTGGTCAAACTATTTTCATTACAGGAAACCACCCTTTATTAGGCAATGGGAATATCGAAGCGGCAGTTCCAATGGTTTATTTAAATGAGGATTATTGGGTCTTGCATTTAGCAACAAAAGGATTGTTGAAGGCCGAAACAATTCACTACAGTTATTTTATTCAAAATGCAGATGGAACTAGGATTTTTGATTGGGGTTCAGATAAATCCATCATCGTAGATCAATTGGCCACAAAGGAATTGGTTTTGATAGATGCCTGGAATTTTACTGGATATATTGATAATGCTTTTTATACAGCACCATTTGCAAATGTGTTATTACAAAGCAAAGGGCATCAGGTAAAACCACACCATCCAAAAAATGCAACGCATGTTTTTAGAGTGAAAGCACCTTTGCTAACTACAAATCAAACAATTTGTATCATTGGGGAGTCTAAGGAAATTGGCGGTTGGGATGCAGCAAAAGCATTGCCATTGAATAAAATAATAGATCAACCTTATTATGAAATTGCTTTGAACTTAAGTAAATGTGATTTCCCTTTGGTCTATAAGTATGGTATTTATGATACGAAGCTAAAAAAGTTTATTTCATTTGAATCAGGTAACAATAGGGTATTGTATGAGCCAGTTAGTAAAAATAAATTGGTACTTGTACAAGACGGATTTGCACAGGTAGGCCACAATCAATGGAAAGGAGCAGGTGTTGCAATTCCTGTTTTTTCATTAAGATCCAAGCAAAGTATTGGAGTTGGAGAATTTGGCGATATTAAATTATTGGCAGACTGGTCTAAAAAAATTGGTTTAAAATTAATTCAATTATTACCAATTAATGATACGACTGCTACACATAGCTGGATGGATTCTTATCCCTATGCAGCGATTTCGGCTTTTGCTTTACATCCAATGTATATTCGTTTGTCTGACATAGTAGATGCTGATCAAGCGCACTTAATTCAGGATGCACTGGATCAACAAATCGCATTGAACAATTTAACTGTAGTTGATTATGAAGCAGTGCTATCTGTGAAATGGAAGGCACTAAAAGCAGTTTATGCAGTTAATGGAAAAAGAGATTTAGCAACAACTGCTTTTAAACAGTTCTTTAATGACAATCAAGCCTGGTTACTACCTTATAGTGCATTCTCTTATTTAAGGGATTTGCATGGTTCTGTAGATTTTAATGCATGGCCTAGTCATTCTAAATTCAATGCAGTAGAAATTGACCAATTGGCAAATCCAAAATCAAAGACCTATTCTGATATCGCATTCTTTTATTTTGTACAATTTCATTTACACCTTCAATTAAAAGCAGCAACTGATTATGCGCACGCTCAGGGAGTAGTATTAAAAGGAGATATTCCAATTGGGGTTTATCGTTTTGGTGCAGACGCATGGCAGCATCCTCATTTATTTCATATGGATAAACAAGCCGGTGCGCCGCCGGATGATTTTGCCGTGTCTGGACAAAATTGGGGTTTCCCAACTTACAATTGGGACCAAATGGCATCCGATGGTTTTGCTTGGTGGAAGTCTAGGTTTGATCAAATGAAATACTATTTTGACGCATTCAGGATTGATCATATTTTAGGGTTCTTTAGAATTTGGAGTATTCCAATGCATGCTGTAGAAGGGATTTTGGGACATTTTGTTCCAGCCATTCCAATTAGTATCAATGAATTGAATGCAAAAGGGATTGCTTTTGACCATTATCGATTCACGATGCCTTATATCAATGAAACCATTTTGTTTCTAGTATTTGGTTATGATAATAATTATGTCAAGTCCAATTTCCTTGAATCAATAGGAGAAGAACATTTTGCATTGTTGCCAGCATTTAAAACACAACGCGCAGTAGAAGCGTATTTTGAACAACAAGAACAGACTGAATTCAATTCCAAAATAAAGCAAGGATTATACGATTTAATTTCAAATGTTATTTTACTTGAAGGGGATCAGCCGCAAGCATATCATTTTAGATTCAATATTGGGCAGACTAGCTCTTTTAAACATTTAGATAAAAACACGCAAAACAAATTGCATGAATTGTATGACGACTATTTCTTTAAGCGTCAGGATGCTGCATGGGAGAAAGAAGCAATGAAAAAACTACCTATGTTAAAGCGCTCCACCAATATGTTGATTTGTGGGGAGGATTTAGGATTGGTACCTTCCTGTGTGCCACATGTCATGTATCAATTAGGTATGTTAAGTTTAGAAGTGCAAAGAATGCCAAAAGCAAATCATAAAACTTTCTTCCATCCAAGTGATGCACCATATTTAAGTGTGGTAACTCCTTCGTCACATGATACTAGTACGATAAGAGGATGGTGGGAGGAAGACAGCGCAAAGACCCAACAGTTTTATCAGTATGAAATGGGTCAACAAGGTAAAGCCCCAGTCTATTGTGATGGATGGATTAATAAAGCAATTTTATCGCAGCATTTATATGCTCCGGCCATGTGGGCGATCTTCCAATTGCAAGATTTTATGGGCATTGATGAAACACTAAGAAGATCAGATCCAAATGAAGAGCGCATTAATGTACCTGCAAATCCTAAACATTATTGGAGGTATAGAATGCATATCAATTTAGAACAGTTAATAGACGAAGAACAATTTAATCAAGAATGGTTTCACTTGATTCAAGCAAGTGGAAGAGCATAATTAAAATTAGTACAAGTGCAATTAGATTTTTGGGAACAAAGTTTACCTTTCGAATATCCATTTACCATATCCAATGGTAGAACAAAGACGCATCAGCATAGTTTAATGGTGCGCTTGTCCTTGGGTAACTGGTCAGGCTTTGGAGAAGCGCCAGCGATTGTATATTATAATGTAACTGTGGCAGATATGATGGAACAGTTGGAAAAGCAAAGAAAATTAATTGAAAAATTTGCATTGATTGACCCAGAAAGATTTTGGCATTTCTTACACCATCTTTTTCCAAATGATCCATTTTTAGTTTGTGCATTGGATATGGCTGGTTGGGATTTATGGGGACAAATGAAAAAGCAACCTTTGCATCAGTTATGGAATACTCAATGGGCTACAACTGGCAATGATCTCCCTCCAATTTGTGATTACACTTTAGGGATAGACCCCATAGAGAAGATGGTACAAAAAATGGAGGCACATCCATGGCCTATTTATAAAGTCAAAGTTGGAACGGAATATGATATAGAGATGTTGACTGCGTTAAGAAAGCATACAGATAAACCAATTCGTGTAGATGCGAATGCAGGATGGACAACCGAGGAAGCGCTTTTAAAAATTCCAGCATTGGCTGAATTGGGCGTTGTGCTAGTTGAACAACCTTTAGCAAAGGATAATTGGGAGGGGATGGCACAATTGAAACAACAAGCTATTTTACCCTTGTTTGCAGATGAATCCTGTGTAAGTGAAAATGATGTGGCTACTTGTGCCAATTATTTTGATGGCATCAATATTAAATTGACAAAATGTAGTGGCTTGACCCCAGCCCTGCGCATGATCAAAGAAGCAAGAGCATTGGGATTAAAAGTAATGATGGGAAGTATGAATGAATCCGTGATTGGTTCTGCTGCCATAGCACAATTTTTGCCTCAATTAGATTATGTGGATATGGATGGCCCTTTATTAATGACCCAATTAAATGGGGTAGGATTGAATTATAGTTATAACAATCAAAATGGAATGATTGAACCATTAATGCATCCAGGATTAGGCGTTGCTTTTAGAATGCCTTTTGATAAATAATACAAATGACACCAGAACGTACCGAGAAATTATTAAAAGTATTACACCAACGTCAAGCAAATTTGACGCTCATCATGGAGAATGTGCAGGATCCGCATAATATTTCTGCTGTGCTAAGAACCTGCGATGCAGTGGGCATTCAGGAAGTGTATGTATTGAGCACCGAATTACCTAGGTATAAACATTTTGGCTATAAAAGCAGTAGTAGTGCTATTAAGTGGTTGACGATTCATGAATATGATGACGTTCAAAAATGCGTTGCAGATGTTCGTAAAAAGTTTAAAACCATATTAACCACGCATTTGTCAAGTGATGCAATAGATTTACATGCCATCGATTTTACGCAATCTGTTGCATTGGTTTTTGGCAATGAACATGATGGAGTCTCGGAGGAATTACGTGGTATGGCAGATGGCAATTTCATCATCCCACAAATGGGGATTATTCAGAGTTTAAATATATCAGTGGCTTGTGCGGTCACTATTTATGAAGCTATGCGACAAAAAAGAAACGCAGGTCATTATGACCAATGTAGTTTGCCTGCAGCCCAGTTGGCTCAATTAAAAACAGAGTGGGGGTTTGAAGAATAATTTATTTTATCTTTCCTAGCCTTACATTTGTTCTGGAACCTCAATACCTAAAACTTGCATTGCTTGCTTTAATGTTGCTGCAGTTAAAATTCCTAATTGTATTCTTAAATTTTTCTTGTCATCAGATTCAGCATTAGCGATAGACAATTCTGCGTAGAAACTATTGAATAATTTAGCAAGGTTAAATGCATAGATCGCTAATTTAGATGGATCTAAAGCTTCTGCAGCCTCATTCACTTCTGCCGAAAAATTAGCCAATTGCATCGCAAGTGCTTTTTCCAATGGCAACAATGAAGAACCAACTTGCTTCACTGTCGTACCTGTTTTTCTTAAGATACTTTTTATTCTTGCATGGGTGTATTGTATGAATGGACCAGTGAAACCATGGAAGTCAATACTTTCCTCTGGATTAAAGATCATCTTCTTTTTAGGATCCACTCTTAATAAAAAGAATTTTAATGCACCCAATCCAATGGTATCGTATAATTTTTCTAATTGCGCAGCACTAAAATCATCTACTTTCCCAAGTGATTCTGTTTTTTCTTTTGCAATTTGAATCATGCCATCTACTAAATCATCCGCATCCACAACTGTACCTTCTCTGCTCTTCATTTTACCGGTAGGCAATTCCACCATCCCATAACTTAAATGGTAGATACCGTCTGAAGCAGGCAATTGTAATTTTTGACAAATCAATTTCAATACTTTGAAATGGTAGTTTTGTTCATCCCCCACAACATAGATACTTGCATCAGTATTGAATTCTTTTTGTTTGAGTTCAGCAAGACCAATATCCTGTGTGATGTATACCGAAGTGCCATCTTTTCGTCTTACTATTTTTTCATCTAAACCTTCACCCGTCAAATCAATCCACACAGAACTATCTTCTTTTTGATAGAATACTTTTTTTGATAAACCTTGATCCACTAAATCTTTTCCTAACAAATAGGTATTGCTTTCGTAATAAGTTTTGAAAAAGTCAGAACCAATTTTTTTATAGGTCACATCAAATCCTGCATATACCCATTCGTTCATACGTTTCCATAGCGCCATCGTGTCTGCATCGCCTTGTTCCCATTTCAATAACATGGCCTGTGCCGCTTTTTGTATTGGGGCTTCTTGCTCTGCAAGCTCTTTAGACATACCACCAGCAATCAATGTTTCCATTTCTGCTTTGTAAGCATCGTTGTATTTGACATAATAATCACCTACAAAGTGGTCACCTTTCATATTGGTGCTTTCGGGTGTTGCGCCATTAGCAAATAATTGCCATGCAATCATACTTTTACAAATATGAATCCCTCTATCATTTACAATACAAGTTTTAACGACTTGATTACCTTGTAATTTCAATATTTCCGCAATGCTCCAGCCTAAAAAATTATTTCTAAGGTGTCCTAAGTGCAATGGCTTATTGGTATTAGGGGAGGAATACTCCACCATGATTTTCTTAGGTGCTGCTGTGGGCGTTACTAATTTGTTGGTGTCTGTTGCTTGAATATAGTCTAACCAAAACTGGTCACTGATGGTAAAGTTCAAAAAGCCTTTCACAATATTAAATGCAGTGATTGTCCCCGGCATTTTAGCCATAACCGCTTCGCCCAATGCATTGCCTAACTCTTCTGGACTCTGGCCTAATTGTTTGACAAAAGCAAATAGCACGATGGTATAATCGCCCTCAATTTCTGGCTTAGTTGCATTCACCAATACCTGTTCACTTTTAATTTGAACTTGGTAGATGGATTGAATGGCATCTGCAGCGGCCTGCTTTAAATTTTGGATCAATTGCATAAAATAGGATTACCGACTGCAAAAGTAATTAATTAAGGTTACCTTTACGCATACATGTTGAAAGTACACGAATTTATAAGCAAATTAATTCTAGACCTAATTGATGGGGTGTATCCATTGTTTAGGAGGTTCATGCCGTTGAAAACCTTTCGTTATGCAGCATGCGGTGGGGGGAATACCGTGTTAGATATTCTATTGTTCTTCATTTCCTATAATTACATTTTAAAGACCCTTCCTGTGCATTTAGGTTGGTTGACGATTAGCCCCCATATTGCATCCTTCATGATCAGTTTTAATGTTACTTTCCCAATAGGCTTTTATTTGAGCCGTTATGTGGTCTTTCAGGAAACATCTGTCCGAAAGAGCAAACAGCTATTCCGATACTTTATGGTGGTTCTTGGATGTATCTTCCTAAACTACATTTTTCTTAAATTATTCGTGGAAGGACTTGCTTGGAATGCCACTTTCGCAAAGGTTGTAACTACTTTTTTTGTGGTTATTTTCAGCTATACAAGCCAAAAGAACTTCACATTTAAGACCAAGACAGTCTAATTAATCTGCCTTTTCTTCCCATTTTTTGATGTATTTATGCCATTTCAGTCCCAATTTAAAGGGGTAAAGCTGACAATTATGCCATTTTTGCCTATTCGACAGAATGGCATAAAGATTGAACTATCGTAGTGAATTAATCATTGAAAATCAATCATTATGGGAAAAATTATAGGAATTGACTTAGGTACCACAAATAGTTGCGTATCAGTTATGGAAGGTGGTGAGCCAGTAGTAATTGCGAATGACGAGGG